>JBFHQA010000106.1:0-9194 GCA_041592455.1 Thiobacillus sp. | reverse complement strand
CTATGGCGCGCACGAGGCGGAGGACCTGCATCCGCATGCGCCGCTGGCCCTGATGAACAGTTTTGCCGAGGTGCACGCATGGCTGAACGCGAACGCCTGATCTGCGCCGCGGGCGACCTCGAAGAGCAGGGCAAGGGGGTGCGCTTCGAGTTGAACCGCCATGGCAGGCCGCAGCAGGCCTTCGTGGTGCGATACGATGGCCAGCCGCGCGCCTTCCTCAACCAGTGCGGCCACGTGCCGGTGGAACTTGACTGGCAGGAAGGGGTTTTCTTCGACGACTCGCGGCTATACTTGATCTGCTCCACGCACGGCGCCCTCTATCACCCCGCCAGCGGCCAGTGCGTGGGCGGACGCTGCGCGGGGCGCGGCTTGATCCCGATCCCGGTCGTCGAGAAAGACGGCCACATTTTCACGATGGAAGAAGCATGAACGAACAGGAAAAACCCGGCCAGACGAACTGGGAACGCAGCGTGCTGGAAAAACTGGCGATGTCGGCGATCCAGGAGCAGCGGCGCACCCGCCACTGGAGCATCCTGTTCAAGACGCTCGGCTTTCTCTATCTGTTCATCGTGCTGTTCCTGGCGGCAGGCTGGTTCGGCTCGGACGGCGTGGCCCTGCCCAAGGAACACACCGCCCTGATCGACCTGCAAGGCGTCATTTCGTCCGACGAGGCCAGCGCCGACTCGATCATCGGCAGCCTGCAGGGTGCGTTCGAGGACAAGAAGACCAAGGGCGTGATCCTGCGCATCAACAGCCCCGGCGGCAGCCCGGTCCAGGCCGGCCAGATCTACGACGAGATCAAGCGCCTGCGCGCCCTGCATCCGAACATTCCTCTCTACGCCGTGGTCGACGACATCTGCGCGTCAGGCGGTTATTACGTGGCCGCCGGTGCCGACAAGATCTTTGTCGACAAGGCCAGCATCATCGGCTCGATCGGTGTGCTGATGGACGGCTTCGGCTTTACCCAGACGATGGAAAAACTCGGCGTCGAGCGGCGTTTGCTGACCGCGGGCGAAAACAAGGGATTCCTTGACCCGTTCTCGCCGGTCGATCCGAAACAGCAGGCCTTTGCCAAGCAGATGCTGGAAGAAATCCATGGCCAGTTCATCAACGTCGTCCGCGAGGGGCGCGGCAAGCGGCTCAAGGAAACACCGGAGATGTTCAGCGGCCTGGTGTGGAGCGGCGAGAAGAGCATCCAGCTCGGCCTGTCCGACGGGCTGGGCAACGTCGAATCCGTCGCCCGCGACGTCATCAAGGCCGAAGACATCGTCGACTACACCCAGCAGGAAAGCCTGGCCGATCGCCTGGTCGGTCGCCTGGGGGTTGCCATGGGAAAGGCCCTTGCTCCGTTTGAAAAAGCAGGGGTCGTCCTGCGTTGAGCGACTACCAGCCGATCGCCTGCGCCGATCACGAGCGCCTGGAATACGCCGCGCTCAGGCGCCAGTGGCTCGAGGTGGACGTGAAGGCGGGCGACCTGAAGGGCCGCATGCGCCTGTTGCCGGTCGATGTGCTGACGCGCGACGGGGCGGAGTGGCTGGTGGCGGTAACCGCCTCCGGCGAACGGCTGACTTTGCGGCTTGACTGGCTGGATTTCTGAGGCCGGTTGCCATTGCCGGCCTCCAGCCGACGGGATGCGAGCAGAGCCCTGTCAGGGGCCTTGAACAGCATGGCCTGGCTACCGTACATGGCAATCATCGCGCGCGCGTGCGCAGCAAACCGCGTGAGCGCTTCGCACTGTGCCTGGGTGGCGCGTGACCCGTCGTCGATCAACCTGGACACGGTGATGGCGAGCGCGTCACAGGCGTTCGTCAGGCGTTCCATGCCTGCCATGGCCGACGATTCGCGCAGTTGCAGCAAGGCGAGGGCGTAGGCCGTGATGTCGTGCCGCAAGCGTTCGGGATGAGCGGCGATGCCTTTCGAGAGCATGTCGCTGATGCGCTCGAGCGCACGCCAGACCCTGCCGATCGGTCGTGCGCGAGCGGGCGGCGAGGGAGGGTGTGACTGCAAGACTTGAAGACTCAGATCGCATGCCGACACGACGCGCTGTCGGCTGTCCACTTTCCTGATATTGCGCACAGTAGGCCTCCTGTTCCGGTGACGACCGCATGCACGGGGCGCCGGAACCGTTGATGTTCGCGCCTCGGATCCTGCGTTTGGCTGGGGTAGGCCCCCTTCAAGTGTCCGGCAGGCAGACCGGAACTCGAGGGCAACCCGAGTATTCGAGATAGTTCATGTCTACCATATTGGCAAGGGCATTTTGCGCCCAATAGCCATGGAATTAAAAGGGGTAAATAGGGGGTATCCCTAGTTGCTTCACGGGCCGCAAGGCCCATGTCAGCCTGGCATGCCGATGCCGAATACCGCCAGCTTGTCCTTGACCGGGGCCGTCTGGCCCCGCCAGTTTTTGGCCGTGCGGGTCTGGATAAGTTGGGTGGGCAGGCTGAGGTCCGCCCCCACGCTGATCAGGGTGCCGGGCGACAGCGTGGCGGCCAGTGCCTCCATCAGCGCCTGGCTGCGATAGGGCGTTTCGATGAACAGTTGCGTGGCGCGGTCGCGGCGTGCGGCGGTTTCGAGGGTGCGAATGCTCTGGCTACGCTCGGGCTCCTTGGCGGGCAGGTAGCCGTGGAACGCAAAACGCTGCCCGCCCAGGCCGGAGGCCATCAATGCCAGCAGGATCGACGACGGCCCGATCAGCGGCACGACCGGGATGTTCTCGCGGTGGGCCGCCAGCACCAGGGCCGCGCCGGGGTCGGCGACGGCGGGGCAACCCGCCTCGGACAACAGGCCGACATCGAACCCGGCCTTGAGCGGCGCCAGCAACGGCGGGATCGCGGCAACCGGCGTGTGTTCGTTGAGTTCTTCGAGTTTCAGCGCCTGGATCGGCTGCGGGTGGCCCATGGCCTTGAGGTGGGCGCGCGCGGTCTTGGCGCGCTCGACGACGAAGTGCTCCAGACGCCGGGCGATGGCCAGCGTGTCCGGCGGCAGGCAGGCGTCCGGGCTGACCGGTCCGAGCGGGACCGGAATCAGGTAGAGGGTTCCGCTCGCCATCAGGACTGTTTCGGCACGGTCAGCACGTCTACGCCTTCGTTCAGCAGCATTTCGGTCAGCGCCATCAGCGGCAGGCCGATCAGGGCTGTCGGGTCGGGACTGTCCATGCGCGTCATCAGCGCGATGCCGAGCGATTCGCTCTTGGCCGAGCCCGCGCAGTCATAGGGCTGCTCCTTCTCGAGATACGCGGTGATCTGCGCGTCGCTGAGCGGACGGATATGCACGACCGTCGGCACGTCGCGGGTCTGGACGTTTCCGGTGCGGCTGTTCAGCAGCGTCAGCGCGGTGTGGAACACCATCGCCTTGCCCTGCATTTTCTTCAGTTGGGCAAAAGCCTTGTCGAAGTTGCCGGGCTTGCCGAGCTGCTCCGAGTCGAGCATCAGCACCTGGTCGGAGCCGATGATGAGTGCGTCGGGCCAGGCTGCGGAGGCGGCCCGGGCCTTCAGCACCGACAGGCGCAGTGCGGTGGCGGAGGGCGATTCATCCGGCAGCGGCGTTTCATCGACATTGGGCGAGAGCACCTCGAACGGCATGCCCAGGCGGGTCAGCAGCTCGCGCCGGTAGCGTGAGGTGGATGCCAGGACAAGCCTGGCTTGTCCGGCATGATCGTGGCCGAGCGTCATTCCGGCTGGATCTCGACCAGGGCCATGTCCGGGGTGACCGCGTCGCCCTTCTTGGCAAAGATGCTGATGACGACGCCCGCAATCGGCGCCTGCACCTCGTTTTCCATTTTCATCGCCTCGATCACCAGCACGCCGTCGCCCGCCTTGACGTTCTGGCCGATACTGACCAGCACGTCGACGATGGTGCCGGGCATGGCGGCCGTCACGTGGCCGGGGTGGCTGGGGCGCGGCTTCTGGCCGGCAGCGGCAGGCGCGGCTGCGGTCTTACGGGGCGCGCTGTCGCCGCCCGTGGAGACGGCCACCTCGTTCAGCGCTTCGACCAGGACTTCTTCAGTCACGCCGTCGACCGACACGAAATAGGGACGCTGCGCGGCGTCGGCGTGGCCGCTGCCCGACAGCTTGATGTGGTAGGTCTCGCCGTGCAGCGTGATCCTGAACTCGTCGGCCGCATAGCGCGGCTCGCTTTCCTTTTGCGAGGCGCCGGGCGGCAGCAGCGGTTCGGGCTTGAGCGTGCCGGCCGCGCGCTCCTGCAGCCAGGTCTTGCCGATTTCAGGGAACATGGCGTAAGTCAGCACGTCCTCGTCGGACTTGGCCAGGCTCTCGATCTCGCCGCGCAGCTTGTCGAGTTCGTCGGCCAGGAGGTCGGCAGGGCGGCAGGTCGTGACTTCGAGATCGCCGATGGACAGCTTGCGGACTTCCTCGTTGATGTGTCCCGGCGCCTGCCCGTAGCGGCCCTGCAGGTAGAGCTTGACCTCGTTGGTCACCGACTTGTATCGCGCGCCGGTCAGCACATTCAGTGCAGCCTGGGTGCCGACGATCTGCGAGGTCGGCGTCACCAGCGGCGGGTAGCCGAGATCCTCGCGCACGCGCGGGATTTCGTCGAGCACGGCGTCCATCCTGTCGAGCGCGCCTTGCTCCTTGAGCTGGTTGGCGAGGTTCGAAATCATCCCGCCTGGCACCTGGTTGATCAGCACGCGCGTGTCGGTACCGGTGAAGGCCGATTCGAACTGCCAGTATTTCTTGCGCACTTCCTTGAAGTAGGCCGAGACTTCCTCGATTTTCGGCAGCGACAGGCCGGTGTCGTATTCGGTGCCCGCCAGGGCGGCGACCAGGCTCTGCGTGGTGGGATGGCTCGCGCCTTCGGCGAACGCGCCGACGCAGGTGTCGATGATTTCCGCACCGGCCTCGACCGCCTTCAGGTGCACCATGTGCGCGAGCCCCGAGGTGGCGTGGCTGTGGGTGTGGACGGGCAGGTTCGTTGCTTCGCGGATGGCCTTGACCAGTTCGTACGCGGTATACGGCGTCAGCAGGCCCGCCATGTCCTTGATCGCGATGGTGTCGCAGCCCATCTCGGCCAGTCCCCTGGCCAGCCCGACGAAGTGCGGGATGTCGTGCACCGGACTGGTGGTATAGCTAACCGTGCCCTCGGCGTGTTTGCCGGCAGCCTTCACCGCTTCGACCGAGACGCGCAGGTTGCGCAGGTCGTTCATGGCGTCAAAGATGCGGAACACGTCGACGCCGTTGTCGGCGGATTTCTGCACGAAGGCGCGCACCACGTCGTCGGAATAGTTGCGGTAGCCGAGCAGGTTCTGGCCGCGCAGCAGCATCTGGATGCGCGTGTTGGGCAGCGCCTTCCTCAACTGGCGCAGGCGTTCCCACGGGTCTTCGCGCAGAAAGCGCACGCAGGCGTCGAAGGTCGCGCCGCCCCAGGCTTCCAGCGACCAGAAGCCGATCTGGTCGAGCGCGCTGCAGATCGGCAGCATGTCGGCGGTCTGCATGCGGGTGGCGATGAGCGACTGGTGACCGTCGCGCAGAACGAGTTCGGTGATGTGTACTTTGGCCATGTTTTACAACCCTTGGTGAGCGGCGATGGCGGCGGCGATGGCCGCTGCAATCACTTCCGGCGGTTTCTTTTCGGTGTACTGGGTGAGTTCCGGATGTTCGTCGACGAAGCTGGTGTTGAAGCGCCCGCTGCGGAATTCCGGGTTTCTGAGGATTTCCTGGTAGTACGGAATCGTCGTTTTCACGCCGTAGACCAGCATGTCGGACAGCGCGCGGCTGCCGCGGGCGATGGTCGATTCCCAGTTCAGGTTCCACACCGTGAGCTTGGCGCACATGGAATCGAAGTAGGGCGGGATCACATAGTCGGTGTAGATCGCCGCGTCCACCCGCACACCCGGTCCTCCCGGGGAATAGTAGCGTGTGATGCGGCCGAGGCTGGGCAGGAACTCGTTCTTCGGGTCCTCGGCGTTGACGCGAAACTCGATGGCGAAGCCGCGGTGCTTGATCTCGTCCTGCTTGTATTGCAGCGGCAGGCCGGAGGCGATGCGGATCTGTTCCTGGACGATGTCGACGCCGGTGACGGCCTCGGTGATCGGGTGCTCGACCTGCAGTCGCGTGTTCATCTCCATGAAGTAGAACTGGTTGTCGCTGTCGAGCAGGAATTCGACCGTGCCGGCGTTGACGTAGCCGACTGCCTTGGCGGCCCGCACCGCCAGCTTGCCGATGTATTGGCGCTGGGCCTCGGTCAGTTGCGGGCTGGGCGCGATCTCGATCAGCTTCTGGTTGCGGCGCTGGATCGAGCAGTCGCGCTCGAACAGGTGGATCACGTTGCCCTGGGTGTCGCCGAGGATCTGCACCTCGATGTGCTTGGGATGGACCACGCACTTCTCGACGAAGACCTCGGGCTTGCCGAAGGCCTTGCTGGCTTCCGATACCACGCGGTCGTAGTTCTTCAGCAGGTCGGCCTCGCTGTCGCAACGGCGGATGCCGCGGCCGCCGCCGCCGTTGGTCGCCTTGAGCATGACTGGGTAGCCGATCCGGTTGGCCAGCGCGCGCGCTTCCTCGACGTTCTCCAGGTTGTGGTCGGAACCCGGCACCACCGGGATGCCGGCGGCGATCATCGCGTTGCGGGCCTGGATCTTGTCGCCCATGCGGCGGATCACGTCGGGGGAGGGGCCAATGAAGCGGATGCCGCGCCGGGCGCAAATGGCCGCCAGGTCGGGGTTTTCGGACAGGAAGCCGTACCCCGGATGCAGCGCGTCGCAGCCCGAGGCCGCGGCCAGGTTGACCAGCGTATGGGCGTTCAGGTAGCCCAGGATCGGGTCCTTGCCGATGTGGTAGGCCTCGTCGGCTTTCTTGACGTGAAGCGCGTGGCGGTCGGCGTCGGTATAGATGGCGACCGACTTGATTCCCAGTTCGGCGCAGGCCCTGACGATGCGGACGGCGATCTCGCCCCGGTTGGCGACCAGTATTTTTTTAAGCATGGGCACGCCCGAAGTTGGGATGGCTTGTGTTTCTTTGACAAAAAGAACGCGAAATCATATCATTGCGGGCTAATGTTTAAGCGGGTGCGTCATGTTGGTTGTTTGCGTGCTGCACCCGGGCGTGATCGATCGTGAGTACCATGAACCAGCCTGAAGAAGGGTTGCGGCCTGTCCAGGTCGATCCCCGGCGTTTTTGCAGGGATTCGCAGGCATGGGAGGTGCGCTCCGATGTGGCTGCGTTTCCAAGGCTTGCCCACGAATTTACGCAAGGCGAGCTGTTCTGTCGAGTGGAAGGGCGGGCCGACTCCCGGGGTGGTCTGTCACTGAAGCTGGTGGCTAGCGGTGAGGTCGGAACGATCTGCCAGCGATGCCTGAAGGATATGCAATACCCGGTTCAGGTCGAGCGTGTGGTGCATCTGGCCCGCAACGACGCCGAACTGGAAAGGCTGGACGCATTGCCTGACAGCGATGCGATTCTGTCGAGCGAGAGCCTGGATCTGGTCGATCTGGTCGAGGATGAAGTGTTGTTGGGTCTGCCGCTGGCAACCATGCACGCTGAAGGTGAATGCCCCGTTTGAGGGGTTGAGAAGGTTTAAAGGGCGCCAACAGGTTTGGCGCAACGATTTTAAGGAGTAAGAAATGGCAGTCCAGCAGAACAAAAAATCCCCGTCCAAGCGTGGCATGCACCGCTCGCACGATTTCCTGACCAACCCTGCGCTGGCCGTCGAGCCGACCACGGGTGAAGCCCATCTGCGCCACCATATCAGCCCGAACGGCTTTTATCGTGGCCGCAAGGTCGTCAAGGCCAAAGGCGAGTAATCTTCGGACGCGCCAGGGTTTCAGTGACCCGGGGCCTGGTCGTCCCGGACTGGCGCGATCAACTCAGCCAAACAAACCGGCTGTATGAGAAATATCACAGTCGCCATTGATGTCATGGGGGGCGATCACGGCCCCCATGTCACCGTACCGGCGGCGATCCATAGTCTTGCGCGTCATTCCGACCTGAATGTCATTCTGGTCGGGCCGCAGGATATCGTCGAAGCCGAACTCAAGGCGCATCGGGCCCAGCCCGGGCCGCGCCTCATCGTCCGCCACGCCAGCCAGGTGGTGGCCATGGATGAGGCGCCTGCGCTCGCCTTGCGCGGCAAGAAAGACTCCTCCATGCGCGTGGCTATCGATCTCGTCAAGTCCGGCGAGGCCGATGCCTGCGTATCGGCCGGCAACACCGGCGCCCTGATGGCCACTGCCCGTTTCGTGCTGAAGACCCTTCCCGGCATCGACCGGCCCGCAATCGCAGCCGTGATGCCGACGGTCAAGGGCCACGCCCTGGTGCTGGACATGGGCGCCAACGTCGATTGCACGGCCGAGCACCTGCTGCAGTTCGGCGTCATGGGCGCGATGCTGGTGTCGGCTGTCGAGCACAAGTCGAATCCGAGCGTGGGCTTGCTGAACATCGGCGAGGAAGACATCAAGGGCAACGACATGGTCAAGCAGGCGGCCGAACTGCTGCGTGCCAGCCACCTGAACTTCTACGGCAACGTCGAGGGCGACGACATCTTCAAGGGCACCACCGACGTCGTGGTGTGCGACGGCTTCGTCGGCAACGTGACGCTGAAAGCCTCGGAAGGTCTCGCCAAGATGATCGCCACGACCCTGAAGGCCGAATTCAAGCGCAACTGGCTGACGCGCATCGCAGGCCTGCTGGCGCTGCCGGTGCTGAAGTCGTTCAAGTACCGCCTCGATCCCCGCCGCTACAATGGCGCCACGCTGCTCGGACTGAAGGGCGTCGTGGTCAAGAGCCACGGATCGGCCGACCGCTTCGCCTTCGAGCACGCCATCGAAACCGCCAGCGACGAAGTGCGCAACAACGTGCTGAAACGCATCACCGACCAGATACAACTTCTACAACGGGTGGCCGCTTGACCTATTCGCGCATCCTGGGCACCGGCAGCTATCTGCCGGCTCGCATCCTGACCAACGCCGACCTCGAAAAGCTGGTCGAAACGAGCGATCAGTGGATCGTCGAGCGCACCGGCATCCGCGAGCGCCACATGGCCGCCGAGGGCGAACTGACCAGCGACCTGGCGACCCGGGCCGCGCAAGCAGCGCTCGAGGTGGCCGGCCTCAAGCCGGACGACATCGATCTCTTGCTGGTGGCCACCACCACGCCCGACCTGGTGTTTCCGAGCACGGCGTGCATCGTCCAGTCCAAGCTCGGCATGACCAACGGCAAGCCGGCCTTCGACCTGCAGGCCGT
>JBFHQA010000105.1:0-9313 GCA_041592455.1 Thiobacillus sp. | reverse complement strand
GGCGAAGTCTTCGGCCTGATCGGCCACAACGGGGCCGGCAAGACCACCCTCTTCAAGATGATGCTGGGGCTGATACCGGCGACCTCCGGATCCATCGAAATCGCCAATGCACCGATTTCGGGGGGCGGCTTTCGCGCCGTCCGGCGCAAGATCGGCTACCTACCGGAAAACGTCGTCCTCTACGAAAACCTGACCGGTCTTGAAACCCTGCAGTTCTTCTCCAAGCTCAAGAACGCGCCAACTGGGGATTGTCTCCCTGCACTCGAACACGTCGGCTTGCTGCAGGCGGCGAGGCGCCGCGTGCGCGAGTACTCCAAGGGCATGCGACAGCGCCTCGGCTTCGCGCAGGCGCTGCTTGGCAAGCCGCAGATCCTGTTTCTCGACGAGCCGACTACCGGTCTCGACCCGGAAGCGATCCGCGAGTTCTATTCGATCCTGCGCGGCCTCACGGCCGAAGGCGTGACGATCGTGTTGACCTCGCACATCCTCGCCGAGATCCAGGAGCGCGTCGACCGCCTCGCGATCATGGCGAACGGCAAGATCCAGGCTGTGGGAAGCGTGCAGGCGCTGCGCGAGCAGATGGACCTGCCGCTCTGGTTCAACATCCGCATTGCGCCCGAGGACTTCGAGTCCGTGCGCGCCGCGCTGGGACACCTGCCGATCAGCGCGATCGAGGCGCACGACGCGCACGTCGCGGTGCAGTGCCGGCGCGAGTCGAAAATGGCCGTGCTGGAAGCGCTCTCGGCGCTCGACGGCCGCGTGCTCGACCTGCACGTCCGCGAACCCTCGCTCGAAGACGTGTTCTTCGGCTATTCCAGGTAACCGGGAGCACGCATGCAATTCGGCCTGATAGCTACCATCGCCGGCAAGGAGTTCTGGGACCGGATCCGCAACCGCTGGATTCTCGCGGTCGCGCTGGTGTTCACCGTGTTTGCCCTCGCCATCGCCTACTTCGGAGGCGCCCAGCAGGGCGCGGTCGGCTTTCGCTCGATCGAGTTCACGATTGCGAGCCTGGTGAGCCTCGTCATCTACCTGATCCCGCTGATCGCGCTCATTCTGGGTTTCGATGCCATCGTCGGCGAGCGCGAACGCGGCTCGCTCGACTTGCTGCTGTCGATGCCGATCACCCGGTTCGAGTTGCTGCTGGGCAAGTATCTGGGCCTCGCCGCCGCGCTGGCGTTCTCCACCCTGGCCGGTTTCGGCCTGGTGGCGGTCGTGCTGTCTACCCAGCTCGACCTCAGCGCCCTGCTGCATTACTTCGGCTTCATGATCAGCTCGGTGTTGCTCGGGATGGCCTTTCTCAGCCTTGCGGTGATGGTCTCGGTCTTTGCCGCGGACCGCACGCGCGCGTCGGGCATGGCCATCGCGCTGTGGTTCTTTTTCGTGCTCGTGTTCGACCTGCTGCTGCTGGGGGCGCTGGTCTTCACGGGCGGCCAGTACGGCGGCGAGATCTTCCCTTACCTTTTGCTGGCCAATCCGGCCGACGTATTTCGGGTGCTGAATATCTTCACGCTCGAAGACGTTCGCACGCTCTATGGCCTGGCGACCGTGTTCCCACCGGCACTTGCCGACATCTGGCTGCTGAGCCTGGTGATGCTCGCGTGGATCGTCGCCCCGCTTGGAATTGCTACCTGGAGATTCCGTCGATGAGATCTGTCCTCAACAAACTGGCGCTCAGCGCCTTCGTCGTGTCCACCTTGACCGCCTGCGGTCAGTCCGAGACCGCATCCACTGTCGGGCCGATCGAGATCACGCAGGGCACCGCCTGCGCGCTCGACGGCATGCTGCTGGCCGACTACCCCGGTCCCAAGGCACAGATCCACTACACGGGGCGGGCCGAGCCGGATTTCTTCTGCGACACCGTGGAGATGTTCCACCTCCACCTCAACCCGGAGCAGGTGCGACAGGTGACCGGTCTCTTCGTGCAGGACATGGGAAAGGCGGACTGGGACCAGCCGAAGGGCCAGTGGATCGACGCCAAGGCCGCCTTTTACGTGCATGGCAGCTCGCGCCGCGGCTCCATGGGACCCACGATCGCAAGCTTCGCTGCCGAGCAGGACGCAGCGAAGTTCGCTGCGCAGCATGGCGGCAAGGTCTATCGATTCTCCGAGATCACGCCCGAAATGGTGATGCTCGACGGCGGTGCACTCCACGACAGCACGATGTGAACGACATGACAGACTTCTTTGAAAACCTCGACCCCGATGCCGCGACCGAAATCGACCAGTTGTCGCGTCTGCTTTACGAACTGCGCGAAAACCGTGCGCTGGTGCTGATGCAGCACGGCGCGAAAGACGAAGCTGATCTGCTCGCCCGTATCGAGTCGGGCGCGGTGGCCGAACATCCGGCCTACGAGCACTATCTCGCGGCACGCATCCTGCACGACACGCGCGAAACCGTGCGCGAAGTACTGGCCGAGCGCACACAGGAGGTCAACCGGACATGAGCCTTCACCTTGCCCTGGGCGCCGCCGTCGAGACGGCATTTTCTGAAGAATTGCTCGCCCCCGTCGAGCAGCGGCAGGATGCCCTGCTGGTCCACCTCAGGAACGGCATCACGTTGACGGTGCGTTACGCAGCCTCCGACGCCTATTCCATTCGCTGGACCTATGGCGACGCCGAATGCGGAATCGATACGGCTCCCCTGCATCGCGACCTCGCGAGCTTCCCGAACCATCTTCATGATGCCAGCGGACAGGTCCTGCCCGATACGCTGACCCATATCGATGCCGAGCCTGAAGCGAACCTTCGGCGCGTCGTTCAGGCCCTGCTCGACGACCCCATGCTGGGGAACAGGAATGTCGGCTGATGCGCCTGCCCGCGAAGGCGGTTTCGCTGGTGGTCGCTGCGACGACAGTCGCTGCAACGGGGCTCATCGCAGTGATCCATGGGGGACAGGCCACTTCGGAAACCGCTGCGGTATCGAGCGAGCTTTGTATCGTTGCGCCTCCGACCCCTTATGACGCGCGATCCGGGCTGCCCATGCATGCGCCCAGATCAATTCCGGCCGATGCGCGCTGTCCCGTGTGCGGCATGTATCCGGCGCGCTCGCCGCGCTGGGCGGCGCAACTTGTATTCAATGACGGAGCTGCCCACTTTTTCGACTCGCCCATCAACCTGTTCGTCTTCATCAGCAAGGTCGAGCGCTTCAGCAAGGGGTATTCCGCATCGGACGTGGCGGCGAGCTACGTAACCGACTTCGGCAGCGGCCAGTGGACCGAAGCCCGGCGCGCCGTCTTCGTGCACGGATCGAACGCGATGGGTCCGATGCGCGACGGCGACCTGCCGGCCTTCGCCGACCGTCAGGCGGCCGAAGCCTTCGCGAAGAACCGCGGCGGCAAGGTCCTGTCGTTCCAGCAGATCACGCCAGAAATCCTGCGGCAGCTCGACCGCAACGTTCATCACCACCACTGACGATACGGCCAGCCGGCCGACAAGAAAAAAGGGGAAGCGACCGCCTCCCCTTTCTCGCCACTGAAACGACAATGTGTCGTATGCGGGATTACTTCGACTGGGCAACCATGAAATCGACCGCCGCCTTGACCTCGTCGTCGGTGAGTGCCGCCGCCCCCCCGCGCGGCGGCATGACCCCCTTCGCGCCCGTGAAGCCCTCGATGGCGTGCTTGTATAGCACGTCCGTTCCCCGCGCGATGCGCGGTCCCCAGTCGGCCGTGTCACCCGGCTTCGGCGCGCCGGCCGCACCAACGCCATGACACAGCGCGCAGCTCTTGTTGTAGACGCTCTTGCCCATTTCATTGGCGGTCATAGCTGGCGCGGCCTCGGGCGCAGGTGCTGCTTCTGGTGCGGGGGCTGCAGCCTCAGGCGCAGCGGAGGCTGGCATTTCCGGCGCAGCCGCCTCTTCCTTGCCGCAGGCGCTCAGCAGGGCCGCAACGGAAATGGCCAGAATGAAAGCAGTCTTGTTCATGAATTCTCCCTGATCAATGCGGGCCGTTCAGAGCCCTTGGCAACCAATGAATGTGACTCCGCTGTGCTTGGAGGGAAGCTGTCCTGCTCGCTGCCTCCTGTCAGGCACGACTGAAATATAGCATGTGGCACCAGCCCCACCGCCGCGCTCTCTGTGTTTACCTCCAATAATCAGATCTGGCAATCCGAATATTTCATCAACCCTTCAAACACATTCATTAACAACAACTTAGGCGACTACCACCCCTACCTCTTTGGAGGTAGTAAGCATGGATTCATCGACTACCTCCCCCCTTTTGCACGCTGTTCCAGACGCCTAGACTGCAAGCCATAGAAACCAGATAAGTCCATCCCATTATTCCCAAAGGACGCGACATGGCTACCCAGACCCAAAAGCAGATATCCGTGCTCTCGCTCAGTACCCTGGCTTTCACGGTGTGTTTCGCCGTGTGGGTGATGTTCTCCATCATCGGCATTCCGATCAAGACCAATCTTGGACTCAACGAGACCGAATTCGGCCTGCTCGCCGCCACGCCGATTCTTACCGGTTCCTTGTTCAGGTTGCCGCTTGGCATGCTGACAGACAAGGTGGGGGGCCGCATCGTGTTCTTCGTGCTGATGGTCAGCACGGTCGTGCCGATCTGGCTCATCAGCATCGCGACCGAATACTGGCAGTTCCTGGTGCTGGGCTTGTTTGTGGGAGTGGCAGGCGCCTCCTTCTCGGTGGGCATTGCCTACGTGGCGCGCTGGTTCCCCAAGAAGCGCCAGGGCTTTGCCATGGGCATCTTCGGCGCCGGCAATGCGGGCGCTGCTGTCACCAAGTTCGTCGCCCCCTCTCTGGTCGTCGCCTATGGGTGGCAGGCAGTGCCCCAGGTCTACGCCATCGCCATGCTTGCAATGGCGATCCTGTTCTGGATATTCACCTACACCGACACGGCTCACCACGTGCCGGGCCATGTCACCTTTAAACAGCAGCTCAAGGCGCTGAAGGACCCCAACGTCTGGAAGCTGTGCCAGTACTACTCCATCGTGTTCGGCGGCTATGTCGCGCTGAGCCTGTGGATGACCAAGTACTACATCACCGAATACGGCTTCACGATGCAGACCGCCGCGTTGCTGGCCGCGATTTTCGTGCTGCCGTCCGGCGTGATCCGTGCCATGGGCGGCTGGCTGTCCGACAAGTTCGGCGCACACCGTCTCACCTGGTGGGTCATGTGGGTGTCCTGGGTCTGCCTGTTCCTGCTTTCCTATCCGCAGACCGAAATGGTCGTCCAGACGACCAAGGGCCCCATGTCGCTGCACATCGGCCTCAACGTCTGGGCATTCACCGCGCTGCTGTTCGTCCTCGGCATCGCCTGGGGCTTCGGCAAGGCCAGCGTGTTCAAGTACATCTCGGACGAATATCCCGACAACATCGGCGTCATCTCCGGCATCGTCGGCCTGATGGGCGGCCTCGGCGGCTTCCTGCTGCCGATCCTGTTCGGCGCGATCGTTGACATCACCGGCATCAACAGCGGCATCTTCATGTTGCTGTATGGCGTGGTCTGGGTCTCGCTGATCTGGATGTACATGACCGAAGTGCGCAAGGTGCCGATGATCAGGACGGCCAGCGCAGACACGACCAAATAACCCGACCGACCCAACCCAGGAGCGCACTATGCCTACCAATATCAAGGACTGGAACCCGGAAGACCCGACATTCTGGGAAACCACCGGCAAGAAGATTGCCTATCGCAACCTGTGGATTTCGATCCCGGCGTTGCTGTGCGGATTCGCCGTCTGGCTGATGTGGGGAATCATCAGCGTGCAGATGCTCAACCTGGGCTTTCCGTTCACCAAGGAGGAACTGTTCACGCTGACCGCCATTTCCGGCCTGGCCGGGGCGACGATGCGCATTCCCTCCTCGTTCTTCATCCGCCTGGCGGGGGGGCGCAACGTCATCTTCCTGACCACCTCCATGCTCCTGGCCCCGGCCATCGGAACCGGCATCGCGCTGCAACACCCCGAGTGGCCGCTGTGGGTCTTCCAGTTGATGGCGCTGTGGTCAGGCGTCGGCGGCGGCAACTTCGCCAGCTCGATGTCCAACATCAGCACCTTCTTTCCCAAGCGCTTACAGGGCACGGCGCTTGGCCTGAATGCCGGCCTCGGCAATTTCGGCGTGACCACGATGCAGATCGTGATCCCGCTGGTGATGACGGTCAGCATCTTCGGAGTGGTGGGCGGCGACTCGATGACGCTCGTCAAGGATAGCGGCTGGATTCTCGGCAAGATCGAGGCCGGCACGCCGACCTTCATCCAGAACGCTGGCTTTGCCTGGCTGCTGTCGCTCGTTCCGCTGGGCGTCATCGCCTGGTTCGGCATGAACAACCTGGAAACAGTGTCGCCCGACAGCCGCAATGCCATCGCGGCCTTCATCAAGGTGACCTGGCTCTACACCCTGGCCTTCATCCCCGCGATCGGCGGCCTGTATCTCTATCTGCCGGCCCCGACCGGCCTGGGCGTGCTCAACATGTGGATTGCCTTGCCGCTCATCATCGCGTCGACGCTGCTGATCATGAAGCTCGCCGCCTTCGGCACCATGAAGGAGAATATTTCCAAGCAGTTCGCGATCTTCGGCAACAAGCACACCTGGTCGATGACGGCGCTATACATCGTCACCTTCGGCTCGTTCATCGGCTTCTCGATGGCGCTTCCGCTGGCGATCACGGTCATCTTCGGCGAACAGCATGTCTTCGACGCCGCTACCCAGACCTGGACTCACGTCAAGAACCCCAACGCGCCGTCCGCACTGACCTACGCCTGGATCGGCCCCTTCGTCGGCGCACTGATTCGCCCGGTAGGCGGATGGATCTCCGACAAGGTAGGAGGCTCTATCGTCACCCAGGTCATCTCGGCAGTGATGGTCGTGGCGTCTGCCTATGCCGGCTGGATCATGATGCAGGCCTACCAGTCGGCCACGCCTGAAATCTTCTTCACCCAGTTCCTGGTGGTGTTCGTGGTGCTGTTCGCTGCCACCGGCATCGGCAACGGCTCGACCTTCCGCACGGTTGGCGTGATCTTCGACCGCGTGCAGGCCGGCCCGGTGCTCGGGTGGACCTCGGCCGTGGCCGCCTACGGCGCCTTCATCGCTCCGGTGGTGATCGGCGAGCAGATCAAGGCCGGCACCCCGCAAATGGCCATGTACGGGTTTGCGGTGTTCTACGCCCTCTGCCTGGTACTGAACTGGTGGTTCTACCTGCGCAAGGGTTCCGAAATTCGGAATCCGTGAGGCGTGAGGGGTGAGGGGTGAGGACAGCCAGCTCCCCCTCATCACGCCTATCGCCTAACGCCTAACGCCTAACCGCGACTAACAGGAGCAAAACAATGAGTCACTTTCTCGACCGACTGACGTTTTTCAAGAAGACCGTCGCCGAATTTTCCAATGGCCATGGCGCCGTCAGCAATGAGGATCGCAGCTGGGAAAATGCCTACCGCAGCCGCTGGCAGCAGGACAAGATCGTACGCTCCACGCACGGGGTGAACTGCACCGGGTCGTGCAGCTGGAAAATCTTCGTCAAGAACGGCCTGATCACCTGGGAAGTCCAGCAGACAGACTACCCCCGCACCCGCCCCGACCTGCCCAACCATGAGCCGCGTGGCTGTCCGCGTGGCGCCAGCTATTCGTGGTACGTGTACTCGGCGCAACGGGTGAAGTATCCGCTGATCCGTGGCCGCCTGATGGAGATGTGGCGCGACGCGCGCAAGACCCTGGATCCTGTCGCGGCGTGGAAGTCGATCACCAGCGATCCGGCCAAGGCCAAGCGCTACAAGTCGGTGCGCGGCCAGGGCGGCTTCGTGCGCGCCAAGTGGGACGAAGTGACGGAAATGATCGCCGCCGCCAACGTCCACACCATCAAGGACTACGGCCCTGACCGCATCTACGGCTTTTCGCCGATTCCGGCGATGTCGATGGTGAGCTACGCAGCCGGCAGCCGCTACATGTCGCTGATCGGCGGCGTTTGCGGTTCGTTCTACGACTGGTACTGCGACCTGCCGCCCTCCTCGCCGCAGGTCTGGGGCGAACAGACCGACGTGCCCGAATCGGCCGACTGGTACAACTCGACCTACCTGATGGTGTGGGGATCGAACGTGCCGCAGACGCGCACGCCCGATGCCCACTTCTATACCGAGGTACGCTACAAGGGCACCAAGACCGTGGCGGTATCGTCCGACTTCGGCGAGATGGTCAAGTTCGGCGACATCTGGCTGGCCCCCAGGCAGGGCACCGATGCCGCGCTGGCGCTGGCGATGGGCCATGTGATCCTGTCCGAGTTCCACAACAAGGGCAAGAGCGAATACTTCGACAGCTATTGTCGGCAGTACAACGACCACCCGATGCTGGTGATGCTGAAGGAGCACGACGGCAAGCTGATTGCCGACCGCTACCTGCGCGCTTCCGACCTCACCGGCAACATGGGACAGGACAACAACCCCGAGTGGAAGACTGTGGTCTACGACGAAAACACCGGCTATCTGGTGGCGCCCAACGGCTCGATCGGTTTCCGCTGGGGTCAGTCCGGCGCATGGAATCTGGAAATGCGCGACGGCTACTCCAATAAAGAGGTCAAGCCTCAGCTCACGCTGCTGGGTAGCGAAGACGAAGTGGCCGAAGTGGCCTTCCCCTACTTCGGCGGCGATGACCACGACGAACTGCTGGTACGCAACCTGCCGGTCAAGGTCATCAATATCAACGGCAAGGATGTGCGCGTCGCCACCGTCTACGACCTGACGCTGGCCAACTACGGCGTCGACCGCGGCCTGGGCGGCCCAAACGTCCCGACGAGCTACGACGACAACGTGCCCTATACACCGGCCTGGGCCGAGAAGCACTGCGGCGTGCCGCGCGCCGACATCATCACGGTGGCGCGCGAATTCGCCGACAACGCCGACAAGACCCACGGCAAGTCGATGGTCATCCTCGGTGCGGCGCTGAACCACTGGTACCACAACGACATGATCTACCGCGGCATCATGAACCTCTTGATGATGTGCGGCTGCATCGGCCAGTCCGGCGGCGGATGGGCGCATTACGTAGGCCAGGAAAAGCTGCGTCCGCAGACCGGCTGGGCACCGCTGGCATTTGGTCTCGACTGGCATCGCCCGTCTCGCCAGATGAACTCGACTTCGTTTTTCTACGCGCACACCAGCCAGTGGCGCCATGAAAAACTCGCGGTGTCGGAAATCATGTCACCCACCGCCGACAAGCGCCACGGCGACTACCGGCTGATCGACTACAACGTGCAGGCCGAGCGAATGGGATGGCTGCCGTCCGCGCCTCAACTGGAAACCAACCCGCTTGAGGTCACAAAGGCTGCAGACGCCGCGGGTATCGACCCGATCAAGTATGCGGT
>JBFHQA010000104.1:0-9465 GCA_041592455.1 Thiobacillus sp. | reverse complement strand
GCGCCCATGCCGTCGTTGATGCGGCGGCCGGCAAGGATGACCTGCGGGTGGTAGCCGAGCATGTCGGCCTTGTGCGTGAGGTAGTAGGGGTCGACGCCGATGCAGTGGCCGCCGACGAGGCCGGGGCGGAACGGCAGGAAGTTCCACTTGGTACCGGCGGCCTTCAGTACTTCGAGCGTGTCGATGCCGATGCGATGGAAGATCAGCGACAGCTCGTTCATCAGCGCGATGTTGAGGTCGCGCTGGGTGTTCTCGATGACCTTGGCGGCTTCGGCCACCTTGATGCTGCTCGCGCGATGCACGCCAGCGGTGATCACGCTGCCATAGAGTTCGGCCACCTTGTCGAGCGTGGCGGCATCGTCGCCCGACACCACCTTGACGATCTTGGTGATCGTGCGTTCCTTGTCGCCGGGGTTGACGCGCTCGGGCGAGTAGCCGACGTGGAAATCCTGCAGCCATTTCATGCCGGACTGCTTTTCGAGGATGGGGATGCAGACCTCTTCGGTGGCGCCGGGGTAGACTGTGGACTCGTAGACGACCGTGGCACCCTTTTTCATATACTTGCCTACAGTGGTGGAGGAACCCACCAGCGGCGAGAAATCGGGAATATGCGCCTCGTCCACCGGGGTGGGCACGGCGACGATGATGAAGTCGGCCTGGGCCAGGTCTGCCGGATCGGTCGTCACGGTCAGCTGGGTCGCCGCCTTGAGATCGTCCGTCGAGACCTCGCCGGTAGGGTCGCAGAATCGACGGTACTGCTCGATTTTTTCAACCGAGAGGTCATAGCCGATGGTGGTCATTTTCTTGCCGAATTCCACCGCCAACGGCAGCCCTACATAGCCCAGCCCGACAACCGCAACAACGCTCATGCTTGGATTCCCCTATGAATAGACAGTTTTTGCTCCCGTCCGGATTGTATCGAATTTACAGGACACCACCCGGTTGGCTCCGCCAACTGACCCGGTGGATGTCTTGCAATTGGCGTACCAGCTGGACGCTCCTGGCATTCCTGGTGGCAGCCCCGGCTTATGCAGACGTGGCCGACACACTGCTCACCATCAAGCCCGGTGTCGTGGGCGTGGGCACCTTCAAGCCCACCGGCAGCCCGCGCGCCAATCTCCAGGGCACCGGGTTTGCGGTGCTCGACGGGCGCTATGTCGTGTCGTGCGCACACATCTTCAGCAAAATCCTCGACAGCGAGAAAAACGAGACCCATGCGGTGTTCCTGGGCCGCGACCGGCAGGTCACGGTGCGCAGCGCGAAACTGATCGCCACCGACACATCGCGCGACCTGGCGCTGCTGAAGGTCTCCGGCGACCCGCTGCCGGC
Source organism: Thiobacillus sp. (assembly GCA_041592455.1). Taxonomy (GTDB): domain Bacteria; phylum Pseudomonadota; class Gammaproteobacteria; order Burkholderiales; family Thiobacillaceae; genus Thiobacillus. The sequence goes on along the minus strand of JBFHQA010000104.1, from coordinate 8,136 downwards.
CCTGAAACTGGGCAATTCCGACAAGGTCCGCGAAGGCTGGCAGCTGTATTTCACCGGCTATCCGATCGGCTCCGCGCTGGGCCTGAATCCATCCACCCATCGGGCGGGCCTCGCTGCCATCGTTCCCATCTACACGCCGCTGCAGAGCGCCTCGCAATTGAATGCGCGCACGCTGCGGCAGGCGCGGGATGCCTACGACGTGTTCGAGCTCGACGCCATCGCCTATCCCGGCAACAGCGGCAGCCCGGTCTGGCATCCCGACACCGGCGAAGTGCTCGGCGTGGTCAATTCGGTCTATGTGAAGGGCGCCAAGGAGGCGGCGCTCACGGCGCCGAGCGGCATCAGCTACGCCATCCCGGTGAAGTATGTGCATGAGTTGCTGGAGCGCGCGCTGAAGTAAGACCGCCTACATGCCCTCGGTCAGGCTGACGCCCAGGCCGATGGACTGCTGCCTGTGGTTGTAGTCGATCAGCGATTCGCCATAGCCGGTGAAATATTGCAGGTAGCCTTTCAGGCGGCCGTACAGCGGAAAGCTCCAGTTGAGCTTCATCGCGCCGCGGTTGTCCGACGTCCTGAGATTGTTGCGCAACAGCAGCGAATAGGCGTTGCGGCCCTTGCGATACACCGCCAGCAGGTCGCCGTGCCCCAGGTAGTCCTCGATATCCGGGTTGTCGTCGCTTCGGCCCACGTCGGACAAGCGCACCCACGGACGCAGCAGCAGCGCCAGGTTGCCGCGCTCGAAGCCGAACTGGGCGTAGACCCGGTTCCAGCTGCGCGACAGCTGCTCGCCCCGGCCATTGGATTGATGCGACAGCCCGAAGTTGATGAAACGCCCGCGGAACCCTGCCAGATCGTAGTCGGTACGCAGCACCAGCATGGCTTCCGGCTCGTAGTTGGTCTCGCGGAACGGCGCCGAGATGCTGCCGTTGTAGGCCTGCCAGAACGAGGTGGCCGTGTAGCCGAACCACAGGTCGACGTCGTCATGGCCGAACACGCCCTCCATCGCCTTGATCTTGAAGCTCAGTTGCAGCTCGGTCTCGATCGGATCGAGCCCTAGCCCCGGCTGCGCAAGCGTGCTGCGAAACGGCGTGTTGTTGGGCGCGTTGCTGTGCTTGATCGGCAGGAAATAATTGGGATGGTGCGGACGGAACAGGAACGCACCCTGCTTGGCTGCGTCGTCCAGTTCCCAGTGGCGCGACAGCGCCGTGAGCAGGCGAGATGCCGACTCGGGCGCAGCCGTGGCCTGCACGACTTCGGGCCGCGGCTCGGCGGACGGAGCGGGCACGGCCTCGGGCTGCGAACGCCCCGACACGCGGTCGTAGCACGCCAGCCTGTCGGCATCCGACGGGATCGAGCTGCACCCCTCCCACGCGGCGATCGAGGCCGCCCGGGCGATGGGCGGCGCCATGGCGACCAGCACCGCCAGCGAGGCGAGCAGCAACGGTGATTTCATCCTTCCAGCTTAGTCGAGAATGACGCTCTGCCCGGCAGTGGGCGCCTCAGCCTCCCATCCGAGTTCGTTCTTCAGATCGGCGGCGAACCCGGTCGCCACCGACTCCTCGCCGTGCACCACAAACACCTGGCGCGGCCGTTTCTGGAAGTTCCTGAGCCAGGCGAGCAGCGCCGTGCGGTCGGCATGCGCCGACAGCCCGCCCAAGGTATACAGGTCGGCGCGCACCGGAATGTCCTCGCCCAGCAGGCGCACGCGCTTCGCACCATCGACCAGGCGGCGCCCGAAGGTGCCGGCGGCCTGGAAACCGGTAATGAGAATGGTCGATTCGCGCCGCCCCAGGTTGGCGCGCAGGTGGAACTTGATGCGTCCGGCTTCGCACATGCCGCTGGCCGAGATGATGACCGCGCCGCCGGTCACGCGGTCGAGCGCCTTCGATTCTTCGACGCTCTCGACGAAATTGAGCTTGCGGAAATGCGCCATGCCGCCATGCTTGCCCATCAGCGCGTGCGTCTCCTCGTCGAGCAACGCCATGTGCTTGTAGGTGATCTCGGTGGCGGCCGTCGCCATCGGCGAATCGACGAACACCGACAGCTTGGGAATGCGTCCCTGCCGCGTCAGGTCAGCCAGCAGGTAGAGCATGTCCTGCGTGCGGCCCACCGCAAAGGCGGGAATGACGACGTTGCCGCCCTTGCGTTCGATCGTGTCGGTGATCGCCTCGACCAGTTCGTCCTGCGTCGCTTCCATGCACTTGTGTTCGCGGTTGCCGTAGGTCGACTCGACCAGCAGGTAGTCGGCATCGTGAATCGGCGTGGGATCGCGCAGCAGCGGCCGCGCCGGCTGGCCGAGGTCGCCCGAGAACACCAGCTTGCGCCGCTGCTTGCCTTCGCCCACCCAGACTTCGATGATCGCCGAACCGAGGATGTGGCCGGCATCGCGGAAGGTGCAGCGCACCTGCGGATGCGGCGCGATCTCGAGGTCGTAGTCGACCGGATTGAGCCGGTTGAGGGACTCGTAGGCCTGCGCCACGGTATAGAGTGGCGCGGTTTCAAGTGGCGGCTTGCTGCGTTTCTTCTCGCGCTCCAGCCCCTTGCGGAAGCGCCGTAGGTTGTCGAACTCGGCTTCCTTTTCCTGGATGTGCGCCGAATCCGGCAGCATCACCGCGAGCAGGTCGCTGGTCGCGCGCGTCGCGTGCACCGTGCCCTGAAAGCCCAGCGCCACCAGCCGCGGCAACAGCCCGGAATGATCGATATGGGCATGGGTCAGCAGGACGAAGTCGATCGTCGCCGGATCGAACCCGAACGCCTGGTGGTTCTTGGCGCGCGTCTCGCGTCCGCCCTGGAACATGCCGCAGTCGACCAGGAATCGTACGCCTTCATGTTCGACCAGATAGCTGGAGCCGGTCACCTCGCGTGCCGCACCGAGAAAGGTCAGTTTCAAATGGATCTCCCTTCGCCTGCTTCTTCGTAGGTCTTGCCGTCGCGGATATGGTAAATGCGTTTGAAGGTGGGAATGATCTTTTCGTCGTGGGTGACGACGATGATGGCGATACGGAATTCCTGCGCCAGCTGGTTGAGGATCTTGACTACAGTCAGCGCGCGCACGCTGTCGAGCGCGGCGGTCGGCTCGTCGGCCAGGATGATCGGCGGCTTGTTGGCGAGCGCACGGGCGATCGCCACGCGCTGCTGCTCGCCGCCCGAAAGTTCTGAGATGCGGGCGTCCGCCCGATGCTGCACGTCGAGCGCGGCCAGCATCTCCCGCGCGATTGCACGCGCGCGGTCATTCGGCACGCCGGCCAGCATCGGCAGCAGCGCGACGTTGTCGGTGGTGTCAAGAAACGGGATCAGGTAGGCCGCCTGAAACACGAAGCCGATGCGGTCGCGCCGCAGCGCGCGCAGGTCGTCGGTCTTCCAGCCGTTGTCGAAAATCACTTCGCCGCCGAGGGTGAATTTTCCGGCGGTCGGTTCGATGACCGCGCCCAGGCATTTCAGGAGCGTGGTCTTGCCGGAGCCGGACGGCCCGATCAGCCCCACGACTTCGCCGGGGTACACGGTCATGTCGACCCCCTTCAGCGCGTCGACCGCCGCGCTGCCGCTGCCGTAGCGCTTGGTGATGCCTTCGATCAGGATCGCGGGTTGATCTTGCTCAGCCACCGATCGCCTCCGCCGGATCAATCTTGAGCGCCGCGCGTATCGCCAGCACCGAGGCCAGCGCACACACTACCAGCGTCAGCATGAAGGCGCGCACGGCATCGCCGCTCTCGAGCAGCACGTATTTGGGGAAGGCCGGCGCCCACAGCGTGGCGGCGAACTTGCCGACGAAAAAGCCGATCACGCCGAGGCCCAGCGCCTCCTGCATGATCATCGCGGCGATGGTGCGATTGCGGGTGCCGATCAGCTTCAGCACGGCGATTTCCTTGATCTTGCCGAGCGTCATCGTATAGATGATGAAGGCGACGATGGCCGCGCTCACCACGGCGAGGATGATCAGGAACAGGCCGATCTGCTTGGCGGCGGTCGCGATCAGCTTGGCCACCAGGATCTCCTCCATGTCGTCGCGCGTGTAGGCCGTGTAGCGCTGCCAGCGCGCGATATCGTCGGCCAGCGCGCGCGCGTCGGTGCCGGGCTGCAGGCGCAGCAACACCGCGTTGACCTTGTGGCTCGACGCCTGGATCGCCTGCACCGCTTCGAGCACGCCGGGCTGACCGGGCCGGTTGATCGCCGGGTTGGCGGCGAGCCGCTGGCGGTCTTCGACGATGGCGTCGTTGTCCTTCAGGAACTGGGCTTCCTGCGCATCCTTCAAAGGGATGAACAGCATCGGGTCGCCATTGGATGAAACCATGCGCCGGGTCAGCCCGACCACGGTGTAGTCGTTGCGGCGGATGCGCACCACGTCGCCGAGCCGGAAGCCGGTCCTGGCGTCGGCCACCGCCTCGTAGTGCGCGCGGGCAATCGGCCGCCCGGCGATCAGGAAGGCCGGCCCGCCCGGCTTGCCCGGCTCGTATCCGGCCACCATCACGCGCTGCGACTCGCCTTCGCGCGACACCTGCATGGTGAGATAGGACACGTTGCCGGTTTGCGCCACGCCCTCCAACCCCAAGAGCACGCGGTAGAGATCGTCCGGCACGGAAGACGGCTCGGCAAACGGCCCCAACGTGGCCTGCTGCACCACCCAGACATCGGCATCGACTGCACGCAACAGCACCTTGGCGTCGTCGACCATGCCGCGATAGACGCCGGCCATGGTCAGCGTCACGCCGATCAGCAGGCCCAGGCCCAGGCCGGTCAGCAGATAGCTCCTGAGGTGGTGGGCAATGTCGCGCCGGGCGAGGTTAATCATGACGGCAGGCGATCATTGCGATGACAGTTTCTGCTCGCTCACGCGCGTACCGCCCTCGAGCTGCTTCGCGCTGTAGACGATCAGGCGCTCGCCTTCGGCGAGCCCGGACACGACCTGTACCCGGTCTGCGCTGTGCGCGCCCAGCTGGATGGGCTTGAAGCGGGCGCGGCCGTCGACCGCCTGCCAGACGCCGACTTGCTGCTCCTGCCGGACGATGGCCGCACGCGGAATCGTCAGCGCATTGCGCGCGCCAGGCAAACGGATTTCGACTTCGGCCAGTTCGCCGAGATAGAGCGGGCCGGGCGCGGCGTCGAAAGCGACCTGGACGATGCGCTCTTCGGTCACGGCGTCGCTTTGCAGGTCGATCCGCGCCACCCGGCCGGGCATGGCGTTGCCCGTCATCGATCGCAGTTCGATGGTGGCAGGCTGTCCCGGCTGGACATGTTGCGCGCGCGACTGCTCGATGCGCGCACGCACCCACAGGCGCGACGGATCGACCAGCCGCACCACCGCCTGCCCGGACACCACGGTGGCGCCCGGCTCGGCTTCGCGCGCGGTCACGACGCCATCGACGGGGCTCAGCAGGCGCAAGCTGCTACGCATCTGAGCGATCGCCTGTAATTCGGCCTCCGCACGTTGTATATCGCGCTGCGCACCTGCCGCGTTGGCGCGTGCTGCAGCCAATGCAGATCCCGCAGCTGCGGCCTCGTGGTGCCGGCTGTCGGCCATTTCCTTCGCGATGAACTTTTCATGCGCCAGCGTCTGGTAGCGATCACTGTTGGCCTGCGCCAGCTTCGCACGGCTTTCCGCTTCGGCCACCTGCGCCAGCGCCGCGCGAGCGCCTTCACGCGCACGGGCCGCGCCATTACGCGCAGCCGCTTCGCGCTGCCCCAGATCGACCGGGTCGATTTCAGCCAGCAACTGCCCGGCCCTGACCGCATCGCCATGATCCACCAGCACGCGCAGCACGCGGCCGGCCTGGATCGGCCCGACGACGTAGGCGTGCTGCGCTTCAATCGTGCCGATGCCGTACACGGTCGGAACGAGGTCGGCCCGGCTGACCGACCCCGACTCCACCCCGACCGGTGCCAGCGGGCCGCGCGTGGTCAGAAACCACACGAAAGCCGTCACAAACACCACGACACCCACCACCAGACCCAGGCTGCTCCTGCTGATTTTCATGGTCTTCTCAAATCAATGTTTTGGGTGGCGCGCCGGTTGACCGATCTGATACGAGGCGTGGCAGCTCATGCATTTCCCCAGCACGGACGACAGCTGGCTCAGGCTATGGCTGACGTCCTTGAGGCTCTCGGCATCCATTGCGATCTGGTCGAACTCCCGATGGACCGAGGATCCGAGCTGGCGAAACTCCGTGGACAGTTTCGCTCGAAGCGACGGTGGAACCTCGTGCGCCATGACGACACCCAGCTTGCGGGCCGAGTGCGCCGCAACCGCCATGTCCTGGCTGGCCAGGGCAGCGGTGATGTCCCGCACGCCTGCGAGAAACAGGTGCATTTCTTCCAGGATCATGGCGCGTTCGGTCGGCGTCAGGTTCAGCATCACCCGCTTGTCGAAAGCGGTCGTGGGCGTGTGATGGTGATGCGGTTCTGCTGCCTGCACGCCGACAGCGCTTGCGCTCAGCACGAGCGCCAGCAGGGAATGACGGATATTCATGAGGGGTCTCCTGACAAAGAAGTTGGCTGGACAGCCTGTAGAAACAACGGAAAGACGCGGGCCGCTTCCGACACCAGGTTGCGCTGCTCGCGCAGGATGGAGGTTTGCAGAACCAGCCCCTGGATCATGCCGATGTACAGCGTGGCGGCGGCTTGGGCGTCCAGATCCTGCCGCGCGAGCCCTTGTGCACGGGCATCATCCAGCAGGCCGGCCACCTTTGCCTCGTAGCCCAGCATGATTTCGGTCACCAGTTTGCGTAGCACGGCATTGCGACCGTGCAGATGCTGCGAGGTCAGCACGCGCGGAATCGCAGGATGGTCGCGAATGAACGCGATGTGCGCCAGAAACATGCGCTGCAGCGCATCCAGGGGGTCGCGCCCCTCGGAAGCGGCTCGACCGAGCACCCCCATCAGGCGAGTACGCACCCACTGCATGACTGCCAGCCAGATCGCATCCTTGCTGGCAAAGTGACGAAATATGGCGCCCTGCGTCAATCCCATCGCTCGCGCCATGTCCTGGGTCGTGACGTCATCCACCCCCTGCTCGGCAGCCAGTTCGAGCGTGACGCGAATGATTTCCTCGCGACGCTCATCTGCGGTAAGGCGTTTGCGTGCGGGTTCGTCGGACATGGGCGGACAAAAGATAGTAATTGATTACTACCTTAGTATTCCGCGCACGCCAGGTCAAGGTTTCAGACGTCGACGCTTTCCAGGCAGGCGTGCAAGGAACGCACCAGGCCACGCATGTCGTCGTCCGTGATCACATACGGCGGCATCACGTAGACCGTATTGCCGATCGGCCGCACGAACGCCCCCTGTTTCAGCGCCGCCTGGTGGAAGCGCGTCGCGAAGCCCGGCCCGGCATCCGCCACCTCGAACGCCCAGATCATGCCCTGATGCCGGAAATCGCGCACGCGCGGATGCCCGGCCAATTCGCGAAACATGACGTTAAAGCGCCCTGCGGCCGCGCGGTTTTGCGCGATCACGTCGTCCTGCTCGAAGATGTCGAGCACTGCCAGCGCCGCCCGGCAGGCGAGCGGGTTGCCGGTGTAGGAATGCGAATGCAGGAAGCCCTTGGCCGCGGCGTCGCCGTAGAACGCCGCGTAGACGGCGTCGGTGGTCAGCACCGCCGACAGCGGCAGGTAGCCGCCGGTGATGCCCTTCGACAGGCAGATGAAGTCAGGCCGGATGCCGAACCCATCCGAATCACCTCCCCTCTCCCCCCTGGAGAGGGGTTGGGGGTGAGGGAGCAGTTGAGGCCCCGGCTGTTCATGCAGCTCATGCCAGACGGCCTCGAGCACCGCCTCCGTTTCCCCCAGCACCTGGTTGTTCCAGAAACGCAAGACCCGCAGCCCCCGCTGTTTCAGCCAGGCGTCGCGTTTCGTATCAGACGCAGCCTCGGCATGCTGGCCGCCATCGAGCTCGATCACCAGCGCCTGTTCATGGCAGTAGAAGTCGAGCGTGTAAGGCGGCATCGGGTGCTGCCTGCGGAACTTGAAGCCACCCAGCCGGCGGTCCCGGAGCAGCTGCCATATCAGGGATTCGGCATCGGTCTGGGTGCGTCGCAGGTTTCGCGCGAATTCGATGGTTTCGGGGGGAAGGGCGTGGTGACGGCGGCTGCCCTCAGCCCTTCGCCCTCCCTCACCCCCGGCCCGGGGGGGGGGGGGGGGGGGG
>JBFHQA010000103.1:0-9476 GCA_041592455.1 Thiobacillus sp. | reverse complement strand
GTCCAGCAGGGCGAAAGCCTGCTCTGCATCGGTATGCGGCAGGCCGATCAGGAACTCCTCGCCGCCGTAGCGGCACAGCACATCCTGCTTGCGCAGGCGCTGCTTGAGCAGCCAGGAGAGGCTGCGGATGACCTGGTCACCGGCCGGATGGCCGTAGTTGTCGTTGACCTGCTTGAAATGGTCGATGTCCATCATCACCACCGACAGGAAGCCTCCTTCGTGCGCCACGCTCGACAGCATCATGTCCAGCGTGTGCTTGCCGCTGGAGTGGTTGAGCAGCCCGGTCAGGCTGTCGTTGTACATGGTGCGGCGCAGGGCGCGGTAGCGCTCGATCTTGCTCTTGACGATGGCGTTGAGGAACACCGGGTTGAACGGTTTGGTCAGGAAGTGGTCGCCGCCGAGACGCATGGCGTCGACCTGCAGGGCGACGTTGGTTTCGCCGGACAAGTAGACGATCGGCGTGCTGAGATATTCGCTGTGCTGCCGGATGATGCGGGCGACCTCGACGCCGGTGCAGTTCGGCATGTACATGTCCATCAGGATCAGGTCAGGATTGAACTGCCGCAGCGCAATCAGGGCCTGGCGCGGATCGTTGACGATCTCGGACACGATCTGGTTTTCTTCCAGCGTGCGGCGAATCAGATGGCCGGCCGTCTTGGAGTCCTCCACGATGAGCACGCGGAAGGCCTCCTGCTCGTGCCGTTCGCTCAGTTCCATGATGTGCTCGACGATGGCATGCGAGGGCGTGCCTTCGAGCATGCAGCTGTCGCAGCCACCGCGCAGGGCAAGCTGCAACTGCTCGAAATCCGAACCAACCCCCAGGCAGATCAGCTGGCCCATCGAAAACTGCTGCCGTAACGCCTGGATCCGGCTGGTCCATTCGGAAACCGGCAGGCTGCTCATGTCGAGCAGCAGGAGCGGCGACACGCCTGCACTTTCGGGCAAGGGATCTTTCCAGTCGGCATATTCCGCAGCCATGCCGAAATAGCCAAGCTGGGCCTTCAAATCGCTCCACGCCGCCTGGTCGTGGCCGATCAGCCAGGTCTGTCCCATCCGGATGTCCGGGAATGCCAGGGTTTCCGGGTTGAGGCGGCGCTCGGCCAGTCCGGCCGAGGCCGACGCATGCGTATTGGCCATGCGGCCCAGCGTGAGGATGCGGTCGTTGAGGTCGTCCTGTGCAGCTTGCGGGAGCGGGTGCGCCACATCCTTGTTGAACAGGGCCAGCGTCACCTGCTCGAGTTGATGGCTGGCGTGGTGAAGCGCGGTGATGCCCTTGTCGATCAGGAATTCGGTAAAGCTGTTGATCGAGACCGCCAGTTCGACAAAGCTTTCGAAGCTCGGATCCGTCTGGTAATGCTGCCAGGTGCTCGAAAGCGCCTCGGTCTTTTGCAGCAGTTCTTCAGGGGAGCACAGCATGTCGTGTCTGGCGAGTTATTTATTGGTGTGACGAATGGCGATTATCGCCCTTAATCGGTCGAACGGGGAGGGGGACCCAGCCGGTTCTTGAACGAACCGGTAGGCAAGGCCTCCGTCAGCCAGCCTATTGGCCCTGCTCAAGCCGCAGATACTGGTTGTAGGCGTTGGGCCGGTTGGCTTCGTTGAAAGCCGGCATGGAACGGTACTTCGACCAGTCGACGGCCTTGTAGGCCTCCTCGAAGGGAACAAGGTTGCGCGCATGCTTGCCCAGTTCGTCGCGCAGGAACTGCAGGTAGTCGCGGGTGAAGACCAGGTCGGCGCGAGGGGTGCGGGACGGTGCGCCGTGTCCGGGAACCAGCACGCGCGGCTTCATGTCGATCAGCTTGTCGAGGGCGCCGATCCAGGCCCGGCTGTCGGCATCGCCGACGAAGGGCACGCGGCCGCGGAAAACCAGGTCGCCGGCATACAGGACGCCGTCTTCCTTGACCATCATCGCCAGGTCCTCGCGCGAGTGCGCCGGGCCGACATGGCGCAGGGCAAAATGCACGCCGCCCATTTCAAAGTCGGTGTCGCCCTGCACGAATACATCGGGCTCGAGCAGCTGCGTCTGCTCGTCCACCCAGGGAAAGAGCGCTTCCTTGCGCTGGGCGAAACGGTCGGCCGCGCCCTCGCTGCGGGTTTCGCCCTCGGCCAGGCGGTGCGCCCATATTTCGGCGCCCAGGGCCTTGAAGACCTGCAGGCCATAGAAATGGTCGGCGTGGTAATGGCTGACGATCACGCGCTTGATCGGCTGCTTCGTGATCGCACGGATGCGCTGCACCAGCTTGGCGGCCAGCGGAGGCGAGGCCAGGGCATCGAACACGACGACGCCGTCGTTCGTCACCACGAAACCGGCATTGGACATGAACCCCTGGTTTTCGCTCGAAGCCGCGCCGGGCAGTCCCTGCACGAAATAGCTGTGCTTGCCGAGCTTGACGGCCTTCATCGCCACGGTCGCCTCGGCCATGGCTGGCTTGGAGGCCGCCTGGGCAAGGGTGGGTGTTGCAATACACAGCAGGATGGCAAGCAGGCGAGCGAACATGGCAGACTCCGTATGATTTTTGCCTATTATAAACGTCGCCTGTTGCCGCTCCTGGTCGAGGGCTGCCGCACCCGGGCACGCCGAGCCCCGTTCGGCGGCGCTTGAAGGGCTGGCTGTGGTATCTTCGGATGCACAAGAAGGGGGTCTCATCCGTGTTCAAGAAACAGTGGCCGGCATTTGTGCTGGCATTCGTATTGCCGCTTCTCGGCGTGTTCTGGTGGTGGGGCGGGTTCAGCTCGGTCGATGTCGTCGAAACCGAGGCCGGGCCGTATCGATATGCCTATCTGGATTACGATGGCCCGATCAGCAACATGCGCAAGTCGCAGCGTAAGGTCATGGCGAAATTCGAGGCCGCCAAGGTCGAGGCGGGCGACACCATCAGCGTGATCCTGACCGACCCGCGCGCGGCCGGCGGCAAGGTGCAGGCCCACCTGGGCTATGTGCTGGCCGACCAGGCCCCGGTGCCTGAAGGCCTCAAGGAAGGCCTGATCGAGCGTCGACCGGTGTATTCAGCCAGCGTGCAGGCAGCTGTCCTGCTGGCGCCGTCCAAGGCTTACCAGGCGCTGGCCGATATGCTCGAGCCGGGCGGCAAGTCGATCGCCATGCCGACCGTCGAGCTGTATCGCCCGGCCGGCCAGGCGACCCGGATCGGCACCTTTACCCTGGAAATGAATCGCTGATGGCTTTCTTCTCCGTTCTCGCTGCTGTCGTTCTGGAGCATCTGCGTCCGATGCGACGGCCGTTGCCGCACTATCACCAGTACAACCGCTTCCTGCAGTGGCTGGAGCAGCGCTTGAACGCGGGAGAGTACAGCCACGGCGCGATTGCCTGGGCGTTCGCCGTGCTGCCGGTGCTGGCAGGGGTGTGGCTGATCTTTTCCCTGCTCAACGGCGTCAGCCCGCTGCTTGGCTGGGCGTGGAACGTTGTGGTGCTCTATGCCACGCTGGGGTTCAGGTATTTCAGCGACGCATCCGAGCAGATCGCCCGCCTGCTTCGCGCGGGTGATATCGACGGTGCGCGCGCACGGCTCTCGGAGTGGCGCGGAGGCGATGCCAGCCAGTTCAGCGCGGAAGACCTGGCGCGCGTCACGATCGAGCAATCGATGGCGGCGAGCCACCGGCAGATGTTCGGCGTGCTGTTCTGGTTCGTGCTGCTGGCGCCGCTGGGACCGGTCGGCGCCGTGCTGTTCCGCTGCTCGTCCATTCTTGCCAGGCGCTGGGCCGCCACCCAGGGCCACTTCGTCCTGTGCGCGCAGCGCGTGTTCGGTATCGTCAACTGGATTCCTTCGCGGCTGACCGCGCTGACCTATGCCATTGCCGGCAATTTCGAGGACGCCACCTATTGCTGGCGTACCCAGGCGTCGACCTGGCCCGAAAGCGAGGAGGGCGTGGTCCTGGCCGCCGGGGCGGGGGCCATGGGCGTGAAGCTGGGACAAAGCATCAACGTTGGGGGCGATACCGTCTGGCGCCCCGAGTTGGGCACGGGCCAGCCGCCCGACGCCGACAGCATCGACAGCGCCATCAGCATGATCTGGCGAGGCCTCGTGATCTGGCTCGTCGCCGGGCTGCTGGTCGTCATTGCGGGCTGGGTCGCCTAACGCCCCATGCTCAACGCGCTTTGGGTCGGGTTCTTTCTTGTCGCTTTCCTGATTGCGCTGTTCAAGCTGCTCGTTCTCGGCGATGCAGATATCTTCGCCGCGCTGGTCAAGGCGCTGTTCGACAGCAGCAAGACCGCGTTTGAAATCGCGCTCGGGCTGACCGGCGTCATGGCGCTGTGGCTCGGCGTCATGAAGATCGGCGAGCGCGCCGGCATGCTGGATGTCCTCACCCGCGGCCTCGCGCCGCTGTTCCGGCGGCTGTTTCCCGAGGTGCCTGCCAACCATCCCGCGCTCGGTGCGATGACGATGAACATGGGCGCCAACATGCTGGGCCTCGACAACGCAGCGACGCCGCTCGGCATCAAGGCGATGCAGGAACTGCAGAAGCTCAATCCCACGCCCGACACCGCCAGCGATGCGCAGGTCCTGTTTCTCGTCATCAATACCGCCTCGGTCACGCTGCTGCCGGTCACCATCTTCACCTACCGGGCGCAGCTCGGCGCGGCCGATCCCACCGACGTCTTCGTGCCGCTCCTGATCACCACCTATATCGGCACGCTGGTCGGCCTGATGGTGACGGGCCTGTACCAGCGCCTGCACCTGTGGAACCGCGTCACGCTGGCGTACCTGGGCGGGGCCACTGCGGTCGTCGGCGGAATGGTGATGTATTTCGGCAGCCTCGATGCGGCCGAAATGACCCGCCAGTCCTCCATCCTCAGCAACGTGCTGCTGTTCGGCATCATCGTCACCTTCCTGCTGATGGCGCTGCGCCGTCGAGTGAACGCCTACGAGGCCTTTGTCGAGGGCGCCAAGGAAGGCTTTCATACCGCAGTCACGATCATTCCGTATCTGGTGGCGATGCTGGTGGCCATTGCCGTGTTCCGGGCCAGCGGCGCGCTGGATATGCTGATGGGCGGGCTCAGGAATCTCGTGCTGATGTTCGGCTACGACGCCCGCTGGGTCGAAGGGCTGCCCACCGCTTTGATGAAGCCGTTTTCCGGCAGTGGCGCGCGGGCGATGATGATCGACACTATGCAGGCGCATGGCGCCGACTCGTTCGCCGGCAGGCTGGCGTCCATCGTGCAGGGCAGTACCGAAACGACGTTCTATGTGCTGGCCGTGTACTTTGGTGCGGTCGGGATCAAGCGCGTGCGGCACGCCGTGGCCTGCGGCCTGATCGCCGACGTGGCCGGCATCCTGGCGGCCATCGGCATGGCCTACCTCTTCTTCGGGGCGGTTGCATGAATACCTATGACACCCTGGCTGCCGTCGACCTCGGCTCCAACTCCTTTCGTCTGGAAGTGGTGAGGGTGGAAGGCGACCAGCTCTATCCACTCGATTCGCTGAAGGAGACCGTGCGGCTCGCCGCCGGCCTGGGCGACGACAAGAAGCTCGACGAGGCGACCCAGCAACACGCGCTGGCCTGCCTGCAGCGTTTTGGCGAGCGTCTGCGCGGGCTCTCCCCCGAGGCGATCCGCTGCGTCGGCACGTCGGCGCTGCGCGTCGCCCGGAATTCAAAGGCCTTCATCCGCCAGGCCGAGGCTGCGCTGGGCCATTCGATCGAGATCGTCGCCGGGCGCGAAGAGGCGCGGCTGATCTACCTGGGCGTGGCGCATTCGCTGCCGGCATCGTCCGACACCCGGCTGGTGGTGGATATCGGCGGGGGATCGACCGAATTCATCGTCGGCCGGGGCCTCAAACCGAGCGAGGGCGAAAGCCTGCACATGGGCTGCGTGAACTTCACCAAACGCTTCTTCAGCAAGGGCGTGATCGACAAGTCCGCCATGAAGGCGGCCGAAACGGCGGCCCGCGTCGAGGTCGAGCGCATTGCCAGGGCCTTTTCCCGCAAGAACTGGCAGCAGGCCATCGGCTCCAGCGGCACTGCTCGTGCCCTGCGAGAAATCCTCGAAAAGAATGGCTTGTCGGAGCGCGGCATCACCGCGGATGGACTGGAGCGCTTGCGCAGCCTGATGATCAAGGCCGGGCATGCCGATGAACTGGAACTCGCCGGCTTGCGCGGCGACCGCCGGCCGGTCATCGCGGGAGGCTTTGCCATCATGTCTGGCCTGTTTGCCGAGTTGGGAATCGAGCAGATGGACGTGGCGGAAACCGCGATGCGTGAAGGCATCCTGTACGACCTGCTGGGACGCTTTCACAAGCAGGACATGCGAGAAGCGACGGTCGATGAATTCATGCGCCGCTACCATATCGATGCGCAACAGGCTGCCCGCGTCAGGCAGGTGGCGATGGAATTGATGCGGTCTGCCGGGCTGGAGAACGAGAACGACGAACGGTTTCTGGACTGGTCCGCTCGGCTGCACGAAATCGGCCTGTCGGTCTCGCACGGCGGCTATCACCGCCATACCGGCTACATCCTCGAGAATGCCGACATGCCGGGGTTTTCAAGGTCGGATCAGGCACGACTCGCCTTGCTCGCCCGCGCGCAGCGTGGCGCGCTGACCAAGGTGCCCGAGCTGACTGCAGAGAATGGCCTGCCTGAAAATGAAAGGCTGCTGGTGTGGCTGCTACGGCAGGCGGTGATCCTGTGCCGCAGCCGCAGCGAATCCAGCCTGCCTGACCTGAAGGTCGAAGTGTCGGGCAAGCGCTTCCGCCTGGCCCTTCCGGAGGGGTGGCTCGACCAGCACCCCCTGACCCAGCGTGCACTGGAAGACGAGTCCGCCTACTGGCAGGCTGTGGGGGTCAAGTACGCGGTCGACTAGGAAGCGCGAGGATCAGCCGATCCGGTAGCGCTTGTGCAGGGGCTCGATGACGTCCCATACGCACGTCATGCCCGAAGGGAACGTCACCAGGTTGCCCTTGTTGATTTCGATCGGATCGCCGCCTTCTGGCGTGACGATGGCCCGGCCTTCCACGATATAGCTGGTTTCATCCTCGTAGTATTTCCACGGCATGACCTTGCTGTCCGACGCCCACTCGGGCCAGGCATTGACCCGGAGACGTGCCAGGCGGGCTGCATCGGGACGGGATTCGATTTCAATTTTACGCATGATGGTTTGCCAGTCGGTAATGAGATAGTCCGATTGTACTATAAGCGAATCTGATTGGGAACCAAGTCCCATTGAATCAATTGCTTATGGGGTTGTGCCAGTGGCCGGTGCGCCGCTTGCACGACCGGGTGGGGCGCGCTGGATGAGGGGCAGGGTCGCACGCGGGGCGGGCGGCAAACGAGCAAGTTGAGTGCGATGCGCTGAAAGGCCAGCGTGCCTGCCGGGGACAGCCGCCGGCCAGGTTTTCAGGTGGGCACAGGGGTTATTTGATGTGGAAACGCTTGCGCAGCGGTTCGACGATTTTCCAGACGCACAGCAACTCGGACGGAAACGTTACCAGGTTGCCCTGCTTGATTTCGACCGGTTCGCCGCCTTCTGGCGTGACGATGGCGCGGCCTTCGAGGATGTAGCTGGTCTCGTCCTCGATGTATTCCCAGGGGAACTCCGACACGCCTTTTTCCCACTCCGGCCAGTTTTCGACGCCCAGGCTGGCGAGACGCTCGGCATCGGGATGGGCTTCGACGGTGATCTGCGACATGATGTTCTCCCCTTGTTGAAATTGCTTTTTTTATAGCATGTCATGGTGCGTTCTTCACGTGAGCTAGGGGCAGGCCCCCATCGCCAGCGCCTGAAGAGTGTCGCCTCGCGGGCCGACCACGAACGCTGCCACGCCGAGGTCGTCGGCTTTCCATTCCCTCTGAAGTTTGAAGACGTGGCGGGCAGCCAGGTCGAGCGGACCGGCCAGTTCGCGCACCACGTAATCGTGGTGTAGGGTGCGGCGGGCATTTTCGCCTGCGGCCACGCGGGTACTGAGCCGGTTTTCGAACAGCGCCAGGTACAGCCGGGCTTGCTGGGCGTGGGCCGGGTCGGTCATGTGCGTGTCTGCCTGAACGGTGAGGTGTGCGGGCGCATGAGCCAGACTCAGGTCGATCCGCGCCCTGGCAGCATCCGATTTAACGGGAGGCGTCCGGCTGCGATGCCAGTTGCGGTGATCCTGGCCATCGATCATCACCTGCGGCGTATAGACCCAGCCCAGGCCGCTGTTGCGGGCGCGCTGGCGCTGGCTGAAGGCGGCCTGGCCGAATGGGTCGCGCCAGCCCAGCCTGTCCCAGTAATCGACGTGAAACGCCAGCGGCACGAGGCCGGCCTCCCTGGGCAGTTGCGACAGCCAGCGGTCGGCCGGCGGGCAGGAACTGCAACCTTCCGAGGTATACAGTTCCACCAGGGTGTTGCGGGTGGCCCCGGATGTTGCCGAGCAGGTGGCGGCCTGGACGGCCGGGGCGAGGAGGGCACAAACCAGCAGCACAGCACGCATGACGGACTCCGGACGGAAAACCATTGGTCTTCCGTCGCAGCGATTCCTTACAAGCTGCGAGCCGGGTTCGGGGCAGGCCCTAGTCGCCTGCGCGCTGGGCGGTCATCAGGAACACCGGATAGTCCTGCGAGCCGCTCTCGCGCTTTTTGGTAATGGTGAAAACCGTTTGGAACTGCACGCCTGACAATCCGGCCCCGGCCGCGCGATGCGCTAGGTCGTCCCGGTCGAAACCATGGTGAACGTCAACTTCGACACCGTGGAACGACCCGTCTTCATGGTCGAGGTCGGCAATGCACAGATGGCCGCCGGGATTGAGCAGGTCGTGGAAGATCCGCAGGATATGGTCGGTGTCGGGCACGTGATGCAGCGTCATCGAGGTGACGATCAGGTCGAAGCGCTGCGCCGGCGGCGGATCGGCCAGCAGGTCGAGCTGTACCGTGCACATGTTCTGCACGCCCTGCGCAGCGATCTTTTCCTGCGCCACCTCGAGCATGCCGGCCGAACTGTCCGCCATCAGGATCGAGCCGAGCTCGTCCTTGAGCGGAAACGACAGGAGCCCCGTGCCGCTGCCGTAGTCGAGCGCGTGCATGTCGCGCCGCAACGGGACTGCCTGGCGGATCGCCTCGGCAATCTTGTGGCCGCGTTCCTGGAAAACCGGATTGTCGTCCCAGCGGCGTGCCTTGGCGTCGAAGTGGGCGGCGTCGAGTCGGGTGGTGGGTTGCGTGTGTGTCATGCGGGCAGGTCAGGTATCCAGGTTGAGTCGAGGCAGCGCAAAACGTAGTACAGCCTTCGTGATCAAGCCAGCACTTTAATTGTTCGTGTCGCGCGCGGCCAGGGTTTCAAGCGCATCCCACAGGAAATAGTAGGTGGGGACGGCGCTGCCATCGGGTGCATTCCAGAAGCCGGACTGGGCATTGCGCGCGCCCAGTCCCAGATAAAACTGCTGGGCGGGGTGATTGTCCTGATTGACCAGAAGATAGAGCCCCTGGCGCGGTACCCGCGCCTGGCACAGTCTGGCCATTTCCACCAGCAGGGTCTTGCCGATTCCCTTGCCCTGGT
>JBFHQA010000102.1:0-9652 GCA_041592455.1 Thiobacillus sp. | reverse complement strand
TGAATGGCTGCGCAGCAGCAGCCGGGCCGCAGCCGACAAGCAGATCGAGCACCGCGACTGGGCCCTCGAGCGCGCGCGTGCGGAATACGAACTCGAACTGAAAACCAATCTGGGCACCAGCATGGCCGAGACCCAGATGGCGCAATTGCGGCGCAAGCAGGTGGAATATCGGCTGGCGCTTGCGCTGGCAAGACTGGATGCATTGTCCGGCGGCAGCTTGCCGCCCGTTGGGGGAACACAACCATGAATCGTTTGATGTTGACCGTCGCGCTGGTCGGATGCGCAGCATGGACGGCCGCGCCGCTGCAGGCAGCTGACAGGGTCGAGCTGACCACCCGGGTGTCGGGCGTGGTGGATCAGGTGCTGGTCAAGGCCGGCCAGCGGGTCGGTAAAGGCACGGTCTTGCTGCGGCTGGACAAGACCATCCTGCAGGCCCGTTTCGACGAGGCAGCGGCAGAGTACGCGCGGGCACAGGCCGACGAAGCCGATGCCAGGCGCGACCTCGATCGCGCGCAGGACATGTTCGACCGGACCGTGTCGTCGACCTCCGAACTGGAGGCGGCGACCTTGCGCCATGCGCGCGCCCAGGCCGCCCTGGATGCCGCGAAAGCGCGCCGCGTGATCGCGCAGAAAAACCTGAACGACGCAGAGTTGAAGGCGCCGTTCGATGGGGTGGTCAGCGCTGTTCCGGGCTTGCCCGGCACGGTCGTGGCCGCCGACTGCCAGCCCCGGACGCTGGTCGTCCTCAGCACCGCCCGGCCGTAGCTCGCTTGCCTGCGCGGGCGGTCGGGGTTCCGTGCGAAGGGCTTACCCCCGCATCCGCTGGTCGACCCCGGCCAGCATTTCCGCGGCCTGGTGCGGCGAGGCCACCGCGGC
The DNA here is from genome assembly GCA_041592455.1 of Thiobacillus sp. Lineage (GTDB taxonomy): Bacteria > Pseudomonadota > Gammaproteobacteria > Burkholderiales > Thiobacillaceae > Thiobacillus. Next base: position 8,776 of record JBFHQA010000102.1, on the reverse strand, counting down.
GATGACTTTTTGGCACATCGGCAGGACATTCCTGAATTCCGTCCAGTCGCCCACTTCGCTCATTTTCTTGTAGGCCGGTGACTTGTTGCCCACCAGGCCCGCCATGAATTCCAGCACATAGGCCTGTACGACGGACAGGTCGGCGGCCTGGGCTGGCGCAGTCACAACAGGTGCGATGGCCGGGGCCGAGGCATGGCCGGTCGTCATGTTGCGCAGGCCCTGGATGAACCCGTTTTGCAGCAGGTCGCTGACCATGGATTCGAGGTTCTCGCAGTTCGGCAGTTTGCTGCGGAGTTCGCCGAAGGAAATGCCGTTGCCCACGCTGAACAGAATCTGCCGGTGCCGAGGGCGCAGGGTATGCCCCAGGTTGAAGATTTCTTCCTGTCCCTTGACCGTGCGGGACAAATGCATTGTCATTTCCATGGTCGTCTCCTTTATTGGTTTTGATACAGGTGTACTACCCGTGACGGAGACTTAGCAGGGGCTGTGCCAGTTCGCAGGAGTCGGGCACTCCTCGATTTTTCGGGCGTTTCGGGGCGATCTTGCGGGAGACGGATCCCATCGGGCGCACATGAAGCGACGAATGCCTGACGAATGGTCGAATTTTCGACGTTTACCGGTCTGGCCTGAAGCACGGTCCGGGCGTTCTGCTGCAAACTGTTCGCTGAAACGGAAAGCCGGGCCGGCTCAATCGCAGGGGCGAAAGACGAGCTGTCGCCGGCCTCAGTCGTAGATATTGTCGAGCAGGTCGACGACGACGCGGGTGCGCGTGTGCAGGATCGCGATATCGGCGCCGATCAGGACCCTCGCATAGCCGTCAGGCAGCCTGCTGAGGCGCCTTTCCACGTCCGGCGGCAGGTATGACCACCGGACGTCGGGAGGGAGGGGATGCTGGCGCTGCATCTTGTAGGCGTGGCCGGGCGGAATCTTGCCTTTCTTGGCCAGGCCTGGCGGCAAGCCCCGGGTGTCGACGCGGTAGTGATCCCGGAGGATGCGGCGGTCCGAGTCGGTGAATACCACGCGCACATCGTAGTCCGGGCCGTGGACGCGCACATCGCCGTAGCGAGTGGTTTCGCATGCCGTCAAACCGGCAAGCGAACCCAGGACCAGGCAGGCAAGCAGTGTTTTCTTCATGGGCCTCTCCAGGCGGGTTGGACAATCCGGGGCGAACGGGCCTGTCGGTTCGCTTGAGCCCGTGTGGCGGCTCCAGGCGAGACGACTCGAGCGGACGGCTAGCTGCGTGTCGCAGCTGCGGCTTCGGCGGATCGGGTGCTCGGCTGGTAGTCCCAATGGCGTTTCCAGGCCCCGACCACGAGCGTGGGGTATTCGGGGCGGCCGAGGCTGCCGTTGTAGCGGCCGAGTGCGCGGAACAGGTCGCCGCGTTCGATATCGATGTAGTGGCGCAGGATCAGCGCGCCGTAACGCAGATTGGTGCGCAACTGGAACAGGTTGTGATCGGGGCTGCCGATGGTCCGGACCCAGAACGGCATGACCTGCGTGTAACCGCGCGCGCCCACGGGCGAAACGGCATATTTGCGGAAACCGCTTTCGACCTGGATCAGGCCCAGCATCAATTGCGGGTCGACACCCGCGCGCGAGGCTTCCCAGTGCAGCGTCGTCAGGAATTCCAGGCGCTCGGATTCGTCCGGCATGCGCTTGGCGAGCCGGCGCGACATTTCCTTCAGCCAGGCGGCCTCGTCGGCCGAATTCCGGAACGCCGTTCGGGTGACAGCCGTATCGGCCAGCGCGCGCTGCAGCGAAGAACGCACATTGGCCGACATCGCCTCTTCGCGCTGGCCGCCCGCATGCGACGGGTGAGCCAGGAGGAGGGCGGTGATCAGGAAGCCGATGCGCGTCATCTTGTGCATGTCAGTCTCTCATGAGTTCGGTTAATGATTCCTTGGCCGTGTCCACGGCGATCTTACGGGCCTCGCTGGCCTGTCCCGGCGCCGCGCGGCGCGCCTGGTATTCGATGATGCCGTCCTTCAGGCCGCGCTCGCCCACGGTGATGCGGTGCGGGATGCCGATCAACTCGGCATCGGCAAACATCACGCCCGGCCGCTCGTCGCGGTCGTCGAGCAGCACATCGAAGCCTGCTGCCGTCAATTCAGCATACAGGTTATCCGCGGCCGTTTTGACCATCTCGCTCTTACCATAGCCGATCGCCACGATCACGAGCAAGAACGGCGCCATGGACTGGGGCCAGATGATGCCCTTGTCGTCGTGGTTCTGCTCGATGGCCGACGCCACGATGCGCGACACGCCGATGCCGTAGCAGCCCATTTCCATCGCCTGCGCCTTGCCGGCCTCGTCGAGGTAGGTCGCGTCCATCGCCTTCGAATACTTGTTGCCCAGCTGGAACACGTGGCCGACCTCGATGCCGCGGCACAGCTGCAGGCTGCCCTTGCCGTCGGGGCTGGGGTCGCCGGTGACAACGTTTCTTATATCGGCCACAACATCGGGTTCCTTCAGGTCGCGGCCGAAATTGACGCCGGCGAGGTGGAGCTTGGGCTTGTTGGCGCCGCAGACGAAATCGCTCATGGCCGCGACCGTGCGGTCGGCGATGACGGTGATGCGATCGCGGTCGATGTCGACCGGGCCGAGGAAGCCGGGCGGACAGTCGAAGGCTGCGCGGATTTCGGCTTCGTTCGCCAGCCGGAAATCGGCCAGGCCTTCGAGCTTGCCGAGCTTGACTTCATTCAGCATATGGTCGCCGCGCAGCAGCAGGACGACCATCCGTTCGCCCGCCATGACGGCGACGAGCTTCACGGTGCGCTGGAGCGGAATGCCGAGCAGGGCCGCAACGTCTTCGCAGGTCGTCTGCTTGGGCGTGTCGACCTCGCGCATCGCCTCCGCCGCCGCGGCGCGCGGGGTCGCCGGCGCCAGTGCCTCGGCCAGTTCGACGTTGGCGGCGTAGTCCGAATCCGGGCAGTAGGCGATCAGGTCTTCGCCCGAGTCGGCCAGCACGTGGAACTCGTGCGAGCCCGAGCCGCCGATCGCGCCGGTGTCGGCCGCGACGGCGCGGAAGGTCAGCCCCAGCCGGCTGAACACTCGGCTGTAGGCGTCGTACATCGTCTGGTAGGTGGCGACGAGGCTGTCACGGCTGGCATGGAACGAATAGGCGTCCTTCATCAGGAACTCGCGCGCGCGCATGACGCCGAAACGCGGGCGGATCTCGTCGCGGAACTTCATCTGGATCTGGTAGAAGTTCACCGGCAGTTGGCGATAGCTCTTGATCTCGCGGCGCGCGACGTCGGTGATGACTTCCTCGTGGGTGGGGCCGAAGCAGAAGTCGCGTTCGTGACGGTCCTTGATCTTCAGCATCTGCGGGCCGAACACCGCCCAGCGGCCGGATTCCTCCCACAGCTCGGCCGGCTGCACCGCCGGCATCAGGAGCTCGATCGCGCCGGCGCGGTTCATTTCCTCGCGCACGATGGCCTCGACCCGGCGCAGCACGCGCAGGCCGAGCGGCATCCAGGTGTACAGGCCCGAACCCAGGCGCTTGATGAGACCGGCGCGCAACATGAGCTTGTGGCTGACCAGCTCGGCTTCGGACGGGGCTTCCTTGGTGGTGGAAATAAAGAACTGGGTGGCGCGCATGATCGATCAAATGGACGAAAAGCGGCATTTTAGCGCGCAGGCGTGTAATCTTTCGCGCTCATTTGGGGGGCAGGGCAAGCATGCGATTGAAGTTGGGAAAACGCCGGGCCGACGACGGCGGGCTCGAAGTGACCGAGGAGCGCGGTCTGCGGACGCTGCATCTGGGCAATTGCGCTATCCAGAGCGCGATGCGGGTCAGCCGGCCATGGGATCTCGAACTGGCCTACACGCGCGCGATGATGGGGTGCCTGATGTTCGATCCCGAGCCGCAAGAGGTGCTGATGATCGGCCTCGGCGGCGGGTCGCTCGCCAAGTTCATCCGAAAGCAGCTGCCGGAGACCCGGGTGACCGCCGTGGAAGTCGACCCGAGGGTCATCGCGGCCGCGCGCACGCATTTCGCGCTGCCGCCCGATGACGACACGCTGAAGGTAATCGAAGCGGACGGCGCGCTATACGTGCGCCAGCATCCGTCCAGCGCCGACGTCATCCTGCTCGACGGCTTCGACGCGGGCAACCAGGTGGAGGCACTCGCCACCCAGACCTTCTACTCGGCCTGCAAGCGCGTGCTGAAGCCGGGCGGCATGCTGGTGGTCAATCTGTGGGGCCAGGACAAGCTGTTTTCCGAGTACTTCGCGCGGCTGACGCGGGCGTTCGACGGCGAAATCGGCTGGATCTCCGTGCAGCATAAAACCAACGTCATCGTTTTCGCCTTCAATGAGCCGGGCGCAGCGGAAAGGCTGCAGGCGGCGCAGCCGCAGCTGGCGGAGCGGGCCAAGCGGTTCGGACTCGATCTGCGCGGGTTCGCGCGCGATTTCCAGTGGGCATCGGGGATCGCGCCGCTGCTCGAATGAGGCGTTGCTCCCTGGCAGGGTGACCCGGTGCGGCCCGCCTGCAGGCCACCCCGTCACGCCATGGCGGGCCAGCGTCCGGAAGCAGCGCGTTTCCATTCCGGACTAAACCCAGAAAAAACCAATTAAAACAATGCTTAACTGACGGTGTTCGGCTGGCCGAGGATTGCAATTTTCCTTGGGTGTGAAAGAATACAGTCAATCGAATTTTCATATGGTGGCGGCCATGATCGACCGAGAAGGGTACCGCCCGAACGTAGGCATCATTTTGTGCAATGCGCATAACCAGGTTTTCTGGGGCAAGCGCGTCAATCAGCACGCCTGGCAGTTTCCCCAGGGCGGCATCAATGCAGGGGAAACGCCGGAACAGGCCATGTTCCGGGAACTGGAAGAAGAAGTGGGCTTGCTGCCCGAGCATGTGCGCATTCTGGGCCGGACGCGGGAGTGGTTGCGCTACGACGTGCCGGCGCACTGGACGCGACGCGACAACCGCGGGCTTTACCGCGGGCAGAAGCAGATCTGGTTCCTGCTGCGGCTGACCGGCCGTGACTGCGACGTGTCGCTGCGGGCCAGCAGCCATCCCGAATTCGATGCCTGGCGCTGGAACGAATACTGGGTGTCGATGGAAACGGTCGTCGACTTCAAGCGCGAGGTCTACCGCCTGGCGCTGGAAGAACTCGAGCGCTACCTGCACAAGGATGTCCGCTATCTGCGGCAGGGACTGCGCCGCGGCGGCGGCCGACAAGGCGCGGCTGCGGGGCTGCATCTGAAATCCTGAGCATTGCGAGGAGGCGGGATGAAGATCAGACTGTATGCTTCAACCACGCTGACTGCGGTTCAGGACACGAGCCCGGGGGTGCCCCTGTGGCAGGTGGCGCCCACGCGCGACAGCACGGGTCGGCGATTGACCGATTTCATGATGTTGATCCCCCGGCTTCGTCAACGTACGCCCGACGAAATCGAGCGGGCGTCGCGCGACATCCAGGCAGTGCTCGCGCTGCATCAGGATGTGGTGTTTGCCGACCTCAACCTGAAGCTGAACCTGCTGTGGGTGTCCTTGCGTCCCCGGCCGGGCGCGATCAGCGAACTGGTCGCGGCCATACGCTTGCGTGTCCCCGAAGCCGTGCTGGTGGCACACCACGCCGACCCCCACTGAGGGCGCTTGCCCTCGTCGCCATCCGTGTCAATCTAGGAGAGCTTGCATGAATGCATTTGGAAAGATGCGCGCTTTCACAGGCGTATTGTTGCTTGGCCCGACGCTGGCCTGGTCTGACGGCATCGAGCCCGTGGCGCAGACTGTTCAGAAGGATCCCGTTCAAGTGCCTCAGGTGATGCCTGCCGATGCGGCGCCGGCCATGCCGGCATGGCCGCAGCCCATGATGGCTGCACCTGGCATGATGCCGCCCGGGATGATGCCGTATGGCGGCATGCCACCGGGCATGATGTGGCCGATGCAGGCTCCCATGCCGATGCCCGTCGCCGAGCCGGACGTGGCTGGCTCGGCGCAAGCCGTCCCGCCGCCAGCTGCACCGACAGAAACCGCGGGGGGTGCAAAGCCGTCTGCGCCTGCCGTACCTCAGGGCATGGTGCCCGCCATGCCGGCGTGGCCGCAGCCCATGATGGCCATGCCCGGCATGATGCCGCCCGGGATGATGCCGTATGGCGGCATGCCACCGGGCATGATGTGGCCGATGCAGGCTCCCACGCCGATGCCCGTCGCCGAGCCGGCCGTGACCGTCCCGACCGACGCGCAGGGGGCGACCATGCCGTCTGTGCCTGCCATGCCGGCGTGGCCCCAGCCCATGACGGCCATGCCCGGCATGATGCCGCCCGGGATGATGCCTTATGGCGGCATGCCGCCGGGCATGATGTGGCCGATACCGCAAGCCCTGCCGGCGCCGATGATGCAGCCGAACGCTCCGCAGATCGTCTGGGTTCCTTTCCTGCGGGTGTTGGCCCCGATGGAGGGTGCCGCGGCACCAGCCGTCAACTACGGACCGGTTGCAGACACGCCCGTGGTCAGCATGCCGCCAGCTCCTCCCAGCCTGGTGCCTGCTGCAGCTGAAGCGACTGCCACTGAACGCGTTCCTCAGGAAAAGGCGGCCGATGCACCGGCAAAGGGGGCGGCCAAGACCCCGGTCCCTGCGGTCGCGGCCTTCGAATCGACGCTTCCTGCGTTGACAGCCCCTTTCCTGCCGAGCCCGACGCCTGCTGCAGCGGAAGCGACTGCCACTGAACGCATTCTTCAGGAAAAGGCGGCCGATGCCCCGGCAAAGGGGGCGGCCGTGTCCCCGGCCCCTGCGGTCGCGGCCATCGAGTCGCCCCTTTCCGTGATGGCAGCCCCCGCCCTGCCGGCCGCCCTCGTGGCAGCCGAGCCGGTCCCGGAGGCGCCGAAGCTCTACGAGATTGCGGTGAGCGTCGATTACGGCCCGGTCGCGCCGACCCCGGTCGTGATGCTGGCGCCGCCGGAGCAACCGGAAGTGGCCCCGCAGGTTCGCAAGCGGACCCGCTCCGCCGTGAAAGCGAGCGCCAGGAAGGCTGTGGCCAAGTCGCCAACATCGAGCCTGAAATCGGGCGTTGAGCCCGTGAAAAAGCGCCTCTGCTGGACCCAGGGCGTGGTGGCGCCGTGTCGCTAACGGTGGCGAATATCCCTGTAAACATCAGGGAAACCCGCGTGTTTTCTATGTTTTGGGTCGCTCAAAGCATTGGAATTCGTTAAAATGAGCGATTGCTAATTAACCCGCTGGAGCGAACATGGCCGTTTCTGAACTTCAGGTGCAAACCGCACTGAAAGAGTTGGTCGATCCCAACACCCAAAAAGACTATGTCTCAACCAAATCCGCACGCAACATCAAGATCGAGGGCGGTGCCGTCACGCTCGACATCCTGCTGAGCTACCCGGCGCAAAGCCAGGTCGCCACGATCAAGCAGCAGATCGAGGACAAGCTGAAAAGCATCGATGGCGTGTCCAGCGCAACTGCCAACGTCAGCTTCAAGATCGTGTCGCACAGCGTGCAGCGCGGCGTCAAGCTGATCCCCAACGTCAAGAACATCATCGCCGTCGCGTCCGGCAAGGGCGGCGTCGGCAAGTCGACCACCGCCGTCAACCTGGCGCTGGCGCTGGCCGCCGAGGGCGCGCGCGTCGGCATGCTCGACGCCGACATCTACGGCCCCTCGCAGCCCACCATGCTCGGCATTACCGACAAGCCCGAGTCCACCGACGGCAAGAACCTCGACCCGCTGGTCGGCCACGGCATCCAGGCGATGTCGATCGGTTTCCTGATCGACGTCGAGACGCCGATGGTGTGGCGCGGCCCGATGGTGACGCAGGCGCTGGAGCAGTTGCTCAACAACACCAACTGGAACGACCTCGACTACCTGGTCGTCGACCTGCCCCCGGGCACCGGCGACATCCAGCTGACGCTGGCGCAGCGCGTGCCGGTGACCGGTGCGGTGATCGTCACCACGCCGCAGGACATCGCGCTGATCGACGCGCGCAAGGGCCTCAAGATGTTCGAGAAGGTCGGCATCCCCATCATCGGTGTGGTGGAAAACATGAGCCTGCACATCTGTTCGAAGTGCGGCCATGAAGAGCGTATCTTTGGCGAAGGCGGCGGCGAGCGCATGTGCAAGGACTACAACGTCGAATTCCTCGGCGCCCTGCCGCTCGATGGCAGCATCCGTGCCGACACCGACTCCGGCAAGCCGTCGGTGGTCTCCGACCCCGAAGGCCGCGTGACCGACATCTACAAGCAGATTGCGCGTCGCGTTGCTGTTAAGATTGGCGAAACCGCGGTGGATCATTCCGCCAAGTTCCCCAATATCGTGATTTCCAATACCTGATGAGCATCAAGTCCGACCGATGGATCCGCCGCATGGCGGAAGAGCATGGCATGATCGACCCCTTCGAACCGGGTCAGATCAAGCAGAACGCAGGCAAATCCATCGTGTCGTACGGCACGTCGAGCTACGGCTACGACGTGCGATGCGCCAACGAATTCAAGGTTTTTACCAACCTCAACCACACGCTGGTCGACCCCAAGGCGTTCGACCCGGACTCTTTCGTCGAGATATCGGGCGACTCCTGCATCATTCCCCCCAATTCCGTCGCGCTCGCGCGCACGGTGGAGTATTTCCGCATTCCACGCAGCGTGCTGACGATCTGCCTCGGCAAGAGCACCTATGCCCGCTGCGGCATCATCGTCAACGTGACACCGCTGGAACCCGAGTGGGAAGGCCACGTGACGCTGGAGTTTTCCAACACCACGCCGCTGCCCGCGCGCATCTACGCCAACGAGGGCGTGGCGCAGATGCTGTTCCTGGAGTCG
>JBFHQA010000101.1:0-9658 GCA_041592455.1 Thiobacillus sp. | reverse complement strand
TCCCGGATGGCGAGGCGGCCACCTTGCTGGGGCGCTGGCTGGGCCTGCCGGCCACGATCACCCTGCGGGGAACCGAAGTGCCGCATGCAGCCAATCCCGTTCTGCGTCCGCGCCTGACGCGCGCCCTCCGGGCCGCGGCGCATGTCTTCACCGTCTCCGATTCGCTGCGCCGGCATGCCATCGAACTGGGGGCCGAGGGCGGCAAGACCGAGGTCGTGGGCAATGGCGTCGACCTCGCGCGCTTCCATCCGGTCGATCGTGCCGAGGCGCGCCAGCGCTACGGCCTGCCCGACGACGCCCGGGTCCTGGTGTCGGTGGGCGGGCTGGTCGAGCGCAAGGGCATGCACCGGGTGATCGACTGCCTTCCCGGCTTGCTCGGGCGCCATCCCAGGCTGCACTATCTGATCGTCGGCGGCGGCAGCCCGGAAGGCGACATGCGGGCCGAGCTCGACGCCCAGGTGTCGAGGCTGGGGCTGGGCGAGCGGGTGCATTTTCTCGGCACGATGAAGCCGGACGACCTGAAATGGCCGTTGTCGGCTTCGGATGTGTTCGTGCTGTCCACCCGCAATGAAGGCTGGGCCAACGTGTTTCTCGAGGCCATGGCCTGCGGCCTGCCGGTCGTGACCACCGATGTCGGCGGCAATGCCGAGGTGGTGTGCCGGGAAGAACTCGGCACTGTCGTTCCATTTGGTAATTCGGCCGCCCTTGAACAGGCGCTGGATGGCGCCCTGGTCAGGGACTGGGACCGCGCCGCGATCATCGCGCATGCGCAATCGAACCAGTGGGACCAGCGCGTGGCGCAGTTGCTGCGCACGTTCGATCGCCTCGCCCCTGACCAGCCATCACGGAGCCCGGCCCTGTGAGCCTGCCTGCCTGGATTTCCCGAACGATATTCCGCGCGCAGGAGGCGGCGATGCGCCGCCCCACCTTTGCCATGCTGGCCGAGCTCGAGAAGAGCCAGTGGCTGTCGCCCGACGACATGAAAGCCTTGCAGGAGCAGAAACTGAACCGGCTGCTTCGATCCGCCCTGGCGCACTGTCCCTGGCATGCCGCCCGGCTGGAAGCGGCCGGGCTGAAGGATGCGGTGCAGGCAGGCACGGTCGGGTTGCAGGATCTGGCACGCCTGCCGACCATGGGCAAGCGCGACGCGCGTCTTCAAGTCGAGCAACTGGTCTGGCGCGAGGTGCCGGGCGGCGTGTTCCAGTACACCACCGGCGGCTCCAGCGGCGAACCGCTGATTTTCTATTTTGGCCGGATGCGCCAGGCGGCGGATGCCGCGGGTCGGCTGCGTGCGCGGCGCTGGTGGGGCGTCCACCCGGGAGACCGGGAGGTCTACCTGTGGGGCGCGCCCGTGGAGCTGCAGAAAACCGACCGCATCAAGGCCTTGCGCGACCGTCTGGTCAATCAGCTGCTGCTGAATGCCTTCGAGATGTCGCCCGGGCGCATGGACGAGTATTTGACGGCGATCCAGGTCTGGAACCCCAAGGCGATCTACGGCTATGCCAGCAGCCTGGCCCTGCTGGCCGCCCATGCCGAAACGCGGGGCGTCCGGCTGCGCTTGCGGGCCTTGCGCGTGGTCAGCACGACCGGCGAACCACTTTTTCCGCACCAGCGCGAACTGATCGAGCGCGTGTTCAGGGTGCCGGTCTCGATCGAGTATGGCGCCCGCGATGCTGGCCTGATGGTACTGGAATCACCAGAGGGCGTCCTGCTCCAGATGAATGAAACCCATGTCATCGAAGTGCTCGACGATGCCGGAAACCCGGCCGAGGAGGGCGAGGCGGTGATCACGAGCCTGGTGTCCGAGGCTCAGCCCTTCATCCGCTATCGCACGGGAGACGTGGTGCGGCGCGCGCAGCGCAGCGACCCGGGCGGACGCGGGCTGACGGTCATCGACCAGGTGGTGGGCCGCCAGACCGACTTCATCGTGGCCGCCGACGGCCGCATCATGCATGCGCTGGCGGTCATTTACGTGATGCGCGCCATTCCGGGCGTGGGGCAGTTCAAGCTGATCCAGCATGCCGTCGATCGGCTCGAAGTGCAGGTCGTTCCCGACGCGCAGTGGGGCGAGCCGGCCCGCGAAGCCGTTTTCAACGGTTTGAGGCAACGCCTGGGCGACACACTCGCCATCGACCTGAAACTGCTCGATGCCATCTCGCCTGAGGCCTCGGGCAAGCATCGCTACGTGGTCAGCCATGTGCCGCTGAACCCTTCGCTGGCGCAGGCCATGGCATGATGACGATGGCCCGCACATGGCACGCAAGCCCTGCGCCCGTGCCTGACTGGATCGGTATGTTCCGCCAGTCGATATTCGAGACGAGACCGTACGCATGAGGGATATCCTAGTCACCGCGATCATCTTCGGCGCGCTGCCGTTCGTATTCAAGCGCCCCTGGATCGGCATCATGTTGTGGACATGGCTGGCCTACATGAACCCCCATCGCCAGACGTGGGGGTTTGCCTATGACTTTCCGTTCTCGCTGGTCGTCGCGCTCGTCACGATCACGGCCTTCCTGTTCTCCAGGGAAAAGAAGGAGATGCTGTGGACCCGGGAAACGGTGGTCCTGCTGCTGTTTGTCGCCTGGATGTTCATCACGACATTCTTTGCCTTTTATCCAGACCTGGCCTGGGTGCAATGGAACAAGGTCTGGAAGATCCAGCTGATGATTTTCCTGATCATCCTGATCATCAAGGACCGGCACCAGATCCACTGGATGATCTGGGTCATTGCGCTGTCGCTCGGCTACTATGGCGTCAAGGGCGGCATCTTCACCATCGTCCATGGCGGCCAGTTCCGGGTGCAGGGGCCAGCCGGCACGTTCATCGGGGGCAACAACGAAATGGCGCTCGCGCTGGTCATGTGCATTCCGCTGATCCGCTACCTGCATCTGCAGGAACCGCGCAAATGGGTCCGGATGGGACTTGCGGGCGCGATGGTGCTGACCGGCGTGGCCGCAATCGGCAGCCAGTCCCGGGGCGCGCTCGTTGCCATGGTGGTCATGGGCCTGTTCCTGTGGCTCAAGAGCCGGAAAAAGCTCGTGACCGGGGTATACCTGGCGGTGGTGGTGGGCATCATCGGGGCAGTCATGCCCCAGGAGTGGTACGACCGCATGTACACGATCGAGACCTACCAGGAGGACAACTCGGCTCTGGGCAGGATCAACGCCTGGCATACGGCCGTCAATGTGGCCAAGGCCAATGTCGCTGGCGGCGGATTCGAAATGTTCATCGCCCAGACCTTCCGCCAGTATGCGCCCGAGCCTTTCCGGGTCCACGACGTGCACAGCATCTATTTCGAGGTGATCGGGGAACATGGCTTCATCGGCTTCGGGCTCTTCATGCTGCTCTGGCTGTTTACCTGGCTCAGGGCCAGGCAGGTCATTCGACGCTGCAAGAACGATCCCGAGAGAAAATGGGCCGCCGACCTCGCGGCCATGATCCAGGTCAGCCTGATTGGCTACGCCGCAGGCGGGGCGTTCCTCGGACTGGCTTACTTCGACCTGCCTTATCATCTGGCGGCCACGCTGTTGCTCGCCGCCAAGTTTGCCGGTGTCCTGGATGAGAAAACGCAAGCCAGCGCAGCTTCTCCTGAGACACCTCAAGCCACGAACACGCGATGGGGGTCACATGCAAACCGGATTTGAAACCATCGGCAACGCCATCCTTACTGTCTACGACCAGGGACGGCCGGTGCTCGTGACCGACCCGTGGTTTACGCCGCAGGCCTATTTCGGCAGCTGGGGGCAGTCTCACGAAATCCCCGACCAGCAGATGAAGGGCATACTCGGGGCCGAGCATGTATGGCTGTCGCACGGCCACCCCGACCATCTGAATCCCGAGTCCATGCCGCAGTTGATGGGCAGGAAAATCCTGCTGCCCGACCATGTCGGCAAGCGCATCCATGACGACCTCAAGGGCCAGGGCTTCGATGTCAGCGTGATGCAGGACAGGCGCTGGTATACCTTGTCGGAGCATGTCAGGGTCTACTGCATCTCGGACCTGAACCAGGATGCCGTGCTGCTCGTCGAGGTGAACGGCCGTCTGGTGTTCAACCGCACCGACGCCTCGGACCATGGCTGGGAAAACCATGTCCGCAGCATCATCAAGCGCTATCCGGTGTCGTTCATGATGGGGCTGTCCAGCCGCTATGGTGACGCGGACATGATCAACTTCTTTTCCGAGGACGGCAGCCGCATCGCTCCGTCCGAGGTGACGCCGGCGATCGGCAAGCGGAACGCCAGCCGGACCGAAACGGTGGGCGCCAAATACTTCATCCCGTTCAGCTCGATGCACACCTACCAGCGCGAGGATTCGGCCTGGGCCAACGTCTACCACACCTCGCTGGACGATTACCGGAAAGGCTTCGAGTCGGACAAGTGCCAGATGCTGCCGGCCTACGTCCGCTATGACTGCATGGACGACAGCTGGGAGGAAATTCGGCCGCGCGAGTTGCCGGTGACCATCCTGCCCGCGACGCAGTTCGGCGACGACTGGAACGACACGCTCGATGCAGAGGAAAAAGCGATGGCCAGCCGGTATTTCAGGGCTGTCGGGCATCTGGCCACGCACCTCGACTACATCAACCTGCGCGTCGGCGGCCAGGATCACGTCATCAAGATCAGCGATCGCAAGTACAACCGGGGCGTGACCTTCGAGGCGCCGCGGCACTCCCTGATGACGGCGATCCGCTACGAGGTGTTCGACGACATGCTGATCGCGAATTTCATGAAGACCACGCTTCACGGAGACTGGGGCGCTTCGAGGCTGTATCCCGATTTCACGCCCTATGTCGCCAAATATGCCGACAACGGCCTGGCGCGTTCACGCGATGAACTGGATGCCTACTTCAAGGCCTATCGCGACCGCGCCGTGCTCGACTACCTGAAGTGGACGTTTGAAAAGAAAGCGGAAGGCATCTACCGCAAATACATTTCGGACGAGAGCCTGCTGCACAAGGCTGCCAAGCGCGCGTACTGGCATTACAAGAAAAGCCTGCGCTAGCCGGGCTACATCATGCCGTGCCCTCGTGAAGCGCGCGGCGGGAATGGGCGTTACGCGGGCCAGGCACACAAGCGCGCCGGATCAGCCGCGTCAATCGCCATTGGCCTGCATCCATTGCTCAAGCATCATCACCACCCAGATCATCACGCCGTAATAGCTGGCATGGGGGCCGCGCTGCATGGCCAGCATGTGATCGAGATAGGCTGGCTGGATCCAGCCGCGTTGCTTGAAGGCGCTCATGCTGTCGCCCACGAGGTCGCCGAGCGGGGCGTACTGCGTGCTCCAGACGCCGAACGGCAGACCGAAGCCGTGCTTGGTCTTGTTGATGATCTTGTCGGGCAGAAGGTCGGTCAAGGCTTCCTTGAAGAACCAGCGCAGCTTCTGTCCCCGCACCTTGTAGTCGACGGGCAGGCTGTTGGCGAACACGACCATGCGGTCGTCGAGCAGGGGGTACTGGACTTCGATGCCTGCCGCTTCGGTCATGGTACCTACTTTGCGCAGGTCGTTGTCGGCCAGCGTGAACTTCATGTCCAGGTGCATCATCCGGTTGATGAAGTGATCCGACGAGGCGCGATCGTAGGTTTCGGTGAGTGCCTGGTCCGCCAGGCCGGGGTCGAACATGCGCGCGAAGTCCGCCGTGAAAATGTCGTCCAGCGGCGTGCGGTGCAGGAAATTGTAGCTCTCCATGCGCAGCGGCAAGCCGACTTTGGCCTGCGATACATAGCTCCTGAGCTTGGAAAGCGGGAACCGCTTCGACAGACCCGGCAGCCGGGTCAGCGGCTCGATCAGGCCCTGCTTCAGGAAACCGGGAAGATGCGCGTAGGCTTCGAACAGGCGCTGCTTGGCATAACGCGCATTGCCTCCGAACAGTTCGTCCCCGCCATCGCCCGCCAGCATGCGCTCGAATCCGGCGTCGCGGGCGGCCTTGGCGCAGAAATAGGTCGGAACGGCGGAGTCGTTGCCGAAGGGTTCGTCGTAGGCGCCGGCGATGACGGGAATGGCGGTGACGATGTCGGCAGGCTTGAGGTAATACTCGTGGCTGCGACTGCCGAAGCGTTCCGCGGCGCACCGGGCGTATTCCATCTCGTCGAAGCCGTCGGCGTCGAAGCCGATCGAAAACGTGTCGACCGGCGCGCCGCGAACGGCCGTCAGCGCACCGACTACGGTGGAGCTGTCCGTGCCGCCAGACAGGAAGGCGGCGGTGGCGGGCGAGTCGGCGTCGCGCACTGCCTGGTCGAGGACCGAGCGAAACTGGCTGCGAAATGCATCAAAGCCTGCCCGGGCCGGCGTGTAGTCGGGCTGCCAGTAGAAACCGGAGCGTAGCTGGCCGTTTCGCAGCGTGACGATCTGGCCGGGCAGCAATTTTCCGATCCCCCGATACAAGCTGCGGGGCGCGGGAATCGTATGGAAATACAGGTAGTCGTAAATGGCCTGGGGATCGATGTCGCGGCCGACGTCCGGGTGTGCGGCGACGCCCTGCACGCTGGTACCGAACACGAAGTTGCCGTTGCGATGCGCGTAGCAGAGCCGCTCGGCGCCGATGCGGTCGAGCACCAGGCAGGCCTGCTGCTTGAGGGGTTCCAGCACGGCGAAGGCGAAGCTGCCCTGCATCAGGGCAGGCAACCTGTCGCCGAAACGCGCCCAGCCCTGGGCGATGGCCAGGGCGGCGCCCTGTTCGCGGGCGATGGTCGCCAGGTTTGCGTCGTCAAATCGGGGGCGCCCGGACAGCACGGCGACCAGGCCGTCCCCGACATGCATGCCGGCCTTGCCGAGTCGCGAAGCCCCTGCGATTCCCAGCATCGGGCTGCTATGCTCAAAGGGCGTCGCCTCGGTAGAAGGAGCCGTTGCGCGGCCCATTGATTTGATGATTCCCTGATGCTCGGCCTGATCGCCCAGCCAGCCAAAAATGCCATCCATATCGATCGTGTCGGGTGCGTGCCGGTTAGAAGTGGGGGGAGCGAGGGAGCTGGCCGGTTGTGTGCCAGCCAGTCTGTTTCAAGTGCCAAGAATGCGAAAATGACATATCTAGTACGTAAATTAAAGCTTTGGCCAGGAAAATGCTAACCTCTCCCGCTGGCTTGTGGAACAAATCGTATGCTGAATGCGATGGCTGCCTCTGCCTTCACGCAGACAATCGGGTTTCCAGGCGGACCTTCAGCTCGCCGAGAATACTAAAAGGTTAATGCATGAGTGTGCTTCAACGAAGAATTCGCTGGTCCACGAATTTTGTCCGCCTGTTTGGTATCTATCATGGATTGAGGCTGTTGCATTCGATCGAGCGGGATTGTCCTCGATCTTCCCGGATGGTCAGACGCCTCGAGGTTCCCGGTTTCGAGCACCCGTTCTTCCTCAGGGAAACCGTGGCCGACCACGCCACGTTCAAGCAAAGCATCGTCAGGCAGCAATACGATTTCACAATATTCCCGCACAGTGAGCGGCTGATGGCCGACTATGAGTCCGCCGTCAGGCGGGGCGAATCGCCGCTGATCATCGATGGCGGAGGCAACATCGGGCTGGCGACACGCTGGTTTGCACGCCAGTTTCCCGAGGCGCAGATTGTCGTCGTCGAGCCGGATACAGACAATTGCGAACTGCTTGCCCGCAATACAGCGCCGCTTGGCCCGCGCGTCAGGCTGCTGAAAGGCGGCATCTGGAACCGGCCTGCCCGACTGCGGATCACCAATCCCGAAGCCGGCTCGATGGCGTTCCGGGTCGAGGAACTGGGGCTGGACGACAGCGAGGGCCTGCGTGCCTACACGATCGACGAAATCTGCGATATCGCGGGCGTGGACGCGCCGTTCATCGTCAAGCTGGACATCGAGGGCTCGCAGGCGGCGCTGTTTCGCAGCCAGACCGGGTGGGTGGCGAAAACCCACCTCATCACCCTCGAACTGGATGACTGGCTCATGCCCTGGAAAGGCACCAGCCGGTCATTCTTCGGTTGCATCAGCCAATATCCGTTCGAGTACCTGTTCCGTGACGAGAGCATTTTCTGTTTTCGGGATTTCGAAGCCGGAACGCAGCCATGAATACCCGTATCCCGGGATGAGAGACCCAAGGCATTGAGCGCACTACTCGACAAGATCAGAAAAACCCTGGCCTACCATTTCCACAAAGCGCAGCGCGGCCTGCGCAGGGCACAGTGGCAAATGACTCGCCGTCCCGCCAACCGGCCCATCATCGTGGTCGGCTGCTCGCGGGCCGGCACCACACTGGTCTACAAGACCCTGTCAGAGTCCGATGAAATCGGCAGCCTCCAGCGGGAAACCCACGACTACTGGTCGGAGCTGCATCCGCCTTCCGCAAAGAACTGGGACACGCATGCGCTTGAGGCCTCCGATGCCAGCCCGACCGATCGTGACGAAGTCAGCCGCTATTTCTACAGCTGGACCGGACGCCATCGTTGGGTCGACAAGAACAACCAGAATGGATTGTGCGTGCCCTATCTGCAGGCGCTGTTTCCGGATGCCGTGTTCGTGTTCGTCAAGCGCAGCCCGGGAGACAACCTGAATTCGCTGATCGAGGGCTGGCGCAAGCCCGACGAATTCGCGACCTGGTCGAATGACTTGCCTGCGACCGTGGCAGTGGAAAACGGACAACTCAGCCAATGGTGCTTCTTCCTCGCCGAGGGATGGCGGGATTACGTGAATGCCGCCGTCGAGGATGTCGCGGCGTTCCAGTACGTCGCGATCAACCAGGCCATCCTGGAGGCCAGGTCGAACATTCCGGCCGGACAGTGGGTGGAAGTGTTCTACGAGGATTTCCTGCGCGACCCGGTCGAGACCTTCAGACGCGTGTTCGAGGGATGCGGGCTCCGCTTCGATGCGCGCTTGCAGGCCCATTGCGCCGAAGTGCTCGACATTCCCTACAACGCCTTCTCGGAAATCCGGCTCGACAAGTGGAAGGATGGCCGCAATCGGGACAAGATCGAGCGCGCGTTGCCCAGGGTCGCGGAGGTGGTCGCCAGGATGGGGTATCGATGACGGCCCTGGCGGTGTTGCTTGCCTTGATCGTCCTGCTGTGGACGTGCGTGGTGCTGGCGTTCATCCGGCCTCTGGCCGCCCGCTGGCGCGAGCCGGTGTTGCGATGGCCGGTACTGATCCTGGAAAGCGATGACTGGGGAAGCGGGCCGCTGGCCCAGTCCGCTGCCCTGGCGCGCCTGCACGACTTGCTGGCGGCGATACGGGATCGAACGGGGCGGCCGGCCGTCATGACCCTGGGCGTCGTGATGGAAGTGCCGGATGGCGGGCGCATCGCCGATTCGGACCCCTTGGCGTACCTGCCGCTGTCGCTGGCGGACGCACGCTTTGGGCCGGTTCGCGATGCCATGCAGGCAGGTATCCAGACCGGCGTGTTCGCGCCCCAGCTCCACGGCCAGTGTCACTACTGGCCGCCTGCCTTGATCGCCGCCGCCCGGCACGACGCAGCCGTCAGGGAATGGATGACGCGCGACGAGCCCGCGTCGACCGAGCAGTTGCCCTCGGCATTGCAGAGCCGCTGGGTCGATGCGTCGGTGCTGCCGTCACGGCCGCTGTCGCCCGATGTCATCCAGCAGGCTGTCATGACCGAGGCTGCCGCTTACCGGGCGCTATTCGAACAGCCCGCCCGGGTGGCCGTGGCGACGACGTTCGTGTGGACCGAGGCCGTGGAGGCGGCC
>JBFHQA010000100.1:0-9668 GCA_041592455.1 Thiobacillus sp. | reverse complement strand
TTCGGCATATTCCGGGGAAAGTGAATTGATTTCGTCGAGCTTCTTCCGGACACCCCGGATATACCCGAGCTCGATCGATTCCATGAGCGTATCCAGATGTTCCTGGCCCGGAGGCGTGATCGCCTGGACCGAGGCCGATGGAGGCGAGGAGGCCGTGGACGCGATGTCTGCACGTACCCATTCCAGGTTGAGTCGCCTTCCAAGCCAGTCGAGCAGGTCTTCGACTCGGAAGGGCTTGGTGATGAAATCGGCACTCGGGATGCCGACATCGTTTTCGACCCCCTTTTCAAAAGCGTTGGCTGAAATGATGGCGATGGCTGCATCGGTCTGGTGGTCCGCCCGGATGCGCCGCAGGGTCTCCCAGCCATCCATGCCGGGCATGGCCAGGTCCATGAAGATGACATGCGGTCGAAAACCGGGGATGGCGTCGAGACACTGCTGGCCTCCGGAAGCCTGGGACACCTCGAATCCCAGCGGCTCGAGGACGTTGACCAGAAGCTCGCGGTCTACGGTTTCGTTGTCGACGACCAGCACGCGACGACGCACGCCTGCGTAGCCGACGCGTTGCGCGAGGGGTTGCTCCCTCGCCATCTGGTCAACGTGAATGCTTGGCAGGAATAGCCGGACCGTAAATCGACTGCCTTTGCCCGGTTCGCTTTCCAGGTTCAGCTCGCCTCCCATCAGGTTGGTCAGCATGCGTGCGATGGTCAGTCCCAGGCCGGTGCCTCCGGTGGCGCCCGTCTGCGCGGCGCTGCCGCGCGAGAACGGCTCGAAGATATTCGAGATTTCATCCGGTGCAATCCCCGGCCCCGTGTCCTCGATCGTAAAGAAGGCCATTTCCCGCTGGTAGCGCAGGCGGAGCGTGACGCTTCCACTGACCGTGAACTTGATCGCGTTGCCCAGGATGTTCAGAAGAATCTGGCGGAGGCGCTTTTCGTCGGCACGGACGGACGCCGGCAGCGGCCCTTCGGGCAGATAGTGAAAGTCCAGTCCCTTGTGACGGGCCTGCTGCTCGAGCATGCTGACGATTTCCTGGATGAAGAGCGGGAAATCCAGCGGACGAACATTCAAGGTCAGCTTGCCGCTTTCGATGCGCGCGATATCAAGCGTGCCTTCGATCAGCGACAGAAGATGATCTCCGCTGCGGCGGATGACGCTGATCGCCTGGCGCCGTTGCGGTGGAAAGCTGGCGTCCTGATCGAGGATCTGCGCATAGCCCAGGATGCTGTTGAGCGGCGTGCGCAGTTCATGGCTGATCGAGGTGATGTAGCGGCTCTTGGCCTGGTTGGCGAGTTCGGCAGCCAGCTTGGCGCTTTGCAGCAACTCGTCGGTGCGGCGATGCGAGTCGATCTCCTGCATCAGGCGCTGGGTCTGGCGGTTGGATTCCTCCTGGGCAACCTGCCGGCTCTTGTGGGTCAGCACGAGCCACCACGCGACGATGCCGGATACGAGCAGCAGCACGGCGAAGGCTCGCAGGTAGGATTGCTGCAAGGTGGGGAGCAGCGCGGTGGCGTCTTCGTTCAGGGCCAGCACCTCCTGATAGTAGAGCAGGCCGACCAGTAGTATCAGGAAAGGCACCACGCCGGCCATCAGCAGCAGGTAGTGGCCCAGGCCTGCGTCGAGATAGGGGCGGGCCCGCGAAGGCAGGAAGCGCTCGAGCAAGGCTGCCCATTGCTCGCCCAGTCGCGCGTGGGGCTTGCACATGTCGTGGCAGCGTGCATCCAGGGAGCAGCAGAGCGAGCAGATATGGTCCTGGTACGCAGGGCAGCGTGCCATGTCCTCGCTCTCATAGGTTTTCCCGCAGATGCAGCAGTTGTTCATGACACCGGCTGCAGGCACGTCCTGCCGTGCGATGTAATAGCGTCCGCCGGTGAGCCACGCGATCAGCGGCGAGCAGACCAGTGCCGCGCCCAGCGCAATGAATGTGGCAAAGGGTTGCAGCTCGGGTCCGAACACGCCAAGGTAGGCGGCAACCGAGAGGCCCGACGCAATGACCATCGCGCCGACGCCGACCGGATTGATGTCGTACAGGTTCGCCCGGCGGAATTCGATGCCCGGAGGCGACAGGCCGAGCGGCTTGTTGATCACCAGGTCGGCCACCACCACCATCATCCACGCCACCGCCACGTTGGAATACAGGCCGAGCACACGCCCCAGCGCCTGGAACAGGTCCAGCTCCATGAGCATCAGCGCGATCAGGATGTTGAACACCACCCACACCACGCGCCCGGGATGACTATGGGTGAGGCGGGCAAAGAAATTCGACCAGGCCAGCGACCCCGCATAGGCATTGGTGACGTTGATCTTGAGTTGAGAAATCACGACGAAGATGGCGGTCGCCGCGACGGCCCATCCATAATTCGGAAACACATACTCATAAGCCACCAGATACATCTGGTTGGGGTCGACCGCCCGTTCGAGTGGAACCGCATGGCTGATCGCAAGCCAGGCCAGCAGCGCGCCGCCGAACATCTTGACCACTCCGGGCAGCACCCAGCCCGGCCCTCCGATCAGCACGCTCGCCCACCACCGGCGTCGATTGGCCGGTGTGGGTTCCGGCATGAAACGCAGATAGTCGACCTGTTCACCCATTTGCGTGACCATGGCCAGGCCAACCGCCATGGCCGCGCCGAACAGGTGAATGTCGAATCCCGAAGTGCCTTTGCCCGCATAACCGACAATATCGGCAAAGGCGTCCGGCTCCTGCGCCAGCAGGAACACGTAGGGCGAGATCAGCATGATCAGCCAGACCGGCTGGGTGATCGTTTGCAGCCTGCTGATGACGGTCACGCCGTGAGTGACCAGCGGAATGACGATCAGCGCGCAGATCAGATAGCCCCATGCGGGCGGGATGCCGAAGGCGAGCTCCAGGGCGTAGGCCATGATGGCGGCTTCGAGCGCGAAGAAAATGAAGGTGAAGGAAGCGTAGATCAGCGAGGTGATCGTGGAGCCGAGATAGCCGAAGCCTGCGCCGCGCGTCAGCAGGTCCATGTCGAGCCCGTAGCGCGCAGCGTAGATGCTGACCGGCAATCCAGCGAGGAAAATGATCAGGCCGGTAGCGAGGATTGCGAGCGCGGCATTGACGAATCCATAATTGACCAGCAGGGTCGCCCCCACGGCTTCCAGCACCAGGAAGGCTGCCGCACCGAAGGCAGTGTTGGCGACGCGTGTTTCCGTCCACTTGCGGTAACTGCGTGGCGTGAAGCGCAGCGCGTAGTCTTCCATGGTCTCGTTGGCGACCCAGGTGTTGTAGTCGCGGCGAACCTTGACCACCTGTTGGAGTGCCTTGGGTGCTTGATCGCTGTCGATTTGCGGCATCGGTACACGGTCCCCGTTGCGAACGGATGAGCGCCCGCACGGCCAGCGTGTATGCCTGAATCCTGGCCTATCCTGTCTGGTGCGGCGGAATGGTTGGTTTGGGGCGGGCGTGTGCGAGCCGAGGGGCGGCTTGCAGGGCGCTCACCGTACGCGATCAAGCAAGCACCATTCCATGTCTGACAGGCCCCTGTATCCACCTGATTTCAAAGGCGCAAGTGAACCCCACCCAACCCGATGCCGATCCGCGGCCCGAATCGGGCACTGTTTTCATGCATACCGCACCATGCTGGTGCGGCAAGACCACACGGATTCATGTTGACTGGTGGCGTGCGCCGGCTCCGCCATGCCGGTCTGGCTGCTCGACGGGTTCAGTCCAGGGCCCGTATCGACTGCATCGGCGGCACGCGCGTGATGTGGCGCGTGGTGAGCCAGCCGCTCATGCCGACCAGCAGGGCGCCTGCCAGCGGCAGCGCCAGCCAAAGCCAGGGATGCGGGCGGGCCGGCAGTTCGAACAGCCGGTCCGATATCAGCGCCATCGCCACTTCAGCGCAGGCGCTGGCCAGCAAGCCGGCCAGCACGCCCAGCGCGAGGAACTCGCTCCACAGGCCCTTGGCCAGATAGGCGCGCTGGGCGCCCAGGGTGCGCAGCAGCACGGCTTCCTGACGGCGTGCGTCCAGGCTGGCGAGCAGCGTGGCGACCACAACCGCCATGCCGGCGGCGAGCAGGAAGCCCAGCAGCAACTGGATCGCACCGATGATCTGGTCGAACACGGATTCGATGTTGGCGATGAGCTTGTCCAGCGCGAGCACGGTGACGCCCGGGAAGGCCTTGACGAATCCGGGCAGCACGCTGGCGCTGCCCGGCGGGATGTAGACGCTGGCGATGGCGCTGGCGGGCAATCCGTCGAGCGCGCCGGGTGAAAAAATCACGAAGAAGTTCGGCTGCATCGAGTCCCACTTCACGCTGCGGATGCTGGTGATGCGGGCCGAGATCGTCTGGTCGCCGACCTGGAACCCGAGTTCGTCGCCGAGCGACAAGTGCAGCCGCTCGGCCATGCCGGACTCGACCGAGATTTCGGGTGACGGGTGGCTGCGCTCGCCGTGCCATTGCCCCGACAGCACCGTGTTGTTCGCCGGCAGGCTGGCCGTCCAGGTCAGGTTGAGTTCGCGCCTCAGCGAATTGCTGTCGCGTGCCTCGGGCGGCAATGTCGAGGCGATCGGGGCCCCGTTCCGGGCGACCAGCCGGCCGCGCACCATCGGGTAGAGTTCGGACGCCTTGAGCCGGTGCTGCGACAGGTAGGCCGCCACCGGCGCCTGCTGGTAGGGCGCGATGTTCACCAGGAAAAAATTGGGTGCCTCGGGCGGCAGCTGCTGCCGCCAGCCGGCGATCAGATCGCTGCGCACCAGCGCCAGCAGGGCCACCAGGAACAGCGCGAGCGTGAACGCGCCGAGCTGCAGCGTGCTGTCGAAGCGGTGCCGCAGCAACTGCGCAAGACCGAAGCGGACCGGCCCGTGGGCCATGCGCTGGACGCCGCGGCCGGCGACCAGCGCGAGCCGGGCCAGCAGGACCAGCACGCCGATCAGCACGACCAGTGCACCGACGAAGACGCCGACCAGCCGGGCGTCGCCCGCATACCAGATGACCAGAAGCAGCAGGGCGGTTCCGCTGATCGCAGCGCTGAGCCAGGCGCCCAGCGGCAGGGGCGGCAGGTCGCGACGCAGCACCCGCAAGGGGGGCACGCGAACCAGGCGCATCATTGCGGGCAGGCTCGCGCCTGCCAGCGCCAGCAGTCCGCTCAGGATGGCTGCGCCGACAGGGGCCGGTCCCAGCGAGGGCAAGCGGGTGACCGCATCCGGCAGGATCAGGCCCGCGAGCGCTTGCTGCATCAGCGCCCCGATCGCCACGCCGAGCACGCTGCCGAGCAGGCCCAGCACCACCATCTGGATGGCATACAGCTGACGCAATTGTGAGGTCGTCGCGCCCATGCAGCGCAGCAGCGCGGCCTGGTCGTAGTGCCGCACCGCGTGCCGGTGGGCGGCGATGGCGATGGCCGCCACGGAAAGCAGCAGGCTGACGAGCGCGGTCAGCTGAATGTAGCGGTCGGCGTTGGCGAAGGCGCCGCGCAGCGTTTCCACGCCTTCGCGCGAACCGATCAGCCGCTGCGTGCCATCGAGCGCAGGCTTGAGCGCGGCAGCCAATGCGTCGAGCGTCCTGGTCTCGCCGGCAAACTGGTACAGGTAGGTGACGCGGCTGCCTGGCTGGAGCACGCGCGTGCGCTCGACTTCGTCGGCCCGCATGAACACGCGCGGCGCCAGGCCGAACACGCCGCCGAGTTGCCCCGGTTCCTCGGCCACCACGCCAGCGATCCGGAACGTGGCTTCGCCGATCTGCACCGTGTCGCCTACGCTCGCCGACAACAGCGGCAGCAAGTCTGGCGCGACGTAAACGGCGCCGGGCGGCGGCATCGCGGGCTGCGGCGTGCTCTCGGCAAAGGGGCGGGGCGCGATGCGGACGACGCCTCGCAGCGGATAGCGTGCGTCGACGGCCCGCAGGGTGGCCAGCTGGAACGCATCGCCCCTGGCGAGCATGCTGGGGAATTCGAGCGCCTGGCTGGTTTCAAGTACGCGGCTGGTTTCGAGCGCGCCGGTTCCGGGCCGTGCATTGTCCAGCCTGGGCCATGACTCGATGGGGCGCGGGCTGGTCACCAGCAGGTCGGAGCCGAGGAAACTGGCCCCTTGCTCGCCCATGGCCCGCTTCAGGCGATCGCCCAGGAATCCCGTAGTGCTGACGCTGCCCACGCCGATGATCAGCGCCAGCAGCAGCACCCGCCACTCGCCGTTGCTGCGTTCGCGCTGCAGCAGCCACAGTCCCAGTTGCATGATGTTCATGCGATCGCCACCTCGCTCGCCTGGCCTGCCACCAGATGCAGCCGGCGCTGGCAGCGCGAGGCCAGCGCGTCGTCGTGGGTGACCAGGACCAGCGTGGTCCGGGCCGACGCATTCAGTTCGAACAGCAGTTCGATGATGCGGGCGCCGGTGTCGGCGTCGAGATTGCCGGTCGGCTCGTCCGCGAACAGGATCTGCGGATCGGTGGCGAACGCGCGCGCAATGGCGATGCGCTGCTGCTCGCCGCCGGACAACTGGCGCGGCGTATGCGAGGCACGCGCGCCGAGGCCGACGCGGTCGAGCCAGTGCCTGGCGCGATCCCTGGCATCGGCGCGACCGGCCATTTCCAGCGGCAGCAGGATGTTCTCGAGCGCGGTGAGCGCGGGCAGCAGTTGAAACGACTGGAACACGAAGCCGACGCGCCCGGCCCGCAGGCGGGCACGCGCGTCTTCGTCCAGGCCGTGAAGGTCATGTCCGAGCAGATGCACCGTGCCGGAAGAAGGCTGGTCGAGCCCGGCCAGCAATCCCAGCAGCGTGGATTTTCCGGATCCCGAGGCCCCGGTGATGGCAAGAATCTCGCCGGCCTGCACGCCAAGATCGACCTCGTTGAGGATGGTGAGCACGCCATCGGCCGTCTTGACCTTCTGCGACAGCCGGTGTGCGCTCACAACGTATGGCGATGATGCCGGCTGGCTGGTTTTGTCAGGGAACTGTACGCTGTCGGATGACGTCATTTGAATAGGTTTGGATGAAGGTGGCTCAATGAAATATCGTCTGTTGTTGCTGTTCGCATTGCTCGGGTCCGGCGGGGCGGCGGCCGGCTCGTGTTCCCTGTTGATTGCCGGCGACAGCCTGAGTTCCGGCTATGGCCTGGCCCAGGGCGCCAGCTGGGTCGACCGGCTCGGAGCGCGGCTGAAAAAGCAGGCTCCCGACTGGCGCGTCATCAACGCCAGTGTCAGCGGCGACACGACGCAGAACGGCGTGCAGCGCCTGAAGCCTGCGCTGAATCGGCATCGTCCGCAAGGGGTGCTGATCGAACTGGGCGGCAATGACGCCCTGCGCGGCATCCCGCCTGCGGCCATCCGCCAGAACCTGGTGACGATGATCCGCCAGGCCAAGGCCGCGGGCGCCTGGGTGGCCTTGCTCGAGGCACCGGTTCTGCCCAATTACGGCAAGCCCTATGCCGATGCCGTGTCGCGGCTGTTCGGCGAAGTGGCGCGAGACGAAAAGATCGTTCGCGTGCCGTGTTTTGTTTGCGATGTCGGAACCACGCCCGGCCTGATGCAGGCGGACGGCATCCACCCCAACGAAAAGGCCCAGTCCAGGATGCTCGACGCCGTGTGGCCGTATATCCAGCCGCAGCTGAAATGCCCGGAGACCAGCCGATGAGCGGGGCAGGGTGTCCGTGCGGGTCGGGACGCGCGATCGAGGCCTGTTGCGGGAGGTATCACCAAGGCGAGGCTGCCCCCGATGCCGAAACCCTGATGCGCTCGCGCTACAGCGCCTACGTGCTGGGGCTGGAGGGCTATCTGCGCACGACCTGGCATCCTGGCCACTGCCCAGCGGACCTGGCGCTGGACGCCACGCCCAGGCCGCAATGGCTGGGCCTGACCGTCAAGGCCCATGCCTTGCAGGACGACAGCCATGCCACCGTCGAATTCGTCGCGCGCTACAAGCTCAACGGCCGGGCCTTCAGGCTGCACGAAACCAGCCGGTTCGAGCGGCGCGATGGCCGCTGGCTCTATGTCGATGGAGAGATACATGAATGAACGCGAACCCGTAAGGGTGCAGAAGCTCGGCCATGCCGTGCTCAAGGTGCGCAGCCTGGAGGTTTCGGTGCCTTTTTACCGGGACATCCTCGGCTTGAGCGAAGTCGCCCGTCACGGCGGGAAAATGGTGTTTTTTTCGTGCGGCGACAATCACCATGACCTGGCCTTGCTCGAGGTCGGCCCGCAGGCTGCGCAGCCGGTAGAACGGGAGGTCGGGTTGTATCACCTCGCCTTCAAGGTGGGCGACTCGCTGGATGCGTTGCGGGCCTTTCGCGCGCACCTCCAGTCCCATCAGGTGGACATCATCGGGCAGTCGGACCATCGGGTCAGTCAGTCGCTTTATATCCAGGACCCGGACGGCATCATGATCGAAACCTACGTCGACGCCGACCCGGCGCTATGGCGCGACAACCCTGCGGCGGTCGCGCATGTGTCGGGGCTGGCGCTGTAGCCGGTTCAGCGAGCGCTCAGCATCAGCCACAATAGCCGGCGCGCCATTTCGCGCTTGCGCGCAGCCAGGATGTCCGTGTCGGGTGTCTTGGCTTCGCCCGGGGCAAGCCTGGCCTCAACCGGATCGTTCATTCGCTGGGAGTGAGGCAACAGCTGTTCGCCCTTGTCAGAAGCCGGGCCCGGCTTGGCCCCGCTAGCATGAGCGCTGCCCCATGACAGCATCGCTGCCACCACCATCCATTTCCACATATCCATTCTCCGCGCTTGTTGTTGGCGTCCTGAACACACTGCGTCAGAACCTGCTTACAGCTTAGGCGGTCATGGGAATTGTGATGACAAACCCGGTTCAAACCGGGAGGGCCAACCGGGTTGGGGCAGACTAGACACAGCGCGCCTTGCGCGCGGGTCTAACCCATGGGTTCTCGTCCCCATATCCGGAGCTTC
Organism: Thiobacillus sp.; assembly: GCA_041592455.1. Classification (GTDB taxonomy): domain Bacteria; phylum Pseudomonadota; class Gammaproteobacteria; order Burkholderiales; family Thiobacillaceae; genus Thiobacillus. Next base: position 802 of record JBFHQA010000100.1, on the reverse strand, counting down.
AATGAACAAAGCCCGCTTGCGCGGGCTTTGTATGTTTTGGGGTGGACGATGGGCTTGTGTCCGGCGCGGTTGCCGCCCGCGCCGTCCATCCCTCGCCATCGGCTCGGGACCGCCTGCCCAGCATGGGCCGGCGTCCTGCGCGCGCCTTGCGCGCTGGTCGAACCCATGGGTTCTCGTCCCCTCATCCGGAGCTTCAATGAACAAAGCCCGCTTGCGCGGGCTTTGTATGTTTTGGGGTGGATGATGGGACTCGAACCCACGACAACAGGAATCACAATCCTGGACTCTACCAACTGAGCTACAGCCACCGCAGAGCCGTCGAGTATAGCGGAAGCCCTTGGCGCCAGCGCCCGAACCGGTGCCGTAGACGTCAGCGCTCAGCGCCCGCGGCCGGCGCGACCGGGGCGCGGATCTCGACCTTGAAGCGCGCCTTCAGACCCTCCAGATAGGCCTGCGTCTCGGCAAGACTCAGTGGCTCGCCGTTGCCTCCCCACCAGAGCCAGAAGGCTGCGTAGAGCCCGGCCAGCAGAGCGGCGGCGATCCGAGAGCTGCGAGGCACAGAGCGATCTCCCTGCCGAGGGCTCGACCGAGCCGCGGTCTAGGCGCCGCCCGCCGCGGTCGCGTCGTCCCAAAGCGAGATCACGTGGCCGTCCGACGGCTGCGTCTTCGCGTCGACGGTGTCGAGGTAGACGCGCTCCACGGCGTCCCGGCCGTAGCCGCGGCGCACGTCGAGCCAGGCGCGGGAGGCGTCGCGGAATCCGATCCATGCCTCGCCGATGCGCTGCTGCACGCCGGCAGCGCC
>JBFHQA010000099.1:0-9735 GCA_041592455.1 Thiobacillus sp. | reverse complement strand
CGCGCACCGGGCCGCATCCGGATCGAGGGTGCGGTAGAGCGCCATGACGGAATCGACCATGCGCGCCTCGCTCCAGCCGGCCGCATAGGCCTTGCCGGCCGCGCCAAGCGCCCGGGCCGCGGCACGGTCTGCCAACAGCGGTGCCAGCACGCCGGTGAAGCCTGCCACGTCGTCGGGCGCGATGCGGCAACCGGCACCTTCCTGCAGAACGTCCCTGGTGCCCATCTCGGCCAGCCCGACCACCGGCACGCCCAGCGCCATCGCTTCGAGAAGCACCAGCCCCTGGGTTTCGGTCCTGGAGGCGAATACGAATACATCGGCCGCGCAGTAGCAGGCAGGCAGCTCGGTCCGGCGCTCGAGGTAGCCGACAAATCGCACGTGATCGGCGAGCCCGCGCCGGGCGACGGTTCGTTCGAGCGTCCCGCGGGCCGGGCCTTCGCCGGCGATGACGAACAGCACGTCGGGTATGCGCTGCCGCACCTGCTCGGTCACGCGGAGCAGGAAATCGAGGTTTTTCTCGAAGGCGACCCGGCCCACGTAGCTCATCACCGGGCGGTCGGCCGGAATCGCGTGGCGCGCGCGAAACGCCGGGCCGTCGCAGTGCCTGAAATCATCCAGTTTGAGGCCGGTGGGGATGACATGGATGGGACTGCTGACGCCATACGCGATCAGGGCCCGCTTCATCGCCGACGACGGCGCGATCACGGCCGTGACACCGTCGCATTCCTTGCGCGAGATCATACGCGCCGCCGCCGCCAGCCAGGCTTTGGGCAGGAACGGCAGGTAGTGGTGAAAGTATTCCTCGAACAGCGTGTGATAGGTCTCTACGCACGGCAGCCCGTGCCGGCGCGCCCAGCGCACCCCGGCGCGGTGCGCCAGGAAAGGCGTATGGATGTGGACCAGGTCGAAGTCGTCCGGATCGAGCGCATTCAGCGCGGCGGCCAGCGCGCGCGGATGCATCAGCCGGTCTTCCGGATCGCGCGGGATGGTCCAGCCGGGCACCCGGACGATGCCGGTCTCCGTCGCGGCCGCAGGATAATCCGGTACCACCAGCACGCTTGCATGACCCGCATCGGCAAGCCCCTGGCGCAAGGTCTGGATCGAGGTCGATACGCCGTTGACGCGCGGGAAGTACACGTCGGACACCATCAGGATACGCACGGCAGGCTCCGTATGGAAAACAGGTGTTATATGTCCGGCAGGTTGCAGGAGGATGACACGACAACGTATTCCCGAGCCTGACATCCGAACGGTCTTCTGACCCCGCCTGGCCTGCCGGCTATGCTTTTCTATTCGCAGCCAAATTCACGCCACAGGAGGCAACATGCCCACCAAAAGTGGACACTATTGGGTTTCGTGGGCCAACGCTTTTGCCAAAAACAGCGAGAAGATCGACGATCTTGCGCCGACGTTTCGAGACAACGTCAGGCAGTTCGTTCAGGCCTTGACCGAAGCCGGTGCGACGGTCAGCGTCTCTGCCACCAGAAGAAGTGAAAAAAGGGCCTACCTTTTCCACTGGTCGTGGAAAATCTCGCAAGGAAAGTGCAAGCCGTCAGAGGCGACCAAGATGATCGGGGTAGACATCGAGTGGGATCACGGCGACGATAGGCTGAGTCGGGCGGGGGCGCTGGAAATGGCCAGAGCCTTCGGATTGGCCGTACCACCGTGGAGCACGAACCCGCCTTCACTGACAAGCAGCCATATTCGTGGAGAAGCGATCGACATGACGATCCGGTGGACTGGCGTGATCAGGGTCAGGCAGAAAGACGGGGCCGACATGCCGCTGGCGTTTACGCCCAACGTCATGGCGAATTCGGCACTTCACCGGGTGGGCGAATCCTACGGGGTCAGGAAGCTCGTCACCGATGCACCGCACTGGTCGCTCAATGGGCGCTGACATGAATCATTCTGCCCGCTTCAGTCTGATCCTGCTTGCAACACTGCTTGCTGCGTGTTCCAAGGCACCTGAAGGAAACATGGCCCAACCGGTCACGCAGGCCATCGACTACGACCGCAACGTCGGCTGGCTCCACGGCAATTGTCTGGCGATCCTGAATCCGGAGCTGCCGGCGGGCAGCATGTTCACTGTTGTCGTTCCGGGTGTTCCGCAGCGCGTTTCCAGCGCAACCATCGTCGGGCGCGCCTATGACGGCGAGACATGCATGGCTCTGCTGGAAGACCGAAGGCAGGTCAACGAGGGCAGCGGTTATTCGTTTTACCGGGTCGATGCCAGGCCCGAGGTCAATTTGGGGATCGCGATGCTCGGAACGGCCGGCCGCCTCGATGATTACGCATTCGATGCCTGCAACACCACCGAGGGGGTGGTTTTTTCCTTGAAGGCCTTACCCCAGGCAGGCGGCGCGACACTTTGGCGCGGCTATTACTATCTGGGCTACGACACCGAGCCGAACTGTCCCGTCCCTTCCCAGTGAACGCCCTCCCAGAGGGCGGCTAGGCGGCAGTGCGCCTGACTCACCAGTCCACTCCCGGCTGTGCCTTCACCCCCGCGCGATAGGCGTGCTTCTCGTCGGCGATGACCGATACCGTGTCGGCCAGGTCGATCAGCGCATCCGACGCGCCGCGCCCGGTCACGACGACGTGCTGCATCGGCGGGCGCTGCGCCAGCGCGTCGAGCACGGTGTCGCTGTCGAGATAGCCGTAGCTCAGCAGGTAGGTGAGCTCGTCGAGCACTACCAGCTGGCAGGACGGGTCGGCGAGCATGCGGGCGGCGATCGCCCAGCCGCGTGCGGCCGTGGCGATGTCCTGCTCGCGGTCCTGCGTGTCCCAGGTGAAGCCGTCGCCGGTGACGTGCCACTCGACGCCAGGCTGTCTGCCGAGAAAGGCTTCCTCGCCGGTGTCGGTGCGGCTCTTGATGAACTGCACCACGCCCACCTTCATGCCGTGGCCCAGCGCGCGCGCCACCATGCCGAAGGCCGACGTGCTCTTGCCCTTGCCGTTGCCGGTGATGACCAGCAGCAGGCCGCGTTCGTCGGTGGCGGACGCGATGGCGGCGTCGATCAAGGCTTTTTTTCGCGCCATGCGGGCGGCATGGCGGGCTTGGCGTTCAGGGTCGGTCATGCTTCGCTCGGGTCGGTTCAATTGCGTTCACTAAGAACGCGCAAGGGTACGCTAAACGCGCCGGCTCGCGCCAGCGGCAACGCCCTACACCCGGATGATGTCGCCCTTCAGCGAGTACAGCACCGACAGCACGTCCTTCTGCTCGGCTTCGCCGACCTGGTTCTTGGCCATCGCGCCCATGATGTCGTCCACCACGGCGAGGAATTCCTGCTCGGAGATGTTCATGCCGCGATGGGCGGTGCGCATGTCGCGCCCGCTGTAGGTCTGCGGCCCGCCCGATCCGGCGCAGAAGAATTCCACCGACATGCGCTTGGCGTGCTCGATGTCCCGGGTGTTCTCGAAGCGCGTTTTGACGACCGGATTGTTCAGGTGCGCATCCACGGCATCGTGTACCAGCCGGGTGATGCCCTCGGTGCCTCCCAGACGTTCATAGAGTGTGGCGGCCATGGCGTTGTCCTTTTGAGTCGGGGAATGGACGAGGATGGCGATCCGCCTCCCCGCCAGGCCAGATGCGCCATGCGCGCGGACAGCCCGCGGCACCAGACACGTTTTATAGACCAGATCGAATCGATTGGCAGAAGGGTGCAAGCAGCAGGCTGACAACCATGCCCGGCGCCAGGACGTGTACAGTTCGGTTCATGAAGTCATTTCGCTGCGCCTGCGGCAGTCCGCTCTTTTTCGAAAATCACACGTGCCTGTCCTGCGACCGTCCGGTCGGGCTGGTGCCCGAAACGCGCCAGCTGTCCGGCTTCGATGTCGGCGACGACGGCCTCTGGCGTCTGCCCGGAGACCCGTCGAAAGCAGCCTATCGTCCCTGCCACTATTACCACCATCACCAGGTCTGCAACTGGATGGTGCGGGCCGACGAGGTCCACGCGGAATGCGTGTCCTGCCGTCTGACCCGCGTGATCCCCAACCTCGACCAGCCCGCCAACCTGCTGCGCTGGTATCGCATCGAAGCCGCCAAGCGCCGCCTGCTGTTCACGCTGGACGGCCTCAACCTGCCCATCATCGGCCGTGACGCCGACCCGGAGCACGGCCTGGCGTTCGAGTTGCTCGAAGGCCCGAGCAGCGCGGACGAATTCGATGATTCCACGCCCGGCGGCGAGCCGGTCTATACCGGCCATGTCGGCGGGGTCATCACGATCAATATCGCTGAAGCCGACGACAGCACCCGGGAGCGCGTGCGCGAAAAAATGGGCGAGGCCTATCGCACGCTGCTGGGGCATTTTCGCCACGAGGCGGGGCACTACTACTGGGACCGCCTGATCGATGGAGGCCCCTGGCTGGACGAATTTCGCGCCCTGTTCGGCGACGAACGCGAAGACTACGGCGAAGCCCTCGAGCGCCACCACGCAACGGGGGCGCCCGCAGATTGGCCGCAATCCTGGATCAGCGCGTATGCCAGCATGCATCCGTGGGAAGACTGGGCGGAAACCTGGGCTCATTACCTGCATATCGTCGACACGCTGGAGACCGCTGCGCACATGGGCGTCCAGCGCCAGTCGAGGCCGGTTTCCCTGGAGCGGAACCCGCAGCGCGACATTCCGCCGTTCGCGTCCATGGTCGAGGAATGGAACTGGCTCAGCCGCTCGCTCAATGCGCTGAACCGCAGCCTGGGCTTGCCGGATGCGTATCCGTTCATTCCCTCGCACAAGGTCCTGGAGAAGCTCCAGTTCATCGACCGCCTGATCAAGGCGGGCGTGTAGCCGCCGGCACGCCGGCCGGGACGCACTTCAGAAGCCTCATGTTTTCAAAGGGTTATAATGACCCTCTATCGATAACAAACCAGAAAGGGGAAGCATGGCCATCCGCTGGGGAAGTTACCCTGTCAAAGGGCTGCACGACGAACTCATCCAGGCACGCGGCAAGCCGCGGCCTGCCGCCAGCCAGCTGTGCCGGTTTCTGCACGGCCTCACCGACAAGGAAATCGAGGAACACAAGGCCGCCGCCGATCTTGCGATCAAGCTGATGGGCATCACCTTCACCGTCTATTCCGAGCAGGACGGTGGCGCGATCGACCGGGCCTGGCCGTTCGACATCATCCCGCGCGTGATCGACAGCCGCGAGTGGAAACAGGTCGAGCGCGGCCTGGTGCAGCGGGTCAAGGCACTCAACCTGTTCATCGCCGACCTCTACGACCAGCAGCAGGTCGTCAAGGACGGCGTGTTTCCGGCCGAGCTGCTGCAGGATTCGGTCAACTTTCGCCCGCAGTGCGTCGGCGTCAAGCCGCCACAGGGCATCTGGGCGCACATCTGCGGCTCCGACCTGGTGCGCGACAAGGACGGTACGATCTACGTGCTGGAAGACAACCTGCGCGTACCCTCAGGCGTGTCCTACATGATCGAGAACCGCCAGGTCATGAAGCGGGTGTTCCCGGACATGTTCGAGAACGAGAACATCCTGCCGGTCGACGATTATTCTTCCAAGCTCTACGACATGCTGGCCTCGCTGAGCCCACGCAAGGTCGCCAAGCCCGTGGTCGCGGTGCTGACACCCGGCATCTACAACTCGGCGTATTACGAGCACAGCTACCTCGCGCAGCAGATGGGTGCCGAACTGGTCGAGGGTTCCGACCTGCTGGTGGATGATGACGACTGCGTCACCATGCGCACGATCGACGGCCCCAAGCGGGTCGACGTGATCTACCGCCGCATCGACGACCTCTATCTCGATCCCGAGGCCTTTCTGCCCGAGTCCACGCTCGGCGTGCCGGGCCTGATGCGGGCCTGGAAGGCCGGCAAGGTCGCGCTGGCCAACGCGCCCGGCGCCGGCGTGGCCGACGACAAGGTCGTCTACGCCTACGTGCCCGACCTGATCCGCTACTACCTCAAGGAAGAGCCGCTGATCCCCAACGTGCCGACCTGGCGCTGCATCTACAAGGACGAGCGCGACTACGTGCTGGAGCACATCCACGAACTGGTGGTGAAGCCGGCCAACGAATCCGGCGGCTACGGCATGCTGATCGGCCCGCAGGCCACGGCCGAGGAATGCGAAAAGTTCAAAAAGCTCATTCGCAGCAACGCGCGCAACTACGTGGCCCAGCCGATGCTGACGCTATCGACCGCGCCCACGCTGGTGGGCAACCGCGTCGAGCCGCGCCACCTCGACCTGCGGCCCTTCATCCTGTCCGGCAAGGAAACCTACGTCACCACCGGCGGCCTCACGCGCGTCGCGCTGCGCAAGGGCTCCACCGTCGTCAACTCGTCGCAGGGCGGCGGCAGCAAGGACACCTGGATCGTCGACACGGAAGGAGGGAACTGACATGCTTTCACGCGTAGCCAACACCCTCTACTGGATCGGCCGCTATATCGAGCGCGCCGAAAACACCGCCCGCCTGATCAGCGTCACCGGCCACCTGCAGCTCGACCTGCCGAAGGGCATCCGCCAGGGCTGGAAGAGCATCGTGAAGATCCTCGGCAACGAGGAGTCGTTCCGCGCGCTGGGCATCGAGAACGACGAGCGCCAGATCATGAAATTCCTGATCAGCGACCTCAACCACCCCGGCTCGATCCTCAGCGCGCTGGACCTGGCGCGCGAGAACGCCCGTACCGTGCGCGACGTGCTGCCGCGCGAGGCCTGGGAAGAACTCAACACGCTGTACCAGACCGTCAAGGCCGAAGCGCAGAAAGGCTACTGGCAGAAAAACCGCCACACCTACCTGCAGCAGGTGGTGCGAGGCGCGCAGACCATCACCGGCATCCTGTCAGGCAGCATGCTGCACGACGAGACCTACCAGTTCGTGCGGCTGGGGCGCAACCTCGAGCGCGCCGACATGACCACGCGCATCATCGACGTGCGCTCGGCCGACCTCGTGCCGCCCGACGAGCACACGCTCACGCCGTTCGAAAACATCCAGTGGATGAGCGTGCTCAAATCGCTGACCGGCTACCAGATGTACCGCCGCTCGGTGCTGGAGCCGGTGCGCCGGCGCGACGTGCTGGAATTCCTGTTCAAGGAGCGCCGCTTCCCGCGCGCCATCCTGCACTGCCTGGGCGAGATCGAAGGCTGTGCGCTCACGCTGAAGAAAAACACCCGGGTCGTCGCCAGCATCCGCGAGCTCGCGCAGACCGTCGAGGCGGTCGACCCGGGCGCCCTGAGCCAGGCCGAACTGCACGCCCTGATCGACGACATCCAGCTCGGCCTGGCCGGGATCGACGAGGCGGTGCGGGAAACCTATTTCGCCTGACGCAGGCGTTTGGGCGCATCAGACCGCACCGCCCGGAAACCTCCGGTGAGGCGGTCTGGAGGTGGCCGCGAGGTTATTTCGACTGATACCGCAAGGTCAGGTAGGCCCCGCGGCCCGGCTGGTTGAAGCCGTAGACGGTTTCGTAATCCACATCAAACACGTTTTCGAGCTTCGCCCCGAGTGACCAGTTAGCCGCGAGCGTGTATTCGGCGCGCAGATCCAGCAAGGCATAGCCGTCCAGCGGCGTATTGTTTGCCGCGTCGTCGTAACGCCGGCCTTCAGCGCGCAGCGTGCCGCCCATACGCCAGCCACCAAAGCGACGGTCGAGGTCGACCCTCAAGCTCTCACGTGCGCGGCGTGGCAAGATTTTGCCCTGGTTCGCGCCGGATGCGTTTTTCGGATCCTGCAAAGTCAGGTTGACCGCCGTTTCCCAGGTACCAAAGCGGTTATTGTGTGTTAATTCAAAACCTTGTATTTCGGCCCGGTTGATATTGACAGTCGGCCACCCCGCAATGAGGTCGCTGATCCGGGTGTCAAACAGGCTGGCCGACCAGCGCCCGCCCGCCAGCCGCCCGCCGAGGCCCATCTCGACGCTGCGCGAGGTTTCGGGGCGCAGGTTGGGATTGCCCCCGCCGGGATAGTACAGGTCGTTGAAGGTCGGTGCCTTGAACGCCGTGCCATAGGCCAGGCGCAGGTCGACATCGGATGACACCGGATGGGCCCAGGCGACATTGTGGGTCGAATGACGGCCGAACTGGCTATTGTCGTCGCTACGCAGGGCCAGCTGGATGCGGTGCTTGTCCCATTGGCCCTGATACTGCGCAAACACCCCGGTCGTGTCGCGCCGGGTGCCCGTATAGGCGGTCGAACTGTTGACGCGGTCTTCCAGCCAGTCCAGCCCCAGCGTCAACAACTGGTTGCGGCCGAGCTCAACGTCATTCTGCAACGACGCGCTGTTGCGGCGCGTATTGAACGTAGATTTGTAGACCCCGTCCTTGAAACTGTCCAGATCGTCGCGTCCCTGGCCGACATTCAGCTTCATCCGCCAGGCATCGCTGAAACGATGCGCATACCCTGCTCCGACGACCTGCTGGATGGAGTCGGACTGGTTCTGGAAACTGCCGTCGAACTCGACCTCGCCCTGCGCACGCATGGCGTGCAGTTCAAGCTCGCTGCCCGGCGCGAAACGGTAACCGCCGCGCAGGCTCAGGGCCGTGTTGCGATAGCCATCGTCGTCCGGCTCGTTGGTAAAGCAGGCGGTCGAGAGGGATATCCCCTTGCAGGCGTTGAAGCCATCGGTGCGCTGGTGCGTCACGCCGGCATTGAACCACCCCTGCTCGCCTCCCCCTGATAGGCTGGCGGTCGCTTCACGCGTATTGTGACTGCCCATGCTGATACTCACTGCCGGAGACAGCGCGCCGCCTCCCTTGCGCGTGAATATCTGGATCACGCCGCCCACCGCATCCGCGCCATACAGACTGGACACCGGCCCGCGCACCACCTCGACACGCTCGATCAGGGCCAGCGGAAAGTCCTGGAATGCGGCCGTGCCCGAGGTCGCCGAGCCCACCCTCACACCATCGATCAACACCAGCACATGGCTGCTGTTGGTCCCGCGCATGAACACCGACATCTGCTGGCCCAACCCGCCCGAATTGGCGAGGGTCAACCCCGCCAGGCCTTGCAGTACATCGACCAGCGAACGGGCCTGCATGCGCTCGATGTCCTCCCGGGTGAGCACGGTCACCGAGGCCAGGGCCGAATCGACGGTCTGGGAAGTGCGCGACGGCGTGACGACGACGGTCTCGCCGACAAAATCAGGCACAGCCTGCGCGAGAGCAGAAGATGAGTAAACAGCGCCCAGGGCGAGCGCAAGAGTGGTATGACGCATGATTGAAGTCCGGTTGGTGCGCCTGGTTCCCCGCAGGCGCGTTGCACGATCCGCCGGGCGTCGTCGACGCGCCGGGGCTCAGGCCGGTATCCGGGCTCGCGCCTGAAATCCATCGCCTTCCCGGGCTTGTCCGACCGTCCAGTGTGGACAGTCAGGCGTGAGTCACCCAGTGGCGTGTGTGATGGACCGTTTAGCGCTTACCGTTGCGGGGGCAGCACAGGCATGGCTGCAATGCAGCGCACCTGTTTCCCGTTTAACCCCTGCAGCGGAACGCCGCCGGGGCACCTGAAGCCGCGCATTGTACCCGTAACACAGCCGGCCAGCCTACCTGCATGATTGACCGCCCGCATAACGCCCCCTGAGGAAGGGTCGCTGCGCAGCAGCGGGGAAACCCACCAGCGTACCCCTTGCGGGTGCTGCGCCAAGACCGCCCAGCGGGCGAGCGTCTGGCGGCGTACCCCTTGCGGGTGCTGCGCCAAGACCGCCCAGAGGGCGAGCGTCTGGCGGCGTACTCCTTGCGGGTGCTGCGCCAAGACCGCCCAGAGGGCGAGTGTCTGGCGGCGTACTCCTTGCGGGT
>JBFHQA010000098.1:0-9900 GCA_041592455.1 Thiobacillus sp. | reverse complement strand
GTTTTTCAGCAGGTAGTGGATGGCCTCGAGGAGGATGGCGTCGACGATTCCCGTGGTGTCTTCCATGGAAAAGTACTGTTCCAGCAGGTGGGACAGGATGTCGGTGTAATTGTCCGCGAGGACATGGGGCGGCAGGCTGCTAGTGTAGTCAGGGTTGCAGTAGGCAAACCGCGGCCGGGTGGAAAGGCTGCTGAAGGCGACCTTTTCCCGGCTGTCGCGCCGGCTGATCACGAATCCGCCGTTGACTTCCGTCCCCGTGCCCGTGGTGGTCAGCACCACGCCCAAAGGCAAGGCCGGTTCGGTGAAACGACCCCGCTCGGCCTGATACGACCAGATATCGAGTACCCGGTTGGCCGCCAGCAGCGCGATGGCCTTGGACGCGTCGATGACCGATCCGCCGCCGATCGCCAGGATGAAGTCCACGCCATGCTCCAGCGCCAAAGTGGCCCCTGCTTCGACGAATGCGTCGTCGGGGTCTTCCATGCAGCCCGGATGTTCCAGATGAGGGATGCCGCGCCGGTCCAGCAGTGCGATGACATCGTCATAGCTACCGTTCCGCAGTGCGCTCCCGCGTCCGTATACCAGCAGGGCTTTGCTTACCGGCTGCTCCTCGAAGGCCTGCTCCAGGATGGCGCGCGCCCCTGCCCCGAATATGATCCGGGTTGGCATGGAGAAGGCGAAATCAAGCATGGTTGGCTGTCCGGGTGCGCGCGTCGGTCATCCTGGATCAGACCGCATAGAGGACTGTTTCGATGGCGCTGAGGGTGGAATGCTGCTTGACGTGCAGGCGGTAGCCGTACCGTTCGCTGATCTGGACCGGGATCCTGAAGTAGTCGTCCAGATTGTGATACAGGCAGATGCACAGCCTGGGACGGTCGCGTTCGATGGTCCGGTGGGCGCCCTGGATGACCCGCTGCTCGGAGCCTTCGACATCCAGCGCGATCATCGACACCCGGCCTTCGATGTACTCGTCGATCGCCACGCCCTCGTGCTGGTAGGTGCTGTTGGCCCCGTCGCTGCAGACGTGCGCATCCAGGCCGGAGTTGGACATGTCGTCGTCGAAGCTCAACAGCGTGTTTTCGTTCCAGAGTATCTTGTTGTGGATCGTCACCTGCGGAGCCGCACTGAATTTCTCCCTGAGATAGGCCGACCAGTTCTTGCTGGGCTCGAAGGCCGCGATCCGGATGTCGGGATTGTTCTCGATCGCACGGTCGAGGTGCTTGCCATTGAAGGCGCCGGCAAACACCAGTTGACCGGACGCGTCCAGCCGCTCGTTGATGTCGTTGCCAAAGTAGGGGCTGGAGCTGAACAGGGACTGGTCCCAGAGGCGACCGCACAGGATGTTCTCGACGCAGGCCCGGTAGGTCTGCTTCGACAGCGGGTCGGCCAGGCGGCCGATCGCGTTGTCGCATTGCGCCATGTGCTTCTGCAGATAGTCGTAGAGCTCGAATGTCCGGCAATGAAAGAGCGGAAAGTAGTAGAGCTCGCTGGACACCACTTTGGCCTGCAGGTCGAGCAGGCCGGCCGTGATGATGATCACCGTGTCCTTGGGCAGCATGTTCCTGACTTCCTGGAACGGCAGGACGGGAATGCCGTGGAGCACGTCTTCGGCGATGTCGCGCGTGCTGTCGCAGACACCGTAAGGCTTGGGCAGCAGCTTGCCTTCGCCGCAGCATTGTTCGACAAACCCCTTGAGCCGGCGGCCGGCGCCCCAGAGGATGATTTTCTTGCCCTGCATGGCGTCGATCGCCCGGGTCAGGTAGGTGGTGTCGATATCGGAAAAAAGCATGGAGGCTCCCGCTAGATGGAGGGATGGAGTGTGTCCTGGAACTGGCGCAGCGTCGCGCTCAGCCGGGTCGCGAGAAAGTCGAACTCCTCGCGGCTGGCTGCATAATTCGGCAGCAGCCGGATGGTCCGCCCGAGGTTGCAGTGCTGGATCAGCAATCCGTTCTGCTGGGCCAGCCGGCAAAAGCGATCGCCGGCCTGCTTGCTGTCGACCCCTTCCGGGATGTCAAGGTCGAAGGCGCACATCAGCCCTCTTCCTCTCGGATGGACGATCAGGGGGAATTCGGCAGCCAGCGAGTCGAGTCTGGCGAGAAGATACGCGCCCGATTCGCGGTTCCTGGCGAGCAGGTCGCCGGATTCGATTTCATCGATCAGATGGGAGACCAGGGCGCCCGCATAGGATTCGTTCTGGTGCGAGCTGAAGTATTCCATGGCGAACTTCGCATGGGGAATGGTGCGGCCGTTGGCGATGACGCAGGACACCGGATAGCCGAGCCCCATCGCCTTGGCCGACACGACGAAATCGGGCACGCACTCGAGCTGCTGGTAGTAGAACCAGCTACCCGTCCGGCCAAACCCGGTCTGACATTCATCAAAGGCCAGCAGGATGCCATGGTCGTCGCATATCTTGCGGACGGCCTGGAAGTAGCGCGCCGGCGGAAAAAAGAAGCCGCCTCCGGATATGATCGGTTCGAAGATGGCGACGGCGATGTGCGCCTGGTGCCGCTCGATCTGGCTGCGGAAATCCTCGATACAGCGATCGACTTCGGGACCATCTCCGCCGTGAACCAGCGGTGCCGCCGTGACATAGGAGTGCTCGACCGTCGGTCGAATCCGGTCACGCGACATCGAATAGGCGGCGCTGCCGTGCGTCAACCCATGATAGGCCTTGTCGAACGAAATGACGCCGGGCTTCTCCTGGATGTGCTTGGCATACTTGAGGCAGCATTCCACCGCCTCCGCACCGGTCGACAGGAACAGGATCCGCCCGTCCATCCCTGCGGCACGCTCGTGGATCTGCCTGGCGGCGCGCAGGACGGATTCGGTCAGGGTGCCGGTGTCGGTGTCCTGCAGGGTCCGGGAAATTTCCAGCATCTTTTGCGACACCCCGGGGTTGGAGTGGCCCAGCACCGCACAGAACTGGCCGCTGTTCAGGTCCAGGTAGCGGTTTCCATCGGCATCCCAGACGTGGCTCCCCTCCCCGCGCACCAGCACGATGTCGCGAAAGCTCAGCACGGGAAGCATGTATTTCCCGTATTCGGCTAGCAGTGATTGGTTGGTATCTGTCTGGTTCATGGAAATGGGTGAGGTCGTCGAATCAGGCATGGTCAGCCTGGCCCTGTTTCTCTTCGATCAGCGCAACCAGCCCACCAACCGTGCGAATCCGCTCGCCGAGCATTTCCGCTTCAGTCAGCTGGAGCTGGAAGCGTTCCTCGATGCGGAAGATGAACTTGATGAACGCCAGCGAATCGATGTGTCCGGTGTCGAGGTAGCGATAGTCGAGCAGCGCCTGTCCATCCGGTACGGTTCCTTTCTCCGCGAGCAGTTGCACGACGAAATCGCGCACCGGATCGGTCTTGCCTGACACGCTCATACCGTTTCCCATGTTCTTGTCTGCGCCGAGCGGGCGATGGCTTCCAGGAAGCGCAGGCCCTCTTCCGATTCCTCCACACCGTAGACGAAATCGCTGTGCGCTGCATCACCGGACTGGTAGCGGCGCAACTGGCCGGCGATGTCGGCATACAGATTGGCGAAGGCCTCGATGAATCCGGAGGGGTGTCCCGCCTTGAAGCGGTTGTAGCGCAGCTGCCGGGCCAGGTCGGCGTCACCCGCCCCCCGGTCGATCTGCATCCTGCGCCCATCGGCCTGGTTGAACAGCAGGTCTTCGGGCTGCATCTGGAACCACTCTGCGCTGGCGAGGCTGCCGAACACGCGGATGCGCAGGCCGTTGCGATTGCCCAGCGCCGTCTTGCCGTACCAGGACTGGACCTTGAGACCGTCTTCGTACTGCGCGAGGCAATAGACGTTGTCGACGATGTCGCGGAACGGGCCGTAGGTGTCCTGGTCACCGACCACTTCCAGCGGCGCCTTGCCGCCGGTCAGGAAATGGACCAGATGGTGGACATGCACGCCCAGGTCGAGCGACACGGTCGGGACGGCATGGTCCTTCAGCCGCCAGGCCTGCGGCGCCGCAGCCTGTCGCAGGTAGCCTTCCTGGGGAATCTCGATATGGATCTGCTGCAGCGTTCCCAGGCTGCCGTCGGCGATCATGCGCCGCAGTTCGCGGACCATCGGATACCCCGAGTAGTTGTAGGTCACCGCCAGAAAACCACGGTTGCGCGCGAGCGCCTGGCCGATGTCACGGCATTCCTCGCTCGACACGGCGAGCGCCTTTTCGCAGATGACCGGATAGCCCGCGTCGAGTGCGGCAACAACCATCTCCTTGTGATCGGGCGTCGGCGTCAGGACAACGACCGCATCCAGGGCGGGCCGCTCGCTGTCCAGCAGCTCGCGCCAACTGGCATGCATGCGTTCCGGCGCGATGCCGTAGGTCTGGGCCGTTTCGCCGTTGACCTCGGGCCGGCGGCTGAAGCATCCGCAATCCACGCGGAAATGGCCATCGATCCGGCTGGCGTTGAAATGCGTGAAGCCCACGGCCGAGTTGACCGCGCCTCCGATGAAGCCGAGCCGCAGGGGGGGCTGGTAAAGCGGCGTCGCGCTCATGCCTGATCCGATCCTGTTGAATATGCCTGGCGCAGGGCCGGCTTGTCGAGTTTGCCCATGGCGTTCCTTGGAAGTTCCGGCACGAAAAAGAAACGGCGTGGCTGCTGGAAGTCTCCTAGCCGCTGCATGCACAGCCGCTGCAGGTCGCGCGGCTGCAGCGGCGGGGCCGACGCATGCAGGGATACGACCACGCCGGCCACCTCGCCCAATTTCGCGTCCGGCAAGGGGATGGCCGCGCATTCCCGGACTGCCGGATGGCTGGCGACAACCTCCTCGATATCCTTGGGATAGATGTTGACCCCGCCGCAAATGATGATGTCCTTGATGCGCCCGAGAAAGTACAGGAATCCGTCTTCGTCGAGCTTGCCGAGGTCACCCGTCCTGAAATACGGCCCCCACATCGCGGCTTCCGTGACCGACGGCTGGTCGTGGTAGCCGCTGAACAGCATCGGCGTGCGGCACAGGATTTCGCCTGGCGTATCCGGCGGAGCGGGCTGCCCGTCCTCGCCCAGGATCAGGACGTCCGTTCCGGGGATCGCCTGACCAACCGACCCGAGTTTGCGCGCTGCACCCGCCGGCGAAAGATTCGTGGCAATGGCGATTTCCGAAGCGCCGTAGCACTCATGGACATCGCACGGCAGATGCGCCAGCAACCTGGCCTTCGTTTCATCGTCAAGCAGCGCGGAAGAGGACACCAGGCAGCGCATCGAAGGCAACGATTCCCCGCTGGCGACGAGCGTGTCGAGAATCTGCCTGAGCTGGGACGAAACGGCGATCGAGAAGCTCACGCCATGCTGTTGCACCGCTGCAATCCAGGTGGCCGGCGTGAAATGTTCCATGACGACGCTGGTGCCGCCGGTGGTCAGCGGCAGCAGCACCAGCCGCTGCGCCAGGGAATGGTAGAGCGGCGTCGCGGCAAGCGTCACGTCGGCGGTGGTGACGCCGTACAGGTCGGCGGCCGCCGCAGCACGCAGCAGCTTGGCGCGCTGGCTGAGGACAATCGGCTTGGGCTTGCCGGTGGAACCCGACGTGAGCACCATGAGAAAAGGCGAATCAGGCTGCGAAACCGCTTCGGCCACGGGCTGGTCCCGGCCCGTTTCGATTAGCGCCTGCATGGACGTCCAGTCCTGGTGCTCGCCCCCTGCCACGACCCGCACGCCACCCATGGGCAGGTCCAGGCCGGCAAGCTGGTGCAGCGCACCGGACCAGGCAATCAAATGCCGCACCCCGGCAGTCTTGAAGGTATGAACCAGGGCCTCGGGGCTCAGGCCCATGCTCTGGGGCACGACCACGGCACCCAGTCTCGCCGCGGCGAACAGCGTCAGGACAAACTCGGTGACATTGGGCAGCAGCACGCCGACAGGGTCGCCCGCGCGCACACCGGCAGTCGACAAGCCATGGGCCAGCGCATCCACGTCCCTCAGCAGGTTGCGATAGGTGTGGCAGGAATGGCCGGCGACGAGCGCCAGTTTGTCGGGCGCGCGTTCGGCAGCCAGACGGAAATGCCCGTACACGGGAACAGCTTCAAAAGTTGCCAGCATGAGTTGCTAACGGGTGGAACGGGCAATAAATTGAAGAAAAGCCTGGCTCGACAACGGAAAACGCTCCCCGCTGGACGAAATGACCACCTCTTCGGCGGACGTATTGCGGCTCACCAGCGTGTTTGCCCCGACGTAGCACTGCCGTCCGAGGCAGATGTTGTCGCCGATAGTGGCGTTCATGCCGAGGAAGGCGTTGTCGCCTATCTCGGTCTCGCCCCCCACCGCCACGCCCGAATTGATCCAGCAGTTGTCGCCGATGCGGCAACCATGGCCGATCGACGTATTGCTGGCGATGAATACGCTGCTGCCGACCTGTGTATAGGGATGAAGCGCAACATGGTCGAGGACGATGCTGTTGGTGCCAACGCTCACCCCCGGATGGCGCACCACGGAAGCATGGACATAGCTGGCGAAGGCATAGCCCTTGTCGAGTCCTTCCTGGTACTTGCGCGCGCGCAGCGCGTTCATTTCCCGGTAGCCCACCGCCGTGATCAGGCTGTGCGCGGAAGGCGGATACTGCGTCTCGACGTCCTCGAACGGAACGACCGGGAGGCCCTCGATGACCGGTTCGGCCAGGACGCAGCGATCCACGGTAAATGCCACCACCTCGTAGTCCAGCCGCGCGAAATGCAGGAACATGCGCGCCATCTGGCCGTTGCCGTAGATGATCAGCTTCTGCTTCGTCATTGCGCCGCGATCAGGTCAACGATGGCTTCCACCTGCGCGATGTCCAGGGCCGGATAGATCGGCAAACAAAGAATCTGCTGGGCGACGGCTGAAGCAACAGGCAGGTTGTCCGGATGGGCCGACGGCAGGCCCCGGTACATCGAGAAGCTGGAAATCAGCGGGTGAAAATAGCGGCGGGGATTGATGCCGTGCTCCCTGAGTCTCTGGTCGAGGGCATCGCGACTGATCGGATACTCCGGTCCGACCAGGATCGGGAAATAGGCATAGTTGGCCTGCTGCCCCTGGCCTTCCTGCAGGCACTGGATACCCTTCACCCCGGCCAGGCGCTCGCGGTAGGTCGCGTCGATGGCCCTGCGTCGCGCAAGCGCCGCGTCGATATGCTTCAGCTGGAGCAGTCCGAACGCCGCATTGATCTCGCTCATTTTTCCATTGATGCCCGGCGCGACCACCGATACCTCGCTCACATGGCCGAAATTCTTCAAGTGATCGATGTGGTCCTTGGTCCTGGCATCGGGACAGACGATGGCCCCGCCCTCGAAGGTATTGAATACCTTGGTGGCGTGAAAGCTCAACACCGACATGTCGCCATGCCGCAGGATACTGCCGCTGGCGTCGCGCACGCCGAATGCGTGCGCGGCGTCATAGATGACCCTGAGGTTGTAGTTGTCGGCGATTTGCCGAATCGCTTCGACGTCGCACGGACGGCCATAGCAGTGCACCGGCATGATTGCGGTGGTCTGGGGCGTGATGGCTGCCTCGATCTTCGCCGGGTCGAGATTGAACGTGTCCCGGTCGATGTCGACGAACACCGGCTTGATCCCGTTCCACAGCAACGAGTGCGAGGTCGCCACGAAGGAATACGGCGTCGTGATGACCTCGCCCGTGATCCGCAACGACTGCAAGGCCGTGATCAGCGCGATCGTGCCGTTGGTGAACAGGGCGATGTGCTCGACGCCCAGGTACTCGCCCAGGGCCTTTTCCAGTTGCTGGTGGAATGGGCCGTTGTTGGTAAGCTGCTTGCTCTCCCATATCTGCTCCAGATAAGGAATGAATTCCTCCAACGGAGGCAGGTAGGGTTGCGTGACGTAAACCTGCTTGGGGCCAATGCTCATCCGTAGACCTTGTTATCTCCGCCTGTACCGATCCAGGCGCGAAAATGCCAGGATGGCCTGAGGGGCGTTGTGTGAGTGTGACAGCTTAAACGGAACCGTTTCATCAATCTGTAGCCACGCCCGGTGCGCAGGCAGCCGTGTGCCCGTGGGCCCTTGCCTCCGGGGGACATTCGGGAACGAGGGGCCGCCCGCATCAGGCCCAATATTTCGCCTTGTCCGGCAACACCCAGCGTACCCCGCCCCGCGGATCTTCCTTGTCGCCGCGATAACGCGGGATCAGGTGGATATGCAGGTGCGGCACGGTCTGGCCGCCGGCCTGGCCGTGGTTGATGCCGATGTTGTAGCCGTCGGGCTGGTGATGCCGGTCGATGACGTCCTTGGCCTGCGCCAGCATCGCCAGCAAGGCAGCCTGCTCGGCCTCGGTAGCCTCGAACAGCGTGGCGACATGGCGGCGCGGAATGATGACGGTGTGGCCGAGCGAGACGGGAAAGCCGTCGCGGTAGGCCACGGCGAGTTCGCTCTCGGCAACGATGCGATGCGGGTCGAGGGTGCAGAAGGGACAGGGTCTGGAAGCGGTTTCGGGCATGCTGGGTTGGGGCTCGTGATGCATTATTGTCTGGTGAGTCGCCGGCTCGAGGCCTGGTGGCGCAAAGCGGCGCTGGTTGTAGAGTGTAATGGAAGCTGCCCGCCGCGCCCACGTTCACCCGGCCGGATCAGGCAGACGGCCGTTCCGTTGAAAACTCTCCAGCGAGAAAGCGTAATAATCCGGCCCTCGGCCCGCCCGGAACCTGACGTATTCGGCGGTCAGTTCGCACAGCCAGGGCTCCTGAGAGGCAGGCTGCGTTGCGGCCAGCGCCCGCGGCGTGAACAACGCGACATTGATGCCTGCAAAAGGATCGCGCGCGGACAGGAATTCAAACGCCTCGATGCCGGCCTCGCGCATGGCCGCCCCCAGGGCCTGGCTGGCACGATAGTCGGACGGGTTGGCCAGGGCCTTGCGATGACAGTCGAAGGGCGACGCCTGCAACCGCAGGCCGCTGGATGTCGCGTAGGGCACGTCGAACAGCGTGTGCTGGGTATCCAGCTTGCCGTTAGGCGGAACGGTCATGCCGTACCAGAACACGAATCGGTAATACGCCGCCTCGGCGAGCACGGTGGGGATCGCCTGCGAGCCATAAAACAGGCTGGGTTCACTGCGCGATCCGAAGCGCGAGCCATGCCTGAGCGGCGGATAGCGAAACGGCGTCGCCAGCAGATAGTGGAGAAGCTCCGTGCCCGGACGCAGGCACGGCTTGGTCTGCTCCAGCATGTTCTCCAGGATGGCCTGCCGGTCGAGCGAACGGACCAGCTGGTTGGTGGCCACCTGCTCCTGGCTTTCCACCAGCCGGAATACCTGGCCTTGGATTTGACCGGGCGACGCCTTGGCCAGGCAGGCTTGCCAATCGATCACCTAGAGCTTGCCCCGCATCGCATCCAGATATTCCAGCACGCTGACCAGGCCTTGCACGGTCTTGACCTGTTCGGCGGGAATGCCGCCGGTATGCAGGTTATCGGTCTTCATCCAGTGCTGCATCTGCCTGGGGTCGCCCCCCACCAGCACATAGAGCGAGCGATAACAGCGAATCAGCAGCAACGCCAGTTCGCCCGCCTTGCTCGACGGGTCGATGCGTCCGCGACTGATGGCGCTGCGGTCCTTGCCGATGATCGCGCCCAGGTCGGACTGGCTCATGCCGAGCAGCTTGCCGGCGTTGAGCAAGGCTTCCGACAGGACACTGGCCGGATCGACGTCATTCAATGCTGCGAGGCTCATCGACTATCCTTTCCAAGCTTAAATTGATGCATAAGCACAATATAGAATACTTTTGCTGTAAATGCACACTTTATGCACAGCCGGATTGGGCAGGCGTTCGTTCACCCGCTTCTTTGCTATGGTCAATGCAAGGGGGAAACATGTTCCAGAACCGCAACGACGCTGCCGACAAACTGGCCGCCCGCCTGGCCGGATTCAAGGGGCAGCACCCGCTGATCCTGGCCATCCCGCGCGGCGCGGT
>JBFHQA010000097.1:0-9907 GCA_041592455.1 Thiobacillus sp. | reverse complement strand
TCGCATCATGTTCTTATTCTCCGGCGATGACTGCAGGCAGCTTCATGTTGCGAAGCCCCTGCTCCCTCTGGTTGCCGGCACCATCAGCCTGCGGACTGCTGATGATCCTGAAATTCACCCTGACCACCTGATTGTCCTGGGTCCAGCTCATCTCGAAGCTGCCGTTCTCGCGCTTGACCTTACGGGCACTGCTGATCAGCCGCTCCAGGCCAGCGCGGCCGGGTGCGTAGACAAATTCGACGGAGCGGCCATCGTGGGTGACACCCGTGATGCGGGCACCCGGCTGGCCCGCCGTGCTGGGCCAGCTGAAGTTAGTCCACTGTTGCGCGCCGTTGCGGTAGCGCATGACCTGTCCGTCGATATCGAGCGTGTATTCGGACAGGCCTGGCGTCGGTATAGGCATGATCTGGAACAGCGTGGTATTGGCCGCAGTGCCGCCGCCGCCCTGCTGCGCCAGGTAACGCGGGAAATCGCCGACAAACTGTGGATTGAGACGGATGCTCATGTCGGCCCAGGTCCGGGGGGTGATGATGTCTCCGCGACGAGTGATCAAGGCGCCGAGTTGTGTCTCCGAAAATTTGGCAATGCTTCCTTCGGTGCCGAAAATCTGTGCGATTTCCTGCGCCGATGCTTCGACATTGGAACTGCTCGTGAACGGATACTTGGATGCCAGAGACTGATTGAAAGGCTCGTAGACCTGGGCTGCCCAAATCTTGTTGAGCTCGCGCTCGGCCGGCTTCAGCAGCACGGCAAAGGCCTGCATGAGCGGACGTACCAGCAACGGGCGCAGTGTGGCCTTCGACGTATCGGATACGCCCACGAGCATCTGCTCGTCGACGAAGCGCAGCGTCTCGCCGAGTTCGGAACCCGAGTTATCCAGGGTTTTCTGGACGATGTCGCGAGCGCCGGGGCCGATGTCTCCCGAGTTCTTGAGTTCATTGAAACGGGTGCGCAGCTTGGACAACAGCTTGAGATACGCCTTGAGCTGATTGGCATCGTTGCCACCGCCCTGCGTCACCATGAGCTTGGCAACCGCGGCAAACTCCTTGCCGATCGGCCCCATCTGCAGCTCGGATGACTCACTCCCCATGCTCAGGTTCATGTCCACGCTGACCGGGCTGCGGCGGTTGAACAGGTTCTTGAACCACTGCAAGACGCCGCTTTTGGCATTGTTCATGCTCTGGTTGAGCAAGGAGGGATTGTCCCAGGCCGTTTCGCGATACAACGTTTCCATGAGCTTGTTGATTGGCGACAGCGTGGGGTCGCCCAGGCGGTTCATGCCCGTGGCGGCCTGGTCGAAATCGGCGAATTCCCGGATGGCCACGCCCTGCACGAATTTCTGCCACTCCTGCACGTATTCGGCCTTGTACATGCCGGTCAGCAGCTTCCTGATCTGCTCGGGGCTGCCTTCGAGCGTGAGGTCGTCGCGCGCCGAGCTTTTCAGCACCCAGTCGCTGGTCTGGAGTTCCTTGTTGGCGGCATCCTTGATGGCATCGCGCACGTAGCCTTCCCAGGCGTCCCGCGTGAAGGTGCCCGATATCACATGGCTGCCGGCGACGAGATCCTTGTTCTCCTCGCCGACGATGCGTGCCACCGTCACCGGGGCAAACCGGGTCGAGGCACGCAGCTTGATTTCGGCATAGACCCGTTCGCGTGCCGGCATGCCCTTGACGACCTTGCGCAGGCTGTCGCGCGTCTGGTCGACCAGCGTAAGACGATTCTCGATGAGCGGGAAGTCGGGCGTGCCAACCTGGGTCAGGAAATAGCTCAGCACGCGCTCGGCCTTGCGTATGGCTTCTTCGCGCGACATCGTCCCGCGATTGTTCTCGACCCACGCGCGCCAGAACCGCGTGATCTGGTCGTTGAGGTGGCCGCCGTCGAGGTGCTCGTGACTCGCCAGCATGATGTAGGTCTTCAGGGCATTGTAGGCGTCGTCGGAATTGGCAGGCGACATTTCCTTGTACTGCGTACTGGTTGCAGAAGCTGACGCCTGGACCGGGGACTGCGCGGGGCTGCCGGCCGACGCCTGCACCAGCGCAGGGCCGCTTTGCTGCAGCTGGGGCTGTGCCACGACGTCGTTCAGGAAGCCTTCGATATTGGCGACAACGGGCTTGAGCAGCACCTCGTTCACGCCATTGAAGTATTCGTCGCGCAACTTTTTCTCGAGCTTGTCGCCCTGGTACAGGCCCAGGCCGAGGCTCACGGGCGTGCTCTCGTTGAAGGCACGCAACTGCTCGAGGCGGTCCTGGAGAACCACCAGTGCGTCGAGCCGAGATGACAGGTCGATCTTGCCTGCCTGGATCCTGCTGATGTGCTTGAGGTCGGCCTCGACGTTGTCGATCAGCTGCTGGTTGCTGAAATACGACCAGGTCCACCCCCCCATCAGGAGCGCCAGCAGGGCGACCGAGCCGAAGAATACCGACATGCGCAGTTGGCGCTTGCGCCTCGATGTGTGCTGCCGCACGAGTGCGCGGTCGGCGAAGATGACCTTGGAGAACAGGTCCTTGAGGAAGAATCCATGACTGGCCAGCACGCGCGCCGTGGAACTCATCGGATTGAGGTTGAGCGCAAAGCGATCGGCGATCTTCTCCGGCACGAGACCGACGGCCGAGCCTTCCTGCACGGCGCTGGTGAAGTAGAAGCCGCGGAAGATCGGCCGGAACTGGAAGGGGTTGTCCTCGAACAGCGTCGCGATGAAAGCGCGCAGCGCCGGCTTGATGGCGGCGAACTCATACGGAAAGGTGATGAGCCCGGGTGACAAGACCTGCCCGCGATTGGCAGCCATATTGGCCAGGCTCAATTCGCGCAGACCTTCGTACAACTCCTCGAAGCGCGCCTCGAATTCGGCCATGACATCCTGTCGCGCGGTCGGCTCGTACGGCAGGGTCGATCCCCACACGCGGTTCGTCTCCTCGCCGTACGAATCCTCGAAAAACTCCACGAATCCGGCGATCAGGTCGGCCTTGGTAAACACCACATAGACCGGCGCGAAGATCTCGAGATTTTCGGTCAGTTCCTGGACGCGCTGGCGCAGGCTCTTGGCCAGGTTGATGACGTATTCGGGCTTGTTCTGCGTCAACTCGGCAATGCTCGCGGCGATGATGATGCCGTTGATCGGCGCGCGCGGACGAGCCTTCTTGAGCAGGCCCAGAAAGCCGAGCCACTCCTTGCGGTCTTCATCGTAGACAGAATAGCGCCCTGCTGTATCGAGCAGAATGCCATCGGTGGTAAAAAACCAGTCGCAATTGCGCGTGCCGCCGATGCCCTGGATGATGTTGCCAGTCTTGTCCGAGAACGGAAAGCGCAAGCCCGAATTGACGATCGCCGTGCTCTTGCCCGCAGCCGGATTGCCGATCACCATGTACCAGGGCAATTCGTAGAGCGCGGCGCTGCCCGACACTTCGCCGAGCTTCGAGGTCTTGATCTTCTTGACCGCCTCCTGCATGCGCTGGCGCAGAAAGTCGATCTCCTCCTTCTTTTCACCTGCCTCAGATTTTCCCGGACGCCCCCCCATCTGGGTCAGCACCTCGGCGATCTGCTCGGACGACTGTTGCGCGCGGCGCCGCCTGACCCACCACACGCCAAGCCAGACGACCAGCCCGACGGCGACGACAACGCCTGCCCAGATCAGGCTGGTTTTCAGCACCTGGGCCGAAATAAAGGTCAGCGCAAGCATCAGCGACAACCCCACAAACGCCCAGAACGCCCGGCTCCGCAACACATAACTGAAACGACGCATTTTGATTTTTATCCCTGAAACTTGATAGTCATGCTGCCTGGGCAACGGGCAGGATTGCAGACAGCCCGCGCCAGTGAGAACTGTGATTCGAACAATAAAGAACCGGGGCCTCGACCTCCCGGCACGACTCGACCGCGAGCACCAGCGCCACGAGATCGGATACGGGGTCGCACTCGCCCAGGTGCTGACCCACCTGGATCGAGTCATCGACGAGACTCAGGTGAGGCAGGTAGTCGGTCAGCCACTTGCCAAGCTCGACCGGGCGGCCGGACCCGAGATCGCCGGTAGCGACCACCCGCCTGACTTGTGCCGGATCGATGCCATAGGCACGGACCAGGCCTTGCGACAACGCATCCAGAAGCTCGGCATCGACCGTGCCTTTGGCGTCGACGGGTTTCTGGCGCTCTCCCACCGTGAGGCGGGACAACCTGGCGAGTGCAGCGCTCGATTCGCGTGTCTCCGGATCGACCAGCGGCTGGTTTGCCAGCACCATGCCAGCGGCCGCTTCGCCCACGATGGTCGCGGATTTGCGAAGCCGCTCGGCCCACGCCGGATTGCTCTGCAACTGATCGGACAGCAGGTTATCGTCGAGCCAGGACACGGCCGACAGCAGGACGAGCATGCGGGCGGGTTTATGGACCTGCTGCTGAACCAGCTCTCCGATCAGGGTCAACGCGGCGCGCCCATGCTCGACTCGCGCGACGGTCACCGTCACGGCTTCGGGCAACCAGCCTGACTGACTGGCCCAGGCAAGGCTCGCCGCACGCAGCGTGCCGGCCTCGGACTCGCTCACAAACCCGGGCAACACCAGATGCACCGCCAGCGAGTTGACGCCGGAAACGGGTGCGACAGGAGCTGCCGTCTCAGGCCCGGAATCGGGCGTCGGCTGGCCGGTCCATTCCGGGTGCAGGATCGCCCGCTTGTCTGCAGTCGAGCCCTGCCGCCCGGCTTGCGCGGCAATCTCCGCCGCGCTTCTCAGGACGCCTGACAGATCGTCCTGCACGCGTTCGAGCATGCGCGCCATCCGCCGCACGCCGGGCTGCATCGCAATCCAGGTTTCATCGCCCGACGCATCGTCCGCCTCGTCGAGGTCAGACAGACGAATCGAGCGCAACGGCCAACCCAGCGTGTCGGACAGGCTGCCGTCGAGCGCATGATGGACTTCGTAATTGCGGGTCCTTTCGATCCACGTTTCAGCATCGCCCAACCCTGAAGCAAGCGCGCTGGCCAGGACCAGCAAGGGCTGTTCGGCGGGCGGCTTCCCGGCTTCGTCCAGGTTGCCGGCCGGTTGCGCAGCATTCGCCTGAGCATCGGCTTTCTGCCTGCGTCGAGCGTTGATTGTCTTGCCCAGGCTGATCATGCCCTTGAGCATCCAGTAGCCCAGCAACAAGCCGAGCGGCAGCAGCCCGAGGTACACGATCAGCTCGGACGATGAAACGACCCGGCGCGTGTATTGCCAGTAGCCGATGACCACCAGCCACACCACCGCAAAAATCAGCACGCCCCGCGCCAGGACGCCCAACACACGCCTCACCATGAACGATCCTGACACTCAGTCACTGTTGGTGGTCAGCGTCTGGGAGGCAATCAGCGTCGCGCCGCAGGCCGTCTTGTCGCCGTGCCGCGCAACCGGAATGCCGTCGACAAGCATGTTGGGGTCGCCCGAGGCAATCACGGTCGTGCCGTGCCCCTTGCGAGGACACGTCACGGCATCGCCCACGCGGGCGACCGGAATGCCGTTGATCGTCGTGGTGGGCGAAGCGGCCACGACCTGGCCGCCATGGTCGGTCTTGTCACCAAGCACAATTAGAGGACGTGGCATAAGGGCTGACCCGAGATAATTGAAGGTTGAACATGTAGGGGACTGTCCGTGAAATTCGCATCGCCTGAGAACCGATCCCGATCAGCGATTGGCCCCCTTGGCGGACTCGGTTTTGCGCAGGTGGATCAGCAAGGCCTCGAGCAACTGGGCATCGGGGTCCGGCTCCTTCGAGCGGGCGACCTGCACTTTTTTGTCTGAACGGTTTTCAAGCGAGACGCTTTCCTCCCGGGCAAGGCGGGGGCCGGTGTCGCTTGAAGTCGCTGGCCGGGAACGGCCTGTCTCGTTGGCTGCGGGGTTTTTGGCGGTGCCTGTCGTGCGAGGCGTCGCAGCCGTGGCTCGCGCAGGCCCTGCCGTCGTACGCGCAGCAGGCGTGACGGCCTCGCCAAGTGCGGATTCGATAGCGGCAGCCGGGGGGGCGGGGGGCGTCGCGCTCGCTTCTTGCGACAGGGCGACGCGTTCGATCACGGCTGTTTCGCGCGGCATCGCGGGGCCCGCCGGGCTTGCCTCGGCCGACTGCGCCGGAATCATGGCCGACTGGACGCGCAGCGTGGGCGCACCCGCGATGTCGCCGCTCGCCTCCGATCCGAACCAGGCGTCGATCCGGCTCATGAGGGCGGCAGCGGCATTCCGGTCGAGCACGTCTGACTGCCAAACCCCGACCGCTCCGACCCCCACGAGCACCATGAACAATGCAGCCACTGCATATCGTCTTTTTCCGGAGCGAGGCCTGGCGGGCGGTTGCGGCTGACGCGGACGTCGCGAGGATTTGCCGCCGGCCGCCGACAGCACGCTGATTTTCTTTTCTGCCTGAGGCGCATCCGGGCCCAGGCCACCGAACAAGGTCGGCGCATCCCATACGTCTTCGCGGACAGGTTTCTTTTTCTTGCGCTTCATGCCATCCAGAAACGACATATCCCTTACCCCTTCATCGCCTTGTTCGTTCCGGCGCCATCAAAAAATGACGACACCTCAAATCGAGCTCACGTACACTAAAAAAACAAAAACGACTGCTTTGCGCTGCTCGATCCATGATCATTTTTTTTGTCGCTGTCTATCTCGTCCTGTTTGCGCTTGCCATCTGGTACTTCGTGTCCACTCCCAGCCTTTTGAACTCGGTACGCAAGCTCAAACGCCTGCTGGCAGCTGTTCCGGGCATGCTGCGGCCGTCGTTTTCACCCCGCGTACCGGCCGTCGCGCGCCCACCGGTCTCGCGTGTCTATTTTTCGTGGCAGCAGCATCGCCGCTACCTGATCGCCGCCGGCAGCATCGTCCTGCTGCCGGTCGCGGTCGCATTCCTGTTTCGCTCGCAGGTCGAAATCGAGGGCTTCAGCGACATCGACACGCATGACATCCCGGTCGTGACAGCCTTGCTGCAAGGCGAGCAACTCGTGCCCCCGCCTCCGCTCCCGCCCGAGAGCTTTCTCACGATCGAAGTCCAGGCCGAACGCCCCGACATCCAGTTTGCAAGCCGGGATTGGGACCTGCTCGATACCGAATTCCGTCAGCGGCTTCTGTTGTCGTTCAGGATCATGGAGCGCGAACACGGCTACCGGATGGTCATGCTCGAGGGCTTTCGATCGCCCGAACGCCAGGACAAGCTGGCCCGGATGGGTGCCAGCGTAACCAATGCCCGTGCGTACCAGAGCTACCATCAATATGGTCTCGCGGCTGATGCTGCTTTTATGCGCAACGGAAAAATCGTCATATCCGAAAAAGATCCTTGGGCCATGCAGGGCTACCAGCTTTACGGCCAGGTAGCGGAATCGGTCGGTCTGAAGTGGGGCGGCCGCTGGAAGCTCATGGACCTGGGTCACGTCGAACTCCCCGTCAAGGGCGTGCTCGGCAAACCCGCCGCCTAGCATCAGGAAGGGACTGCCTCGGCCGCAGCCCACCTTAGGCTGACGTCATCGGGTCGGGGGATTATCGAAGGACACCCCCACAAAAAAAATAGGCCGTTCGGATGTCGTGCCGCACCACAACAAGCCTCGCCCTGACGCTTCCGGCAGCGATCGGCCTTGTGCGACATCCGAACGGCCTATTGTCTGGACTTGTTCCTCAGAATTACGATCCAACGCGAAAAATCGTGTCGCCATCAACGCAGCATCGGCGCCACATGTCATTACCCGTCATCGGCTCGTTTCACATGCTCACGCCCCCCTTCGTAGGCAGCCTCGCCGAAAGTCTCTTTCCTGTCCTGCTCGACGATGGCCTGCGTCTCTACGTATGGCGCGGCGCACCTGGCCTGCCCGAAGGCCTGATGCTCGAATCATGGTGCGGACACGAAAGCGTCTGCGGCGCCAGCGCTTGGATCGTGAACCTGATCGCGACCGAGGCCGGCTTGTCCACGCGCACGATGCTGCATCGCCAGGCCGGCTTCGGCACTCGCCTGGCCGACGGCTCGACCGCGTGGCGCAGCGGCTTCGTGCAGAAAGCCACCCACCTCGGATCGGACGGTGGCGTGGGCCGCTACCAGCTCACGCTTGTGCCGGGCATCTGGTATGCCACGCAGGCGCCGCGCAACCGCATCTTCCAGAACCGGACCCTGGTCGAGATCGTCACCCAGGTGCTCGACGCCTATGTCTCGGCCAACGTGCTCAAGTGGAAGCTCGACAGTCATGTCGAGGCGTTTCTCGCCGATGTGCCGGCGCGTCCGATGGTCGTGCAGTATCAGGAAAGCGACTACGACTTCCTGACCCGCCTGCTCGCCGAAGAAGGCCTGGGCTGGGTCATGCGGCAGGGCGAAGCCTGCTTGACGAACGGCGATGCCGGCCCGGATTTCGGTGGCCCGCTCTCTGAACTCGTCATCTTCTCCGACACCGACGACTTCCCCGAAGACGTCTGCTCGCAGTCATCGCTCGGCGGCGCCGGCATCCGCTGGCACCAGGGCGACAGCCAGGAAGAGCAGGATGTGCTGACCGACTGGCAGCAGGGCCGCCGCGTCGGCATCAACCAGAGCACGACCGTCAGCTGGCACTGGCATGACAAGCGCAGCGTCACCGCGAGCGAGCCCTCGGCGTTTCGCCCCGAGCACGTGCCCACGCTCGAACGCTATGCCAATGCACAGGACGCACGACAGGCCACGCAGGCCGACGCCGCACGGTATGCCCGCCTGACGCAGCAATCGCTCGACCTCGCGCAATGGCACATCCACTGCACGGGCACGGTACGCAGCCTCCATGCCGGCAGCCATCTCTCGGTGCGCAACTACGCCGAATTCGGAGAAGGCTTCACCGATCATCTGGCCGACCACGGCGGCGGCGCGCCCGCCGGCACCGCCAACGAGAACGCCTTCAACGTACTGTCGGTGCTGCACGTGGGCATCAACAACCTGCCGCGCAGCGACAACGACACGCTGGCCCGCCAGCTGACGACGCTGCTCGACGCGCTGGTCGACGTGCCGCAAATCCATCCCGGCTTCCCTGCCCTGCTCGGCGACAACAGTCCGACGCGCCTTGCGCGCTTCGCGCCCGAACTGATGCGGCAGCTCAAGAAGAGCGGCTACGCCAACGCCGCCTGCCTCGCCCCCCGCGCCGTGCCCCTGCGCGCGAGCCTGCCGCGCCAAGCCCACGTCGTCCCCGGCTTCACGCTGCCCGCGCGCGTGGTCGGGCCGCACGGCGAAACCACGCCCGGCAACGAGGAAATCTACGCCGACGCGTATCACCGCGTCCGGGTGCAGTTCTTCTGGCAAAAAGCTGAAGCCCCCGACGACCGCAATACCGCCTGGGTGCCGGTACTGCAGCGCGCGGCCGGCCCCACGCGTGGCGCCAGCCTCTTGCCGCGCATCGGCCAGGAAGTCCTGGTCGGCTTCATCCACGGCCAGCTCGACCAGCCGGTGGTACTGACCAGCGTCTACAACGGCCGCGGCGAAGGCAGTCAGTTCTCGCGCGAGGATCGCGCCAGTCAGAACGGCGAAGCTGCCTCAAGTGAAAGCTATGTAGCGCGGACTCAAGCCGACCCGACCGCCACGCCCGAGGTGTTCGAATCCGCCCACGACAGCCAGCCCGCAGGACAAGGTAATCGCGCCGGCGGCCAGAGCCCGGCCTGGCATGGCGCCGCCGGCGAGGCGCACCACCACGCCGCCGCCCTCCTTGGCCTGCGCACCCGCGAATGGGCGGGACTCGGGCACAACCAGCTGCTGTTCGACGATACCGATGGCCAGCTCGCGGTCCAGCTCTCGACGACGCAATACACCACGCAGTTGAATTTCGGCCATCTGCGCCATCGTTCGGACAACTATCGCGGCAGTCTGCGCGGCCAGGGCTTCGAGGTCCGCACCGATGCCTATGGCGTGATCCGCGCAAGACGTGGCCTGCACCTGACGACGTGGGGCAAGGATCTGTCGACGC
>JBFHQA010000096.1:0-9980 GCA_041592455.1 Thiobacillus sp. | reverse complement strand
TAGAAGCGGGCCCGGCCGGACGCGGTCGGAAACACGCCGTCTTCATACAGGCGCGGCTTGCCCGTGCCGGCGCCCTCCGGCAGCGGCCATTGCTGCGGTCCCTGATCGAGCAGGGCGTAGGTCAGGCCGGTGATGTCGAGGTCACGGCCGCGCGTGGACTCCCGATGCTCGTTGAAGACGTCTTCGGGGCAGGCATACGGGAACAGGCGCTTGCCGTCCTTGCCGAGCCGCTCGCCCAGTCGGTGCGAAAATTCGACAACCGCCCGGCAGTCCGGCCGCGCCTCGCCCGGCGGCGGCACCACCATCCTCACGCGCGAGATGCGTCGTTCTGAATTGGTGACGGTGCCTTCGCTCTCGCCCCAGGTGGCGGCAGGCAGCAGCAGGTCGGCGTATCCGGCGGTTTCGGTATCGGCAAAGGCTTCCTGCACCACCACGAATTCGGCGGCCTGCAGGGCTTCGCGCACCAGCGCCTGGTTGGGCAGCGATTGCGCCGGGTTGGTACAGGAAATCCACAGCGCCTTGATCTCGCCCTTGCGCACTGCCTCGAACATTTCCAGCGCGGTCTTGCCAGGCTGTTCCGGCACGGACTCGACGCCCCATAGCCGTGCCACCTCGGCGCGGTGCTCGGGATTGCTCATGTCCCGATGCGCCGACAGCAGATGCGCCATACCGCCCACCTCGCGTCCGCCCATGGCGTTGGGCTGTCCCGTCAGCGACAGCGGCGCGGCACCCGGCTTGCCGATCTGGCCGCTGGCCAGATGCAGGTTGATGAGCGCGGCATTCTTGTCGACGCCGCAGGTCGACTGGTTCAGGCCCTGGCAGTACAGGGACAGCGTCGGCCCCCTGGCGAACCAGCGCGCGGCCTGCACGATGTCCTCGGCGGCCACGCCGCAAATCGTCGCCATTTTCTCGGGCGTATATTCGCGCACGGTTTCACGCAGCTTGTCCCAGCCTTCGGTATGGGCAGCGATATAGTCGCGGTCGATCAGGTCTTCCCACAGCATCACATTGAGCATCGCGTGGAACAGCGCAACGTCGGTGCCCGGCAGAACCGCCAGGTGCAGGTCGGCCTCGTCGGCAGTATCGGTGCGGCGCGGGTCGACCACGACCACTTTCAGGTCGGGATTGCGCTTGCGCGCCGCTTCGATGCGCCGATACAGGATCGGGTGCGCAAACGCGGTGTTCGAGCCGGCGATGAAGATGACGCCGGCATGATCGACGTCCTCGTAGCACCCCGGCGGCGCGTCGGCGCCCAGCGTGGCCTTGTAGCCTGCCACCGCGCTCGACATGCACAGCCGCGAGGTGGTGTCGACGTTGTTGGTGCCGATCAGGCCTTTGGCCAGCTTGTTGAAAACGTAATAATCCTCGGTCAGCAACTGGCCGGAAATATAAAAGCCGACGGCATCCGGTCCATGCTCGCGGATGATCGCCGCAAACCGGTCGGCCGCCTGGTCCAGCGCGGTTTCCCAGCTGATGCGCTGGCGCGGTGACGACCTGTCGGGACGCGATTCGGGATACAGTGCGCGCCCCCCCGCCCGGGATGACAGCGCCAGCGTCGAACCTTTGGTGCACAGCTTGCCCTGGTTGGCCGGGTGCGCAGGATCCCCCCTCACGCCGGTGATCTTTCCGGCGTCGGCCTCGACCAGCACGCCGCAACCCGTGCCACAGTAACAACAGACAGATGAAACGACAGACATGGTGACTCCTTGGACCCATCACCCAGCAGAGTCTGTGCCAGGGACGCTATCCTTCTGTTTTATAGAGACTTTGTTAAAACCCGGTTGAGATTTTCAATGCCATTCGCGCAGTCATGGTGCGCCGGAAATCCGGCTCGCTTCAAATTGGTGCAGGTGCCTCGTCCTGCCGACACCAAGCTGCACCCGAGTTCGTATACCCTATTCGATTCGCTTCAAGAGGAGTTGTCCGTGCGATCCGCTTTCCTGCTGTTGTTGTCCATTCCCGTTGTCGCCCTCTCTGGCTGCGCCACCCAGCCTGCTCCCGATATCGAAGCCGGCGCATTGCACCGGCAGCTGGAGGCCCGGCTGGCCAGGCTGGAATCCGAACAGGGCCTGGTCGTCTCCCGACTCGGCCAGGACGACGCCACGCTCAAGCACGACCTCGACGCCCTGCGTGCCCGCGTCTCCGACATGCAGCAGACACTGGCACGGATAGCCAGCCAGACCGACGGGCAAGCCGGCGCGATCCAGCAGGCTCAGTCCACGGCCGACGATGCAATCCGGATCGCGCGCGACAGCCGCCTGGTCAGCGGCAAGGTCGTGCACTCGCTGCAATTGAACGAAGACATGGTGCTGTTCAATTACGAAGCCCCCGAACTGACCGCCGCTGGACGCGCCGCGCTGGAC
Source organism: Thiobacillus sp. (assembly GCA_041592455.1). Classification (GTDB taxonomy): domain Bacteria; phylum Pseudomonadota; class Gammaproteobacteria; order Burkholderiales; family Thiobacillaceae; genus Thiobacillus. Next base: position 7,617 of record JBFHQA010000096.1, on the reverse strand, counting down.
CAGCTGATCGCCGCCACCCGTCCGCAACTGCCGCACGTCTTCATCGAGGTCATCGGCTTCTCCGACAACATCAGCCTCGGCAGCCAGAACAGTCGCATCGCGCTGGAACGCGCCGAGTCGGTGCGCCGCTACCTGCATGAGACGGGCCACATCCCGCTGCACCGCATGTCGGCGATTTCATATGGCGACCTGAAACCGGTCACCCACGATCCGGCCTTTGAAAGCCGTCGCCAGAATCGCCGCGTCATTGTCCAGGTGCTGAAGTAAAGACGAGGCCGGCCGCGCGCGGTGCACGCGTTATCAGGACTTGCACGTATTGAATAATGAGGGGCCGAACCTAAGTTGAAACATGTAAGCGCTTATGCGCTGACACCTGCATTTCAATCCACTCATTCGGGAGCGTTTTCATGTCCAACCTCACGCGATACGATCCTTTCGGCCTCGGCCGCTTCGAACCCTTCGGCGATATGGATGACTTCTTCAAGGGCTTTTTCGTCCGCCCCGCCCTGCTGGAAGGCCAGCCCCAGATGCAGATCAAGATGGACCTGAAGGAGAACGACAAGGCCTATACCGTTCATGCCGACATTCCGGGCGTCAGGAAGGAAGACATCCACGTCAGCATCGACGGCAACCAGGTTTCGATCAGCGCCGAAACCAGGGTCGAGAAGGAAGAGAAGAAGGACGAAAAAGTGCTGCGTTCCGAACGCTACTGCGGCAAGGTTTCGCGCAGCTTCACGCTGGCGCACGACATCGACGAAGCCCAGTCGCAGGCCAAATACAGCGACGGCGTGCTGGAACTGGTCCTGCCCAAGAAGGCGACCGCCACGGCCAGGAAGCTGGCCATCCAGTAAGTCTGCCCCCTTGAAAAGACGCCCGGAGCCGGGCGTCTTTTTTCTGCCTGCTGCATCGCTGGCCGCCCCCCCGAAAGAGGCAGGCTCACGCCTGCTCGCCCCCCTCCTCCCGGTTCCATGCCGATCGTGGCATGCTGTCACCTTCCTCTGACCAAGGCACTTCATGGAAATCCTGCTCTTGACCGTATTAATCGTGCTGAATGGCATGTTCGCCATGTCCGAAATCGCGCTGGTGATGGCACGCCGCCCGCGCCTTGCCTCCATGGCCGACCAAGGCGACAAGTCGGCCAGGGTCGCCCTCAAGCTGCACGACGACCCGACGCGCTTTCTGTCGACCGTGCAGATCGGCATCACCTCGATCAGCATCCTCAACGGCATCGTCGGCGAAGCGGTGCTGGCCGAACCGCTGTCCCTCTGGCTGCAGCAGGCCGGAATGGAGGCGGAGGCCAGCGGCATCGCCGCGACCGCCCTGGTGGTCGTCGTCATCACCTACTTCTCGATCGTGATCGGCGAACTGGTGCCCAAGCGCATCGGCCAGTTCAATCCCGAGGGCATCGCGCGCCGCGTGGCGCGGCCGATGAACCTGCTGGCGGTCCTGGCGCGCCCCTTCGTTCGCCTGCTGTCGATCTCGACCGACGCCATTCTGAAGCTGCTCGGCAACCAGAAATCCAGCCAGCAGGCCATCATCGAGGAGGAAATCCACGCGCTCCTGCAAGAGGGTTCCGAGGCGGGCTCGATCGAGCAGCAGGAGCGCGAGATGGTGCGCAACGTATTCCGCCTCGACGACCGCCCGGTCAGTTCGCTGATGATTCCGCGCAACGAAATCGAATACCTCGACACCAGCCTGCCGCTGGAGGAAAACCTGCGTCTCGTAGCGGCGTCGCCGCACACCCACCTGCCCGTCTGCCACGAGGGATTCGACGAAGTGCTGGGCGTGCTCAACACGCGCCAGCTGCTCAATACCCTGCTGGCCGGGGCGGCGCCGAGCTTGACCGACGCGCTGACGCCGGCGGTATACGTGCCCGAGAGCCTGAGCGGACTCGACCTGCTCGAGCAGTTCCGCGCGTCGGACACGCACCTGGTGCTGATCATCGACGAATACGGGGATGTCAACGGTCTCGTCACGCTGCGCGATGTGCTCGAATCGGTGACCGGCGAATTCAAGCCAGGCAAGCACGAGGAGCCCTGGGCCGTGCAGCGCGACGACGGCTCCTGGCTGCTCGACGGCCTGATCCCGATCCCCGAACTGCAGGACAGGCTGGGGCTGCGCCAGCTGCCCGATGCCGGGCGGCACCGCTACCACACGCTGAGCGGTCTGGTGATGTGGCTGTCCGGCCGGCTGCCGCAGACCGGAGACGTGCTGGCCTGGGAAAACTGGCAGTTTGAAGTGGTCGACCTCGACGGCAAGCGCATCGACAAGGTGCTGGCAACGCCGATCCTCGCCAAGGAAGACGAGGCAGACGCGATCTCCGGCTAGGCGTCGGGCGTCCCGCGTCGCTCAGCCGCGATACACGCAGCCGGAGTCGTGCGTCTCCATGACCTTGACCTGGGACAAGCCCTGCAACGCGGGTTTGAGTTGCCGCCACAGCCAGATCGCGAGATGCTCGCTGGTCGGGTTTTCGAGGCCTTCGATGTCGTTGAGGTAGCGATGATCGAGCGACGCGTGGATCGGCTGCCAGGCAGTCTCGATATCGGCAAAGTCGACGACCCAGCCGTGCACGGGATCGAGTTCGCCGCTGACTGTCAGTTCAACCCGGAACGAATGTCCATGCAGGCGCGAACAGGGGTGCGTGTCGGGCAGTGCCGGCAGGCGCCGCGCGCACTGCAGGTGAAAGATTCGAAAGATGTCCATGGCGCATTCTCGCGCAACTTGGGCGTGCTCGCCATGCATTGCGATGGTGGAACTTGCGCCGGCCGATTTAAACTAATTCATTGAAGCCCACTTAGCGAAAAAACCATGCTCACCCGAAGACTTCTCGCCTCATTGGCCGCCTGCCTGATGCTGCTGCCGTTCCTTGCCCGCGCGGCGGAACCCGGCCCCGACATCTCGGCGCCCGAGGCCTATGCACTGATTCAGTCCGGCAAAATGCTGCTGATCGACATTCGACGCCCGGACGAATGGCGGCACACCGGCGTCGCGAAAGACGCGCGCCGCATCAACATGGAACACCCTCAGGGCCTGATGGGCTTCCTGCGCGAAGTCGCGCTCGAGGTAAAGGGCGACGGCAACGCACCGATCGGGCTGATCTGCCGCACCGGCAACCGCACGACCCATATCCAGAAGCTCATGCAGCAGGTCGGCTTCACCAATGTCTACAACATCAAGGAAGGCATGATCGGCAGTGCTGCCGGTCCGGGCTGGATCGCGCGCGGCCTGCCGGTCGAGCCCTGCATGGCCTGCTGAGCCCCGCCCCGGTCAGCAGGTCAGCCCGGGCAACAGCTCCCGCCCTGGGCCCGCTGCAGCTGCACCGGCGGGCACGGCACCGTGCCGTAGGAGCAGAATACGCAACAGTCGCCCGGCAAGGGCGACAACACCTCGTGGCACCCCTCGCACTCGTAGTACCACTGGCACGCGTCGGTCGGCATGGTTTCGGTTTTGACATACCCGCACAGCGGGCAGGTAATGGTGGAATCGGGGGTGAAATCGCTCATTGCGCGCGTCCCTTGATTGTCGACGGATAGCCGGCATTGGCCGTTGCCCGCATGAGTTGGTCCGGGCTGGACAGAGTGTCGTCATAGGTCACGGCGGCCTGCCGCTTGTCATAGTCGACCTCTGCACGGATGACGCCTTTCACGTCGGTCAGTGCTTTTTTTACCGTGATCGGGCAGGCGCCGCAGGTCATGCCGGGCACGCCAAGGGTGACGGTTTTCTGCGCCGCAAGCAGCGGGCTCGAGCATGCAAGCAAAGCGAGCGTCAAAAGCATGGAACGCTTCATACAACCTCCTCAATAGAAAATCGATGCATACCAGGGAAAAGCGAGCAGAAGCAGCAAGGATGCCGTCACGCCCCAGAAAATCTGTCGCTGCCGACGCTGCACCGCCCCATCGGCACAGGCGCGACCGGGCTCGCACACCACAGGCTGGCGATAGAGCCTGATCCAGGCAAGTCCCAGCAGGCCCAGCGTGAGCACGATGAAAACGGGTCGGTAGGCTTCAAGCTGGGTCAGCGTGGACAACCACGCTCCGCCCAATCCGAGCGACACCAGCACGAGCGGGGCCACGCAGCACAGCGAAGCGCCGATCGCAGTGACTGCGCTGGCCCACAGGGTGGACTTCATGTTCATGGATCTATCCCGACAGACTCGATGGACGTAGGATAGAGTCCGTACCCCACTACGGAGTCAAGCGCGCATGCTGACCATCTCCAGACTGGCACGCGAGGCGGGCGTCAATGTCGAAACCATTCGCTATTACCAGCGCCGCGGCCTATTGGCCGAGCCGGTCAAGCCCCTGGGGGGAATCCGCCACTACTCGCACGCCGACGTGTCGCGCGTGCTCTTCATCAAGGCAGCGCAACGCATCGGCTTCACGCTCGACGAAACCGCGCAGCTATTGAACCTGGACGACGGCATGCATTGCCAGGAAGCCCGGGCGATTGCCGAACACAAACTCGAGATGGTGAGGGAAAAGCTGGCCGACCTGCAGCGCATCGAAGCCGCGTTGTCACAGTTGGTTGGCCGCTGCGAAGCCAGCCGGGGCAAGGTCAGCTGCCCGCTGATCGACTCGCTGCAGCCCACGCGCGACGACGAAAGCGCGTGAACCCGCCCCGGCTCACGCCTGGGCCGTCATGTCCTTGACCAGCGCATTGCGACGGGCGGTTTCGCTGCCGGTCAGCGCAAAGCCCTGCAGGACGCCGTCTTCACCGATGTGCAGCGCGCACACGCCGGTGTCGGTGCATTCCACCTGCCAGCCGCCGACAGCCCCGATTTTCGGCGGCAGCACGGCGACCGGGTGCGCCGGCGTCTTCACCATCACCGGCATCGCCGGATAGACCACGGGGGTCGGCGTACCGGTCAGCGTCGCGCCCAGCGCGCGCGCCTGCACCATTAGCGGCATCACATAGGGCAGGTTGCGGCCCTCGACCTCGGCACAGTCGCCCATTGCATACACGTCCGGCGTGTCGGTTTCCAGCAGGCGGTTGGTCTGGATGCCGCGCCCCACGGCCATGCCCGCCGCCTTGGCCAGCTGGGTGCGCGGCAGCAGCCCGATCGCGGACAGCACGACATCGGTGGCGATCTTCCGGCCGTCATCCAGCACGACCTCATACCCGGCCGGGGTCGAATCGACGCGCCTGGCGGTGTGCCCGAAATGCCAGGTCACGCCCAGGGCATGCAAGCTGTCGGCCAGGCGCCGCCCCGCCTCGACCGGCATCAGCCGCTCCAGCGGCCAGTCGCCCAGATGCACCACGTCAACGGCAAACCCGGCCTGCGCCAGATCGTTGGCGAATTCGCAGCCGATCAACCCGCCGCCCAGCACCGTGACGTGTCGTTTTCCGCCGATCGCGCCCCGGAAGGCGGCATAGTCGGCCAGGTCGTTGACCGCCAGCACGGCCGCCGCACCGTCGCCTTCAAGGCCATGCGGGATCGGATCGGCGCCCAGCGCCAGCACCAGCTTGCTGTAGTCGATCTCGCCCGCATCGATGCGTACATGCCGGGCCTGGGGATCGATCGAATTGACCCGGGTGTGAACCAGGATCGTCGCATTCAGGTCTCCGGCCAGCTTGTCGGCTTGCGCACTCGCCAGATCGGCCGCCATTTTTCCAGCCGCCAGCGCGTTCGACAGGTTGGGCTTCGAATAGAAGGCGCCATCGTCTGCCGTGATCAGCGTGACCGGCACGGACGTATCGCGCTTGCGAATTTCCTTCAGCAAGGTGTATCCGGCGAGGCCGGATCCGATGATGACGATGGGATTCATGAAAACTCCTTAAATGCAGCAGCGCGCCGGGGGCGCGCCGCCATGGGGATGATGCGTCGAGTGTGACGATATCAGGCTACCGTGATTTCAACCATCTCGAAATCGGCCTTCGAGACGCCGCAATCCGGGCATTCCCACCCATCCGGCACGTCTTCCCAGCGGGTGCCGGGCGCGATGCCATGATCGGGATCGCCCTTGCTCTCGTCGTACACATAACCACACACAATACATTGCCATGCTTTCATCGTTTTTCCTTTCAATTGATCGTTTAATCCAGGTTCATCGGCTCAGGCTGCAATCGCATCCTTCTGCGCCTGATAATGCTTCGCGTGCTTTTCTTCCACCTTGGCCAGCGCAGCGAAACGCTTGGCGGCTCTTTCCAGAACGCCCTTGAACATCTCGGCGTGCTCTTTCGACTCGGCGATCTGCTCGTCGATTTCGGCGACCGCGGCAGCGTGGCCTTCCTGCATCGCTTCGTGGCGGAACTTCGGATACATCTCGGTGTATTCGTGCGTCTCGCCCTCGATGGCGTACTGCAGGCACTTGGCCGGCGTCATCGTCTCGTCGGCAAACAGGAGTTCGGCGTGGCCGAAGGCATGCAGCCTCTCCTGCGCAGCGGTGTCCTCGAACACCTTGGCCGTGGCTTCGTCGCCGGCCTGGCGGCACTGGCGGGCGAACCACATATACTTGATGTAGGCCATCGATTCGCCGGCGAAGGCGGCTTCGAGGTTCTGGATGGTCGGCGACTTCGTGTTTTGCATCATGATCAGCTCCTGTTGGTTGATTTTCAATGTCAATCAAGACAGGTGCCATGTTAGACATCATCAATCACTCAATCCAACGGATAGTCTGGATAATTTCGATTGACAACATCAATCTCAATTTTACCCGCACGAGCCGTGCAACACTGCGCTTCACCCTTTAGATCGGAATCGTCATGCCTAATCATCCTAATGCGCCCAGCCACACGCCGGACGTCCCACATCCCATCAGCGCCGGGCAAGCCAATTGATCGACTGGACGCTTTTCGGGTCGGCCCTGCTGTCGTCCACCCTGTTTCCCGGCGGTTCAGAGGCACTGCTGCTGTATCGGCTGCACCAGGGCGCCGATCCGCTCGACACGGTGCTGACCGCCACCGCCGGCAACGTGCTTGGCAGCCTGATCACCTATGGCATGGGGCGCTTTGGTCGCCACGCGGTCGAGGGCCGCAGCGAGAAGGCCGAGCGGCGGATCAGGCAGGCGGAGAACGGGTTCCGGCGCTTTGGCCAGCCCAGCCTGCTGTTCGCCTGGCTGCCGGTGATAGGAGACCCGCTATGCCTGGTGGCTGGCGTGCTGCGCGTCCCCCTCGCCACGTTCCTGGTCCTGGTGACGCTGGGCAAGCTCGGGCGCTATGCGGCGCTCGCGTGGCTGGTGTGATCAGGCAGGCTGGCCGCGCCAGCGCCTGAGCGCCGCCTCGAGCCGCGCCATGCTGACGTAGAACGTTGGCGTGATGTAGAGCGTGAGGAACTGCGAGAACACCAGGCCGCCAACGACGGCGATGCCGAGCGGGCGGCGCGCCTCGGCGCCCGCACCGAACCCGAGGGCGATCGGCAGCGTGGCGAGAATGGCGGCGAAGGTGGTCATCATGATCGGCCGCAAACGCACCAGGCACGCCTCGACGATGGCCTCTTCCGCCGCCATGCCGGCGCGCTGCCGGGTCAGCGCGAAGTCGATCATCATGATGCCGTTTTTCTTGACCAGGCCGACCAGCAGAATGATGCCGACGAAGCTGAAGATGTTGAGCTCCTCGTCCATCAGCAACAGCACCAGCAGCGCACCGAAGCCCGCCAGCGGCAATGCGGTCAGGATCGTG
>JBFHQA010000095.1:0-10208 GCA_041592455.1 Thiobacillus sp. | reverse complement strand
GGCTTTCACGAAAAGCGCTCCAGCTTCATCGCCGACATGAAAAGCTGCGAGATCCTGACACCCGATGTCTCGGCCCTGATCCGCCCGCTGCGGGACATGATCGTGCAACTGTCGAATGCCGACCGCATCCCGCAGATCGAGATTGCGGTAGGCGAGCAGATCACGATCCTGGTGTTTCGCCTGCTCGAACCCTGGACCGACGAGGATGCCGACCGGGTGCGGCAATTTGCCGAGCAGCACCGCGTGCAGATATGGGAACAGAAGAAAGGCCCTGACACGGCGCGTCCCTTCTGGCCGCAGATCGTGCCCGAACTCAGTTACAGCCTGCCCGAGTTCGGACTGGTGATGCCGTTCAGGCCGACCGAATTCACACAGGTCAACACCGCCATCAATCGCGCACTGGTCAGCCGGGCCATGCGCCTGCTGGCGCCGCAACCCGGGGAGCGCATCGCCGACCTGTTCTGCGGCCTGGGCAACTTCACCCTGCCGATCGCGACCCGCGGCGCCGACGTGCTGGGGATCGAGGGCAGCAAGGAACTGGTCGATCGTGCACGCGAGAACGCGCTGCGCAACCAGTTGCCCAACGCGCACTTCGTCGTCGACAACCTGTTCGAGATGACGCCGGAAAAATTCGTGTCCCTCGGGCACTTCGACAAGCTGCTGATCGACCCGCCCCGGAGCGGCGCCATCGAAGTCGTCAAATCCCTGCCCGACGCGGGCGGACCGCACCGCATCGTCTATGTGTCATGCGACCCGGCGACCCTGGCGCGCGACGCCGAGGTGCTGTGCCACGTCAAGGGCTACCGGCTCGAGGCCGCGGGTGTGGCCAACATGTTCCCGCATACCGCGCATGTCGAGTCGATTGCGCTCTTTACCCGGTAATCCATTAAAATCCAGCGCTTAACTCTCATTCAGACATCATGGCTCTCATCGTACAAAAATACGGCGGCACCTCCGTCGCCAACGTCGAACGCATCCGCGCGGTCGCGGAACGCGTCGCCAAGTTCAAAATGCTCGGCCACCAGGTCGTGGTCGTGCTCTCCGCCATGTCGGGCGAGACCAACCGCCTGATCGGCCTGGCCAAGCAGATCCAGGCGGAGCCCGACCCCCGCGAACTGGACATGATGGTGTCCACCGGCGAACAGGTCACCATCGCGCTGCTCGCCATGGCGCTCAAGGATCTGGGCCTCAAGGCCAGGAGCTACACCGGTGCGCAGGTGAGCATCCTCACCGACAGCGCCTTCACCAAGGCGCGCATCCTCAACATCGACGAAGCCAACATGCGGCGCGACCTGGATTCCGGCCATGTCGTCGTGGTGGCGGGCTTCCAGGGCGTGGACGAACACGGCAACATCACCACGCTGGGCCGCGGCGGCTCCGACACCACCGGCGTGGCGCTGGCTGCGGCGCTGAAGGCCGACGAGTGCCAGATCTACACCGATGTCGACGGCGTCTACACCACCGACCCGCGCATCGTGCCCGAAGCACGCCGGCTGAAGACCATCACCTTCGAGGAAATGCTCGAAATGGCCAGCCTCGGCTCCAAGGTGCTGCAGATCCGCTCGGTCGAGTTCGCCGGCAAATACAAGGTCAAACTGCGTGTGCTGTCCAGCTTTCAGGAAGAAGGCGACGGCACGCTCATCACATTCGAGGAAAACGACAGCATGGAACAACCCGTCATCTCCGGCATCGCCTTCAACCGCGACGAAGCCAAAATCACCGTCGTCGGCGTGCCCGACCACCCCGGCATCGCCTACCAGATCCTCGGCCCGGTGGCCGACGCCAACATCGACGTCGACATGATCGTGCAGAACGTGGGCCACGCCAACACGACCGACTTCACCTTTACCGTGCACCGCAACGACTTCGCCAAGGCGATGGACATCGTCAAGGCCACGGCCTCGACCATCGGCGCCAAGGAAGTCACCGGCGACGACAAGATCGCCAAGGTGTCCATCGTCGGCGTCGGCATGCGCTCCCACGTGGGCGTCGCACGCAAGATGTTCGAAACCCTGTCGAAGGAAAACATCAACCTGCAGATGATCTCCACGTCGGAAATCAAGATCTCGGTCGTGGTCGAGGACAAATACCTCGAACTCGCCGTGCGCGCACTGCATCAGGCATTCGAACTCGACAAAGCGCCTGCCTGAGGTGGCTTTCTGCCGCGCATTCCGATACAATGCGCGGCGGTTCGGAGACGTGGCCGAGTGGTTGAAGGTACTCCCCTGCTAAGGGAGCATACGGGCTTAAACCTGTATCGAGGGTTCGAATCCCTCCGTCTCCGCCAAACCCAACACAAAGTAGTGCCATCAACGCAAAAACTGCGTATAATGCGCAACCTTCAAAGCGCCCGTAGCTCAGCTGGATAGAGTACTTGGCTACGAACCAAGGGGTCAGGAGTTCGAATCTCTTCGGGCGCGCCAAACACAAAAAGCCCGGTCAACCGACCGGGCTTTTTCATTTCCGCTCAATCTTGCTGCCTGCCGGCCGTAATCCCTGCATGCGAAACGGCACGTCCTGAGCCCGACCCCAACCCGGTTGGTGTTGCGGTTCATCGCATGCTTGCTAGTCTTCAGCCAGTCAATGATCCATCCGGTTTTCAGGGAGTGCACATGTCATTTTTACAGAACAAATGGCGCGAACATGAAAGGCAGGCTCACCCGGCCCGCCGCTACACCCATCAGCGCGAGTTCGAGGCCGACTGGATCTACACGCTGCGTCGCCGCTACCGCATCTCCCAGGAATCGCTGGCCGTGATGGCCAACGTGTCGGTCACCACGGTGCAAAACTGGGAAAACCCGCGCAGTTCCAAGGCGATTGCCGACCACAACCAGTCGCGGTTGCGCGACATCGAGCGCGACCTGTGGATCCAGGCGCATGTCACCCTGCTCGATCCCTGCCCGCCTTACATCAAGGCCTTGTACGACCTGATGAGCGCCAGCAAGGATGAAAGTGCCCAGGCGCTTGCCGATTACCTGGTAGCGACCATGCCAGCGCAGGACGAAGGCCGCGCGCGCCTGCTGCACTGGGCCAGTCTCACGCACAGCATCAGCCAGCCCGGTTCGATGCGGTCGCGTGCCTTGTCCGAGGCCGCGCTCGAAGCCCTGACGGGAACGGACGCTCCCCTGTCTGCCGCCATCGAGAATGAAATTCTGGGCAGCCAGTTCGAGGACATGCTCGCCCTGCCCTCCGGCAAGGCTCGCCACGAGCAGGCCACGAACCTGATGCACGCGTGCGAACGGCTGTTTCAGCGCGACCGGCAGCCGGCATATCTATGGAACGCGCTGGAGATCACCTGCCGAGCCCCGCTCGATAACCGGGACATTTTCCGCATGACACAGGAACTGGTCAGCCTGCTGGGACACGCGCCTGTCAGCCACCGCATCATGAACGAGTCGAATTTCGACGCTGCGCGCCTGGTGTTTTCCGACACCACGGCACACGCCAACTAAGGGGGAGAGCACATGAACTGGACGATGCGCTCATCCAAGGCTGCCCGAACGATGGCCCTGCTGCTGGTATTCATGGCGCCTGGCCTGGCTTCGGCGAGCGACTTGCCTGCCCAGCAACACGAATCCGCTGCCGTGGTTCAAGCCGCGGCCCCAGCCGACGCGGCCCCCCGCCTGCCAGAAGTCATCCGCCTGGCCTGGGACAGGGTCGGCTCGATGGCCTGACCCGCCCTCAGGAGAACGCCCCCGCCCGACGCTGTCGGGCTTTTTTGCATGGTCACGCCGCAACGCACGCAGATTGCAAAAAATTGCTAATTCAGTCGATTCTCACACGGACCGTACATGCGTATCGGCTACGATGGCAGGCATGGCACATGCCATGAAACGCTGGCCGGCTAAAGAAATCCCCCGATTTGCCGTTCATTAACATTACCAATAACCAATACTTCGGGGCTGCAAGCAAGGCTTGCCGTGATTGACCTTGAATACAGACGCCGTGCTTCAAACCGAACCAGACACCCGCATTCCCGGTTCGTCGCAGCCTGAAACCTCCCCCTCTCCCGTTGACGCGCCAGATACCCTGCTCGAATGCCTGCTGGTGGTGGTGCAGGCACACGGCGGCACGCTAAGCCGTCAGGCCGCCATCGACGGGCTGCCGTTGCCCGGCAACCGCCTCACCCCCTCCCTGTTTCACCGCGCAGCCAAGCGTGCGGGGTTTGCCAGCAGCGTGGTGCGCAAGCCGCTGGACAAGCTGAATTCCGCCCTGTTCCCGGCAGTCCTGCTGCTCAATGACGAGGAAGCCTGCGTATTGCTGGGCTGGCAGGACGAGGGCCGGACAGCCCGCCTGGTCTTCCCCGAACTGGGCGAAGCGGAGGCCTTGATGCCTCGTGAGGAACTGGCCGGGCGTTATTCCGGGCACGCCATCCTCGCGCGGCCCGAGTTCCGTTTTGACGCGCGCACGCCCGAGGTCGGCCGCGTCAAGCACCGGCACTGGTTCTGGGGCACGCTGAAGGACAACACGCGGCTGTACCGCGACGTGCTGCTGGCCGCGTTCATGATCAACGTGTTCGCGATTGCCATGCCCCTGTTCACGATGAACGTGTACGACCGCGTGGTGCCCAACCACGCGATCGAAACGCTGTGGATGCTGTCGACGGGGGTGCTGATCGTTCTGGTGGCCGACCTCGTACTAAGAACCATGCGGGGCTATTTCCTGGACCTCGCCAGCAGCCGGGTCGACGTGCGGCTGTCGTCCTACATCATGGAGCGCGTGCTGGGCCTGCGCATGGAGAACCGGCCCCTGTCGGCCGGCTCGTTCGCTGCCAACCTGCGTTCGTTCGAGACCATACGCGACTTCATCACCTCGGCCACGGTCACGGCCTTCATCGATGTGCCGTTTGCCCTGATTTTCCTGGTGGTGATCGGCTGGATTGCCTGGCCGCTGATCCTGCCGATCCTGTTCGGCATGCTGGTGGTGCTGGCCTATGCCCTGACCATCCACAGCAAGATGCACGAACTGTCCGAGACGACCTACCGCGCGGGCGCCATGCGCAACGCCACCCTGGTCGAAAGCCTGGTGGGTCTGGAAGCCATCAAGGCCCTGGGGGCGGAAGGTGTCATGCAGCGCAAGTGGGAGTCGAGTGCCAATTTCCTGTCGCGCGTCGGCGCACAGCTGCGCTTGCTGTCTTCGTCCACAATCAATGTTGCCTCGTGGGCCCAGCAGATCGTGAATATCGTGGTGGTGATCGCAGGCGTGTATTTGATTGCCGATGGCAATCTGACGCTGGGCGGCCTGATCGCCAGCACGATGCTGGCCTCGCGCGCCATGGCCCCGATCAGCCAGGTCGCCGGGCTGCTGACCCAGTATCACAATGCCGCAACGGCCCTGAAATCGCTCGACGGCATTCTCGGCCAGCCGGTCGAACGCCCTGCCAACTCGCAGTTCGTGACCCGCCAGCACTTCAACGGCGACATTGAATTCAAGGATGTCGAGTTCAAGTATCCCGATCAGGACATCGCGGCCCTGCGGAATATTTCGCTGAAAATCCGGGCGGGCGAGCATGTCGGGATACTCGGCCGGGTGGGCTCGGGCAAGACCACGCTGGAAAAGCTCATTCTGGGCCTGTACCAGCCGACCTCCGGTGCCGTGCTGGTGGACGGGATCGACCTGCGCCAGCTGGACCCCGCCGAACTGCGCCGCAACATCGGCTACGTGCCGCAGGATGTCACGCTATTCTTCGGCAGCCTGCGCGACAACCTGACCATTTCCTCGCCTGCCGCCGATGACGCTGCCGTGCTGCGCGCGGCCCAGGTAGGCGGCATCATTGAATTCGTCAACAGCCATCCCAAGGGATTTGACATGACCGTGGGCGAGCGTGGCGAGTCGCTTTCCGGGGGGCAGCGCCAGGCAGTGGCCATCGCGCGCGCGACCATCAACGATCCCCCCATACTATTGATGGACGAGCCCACCGGATCGATGGACCACTCCAGCGAAGAGGAAATCAAGCAGCGCCTGCGCACCTTTGCCGCGGGCAAGACCATGATCGTGGTGACGCATCGCACGTCCCTGCTGGACCTGGTCGACCGCATCATCGTGATCGATTCCGGCAAGATCGTGGCTGACGGACCCAAGGCCCAGGTGGTCGAAGCGCTGCGCCAGGGCCGTATCGGGAAGGCATCATGAACGCCAGACTGTTCTCCTTCATTTCGCGCTTCACGGAAGGCTCCAAAACATGGTCCGGGCGTGCGCGTCCCTGGCTTGACCGCATTTTTGCCCGCTGGATTCCGCCCCGCCCCGACGACGCGCCGGACTGGGCAACGGATGCCGACTGGGCCCGCATCGACCAGGAGCCGCTGCGTGCCCGCTATCTGTTGCGCGCGGTAGTGGCGATCTTTGTCGTCTTCCTGCTGTGGGCGGCGTTTGCCACCGTGGACGAAGTCGCGCGCGGCACGGGCAAGGTCATCCCCACGCGCCAGGTGCAGGTGGTACAGGCCGTCGACGGCGGCGTGGTGGCTGAAATCCTGGTGCGCGAAGGCCAGACGGTCGAAAAGGGCCAATCCCTGTTCCGCATCGATGAAACGCGATTTGTGTCGTCGCTGCGCGAAAACCGGGTTCAATACCTGGCCCTGCTGGCCAAGGCGGCGCGCCTGCGCGCACTCGCCGAGAACACGCCGATGAGCCTCCCCCCGGAAGTCGAACAGGAAGATCCCCGACTGGTCGCGGAAGAGCGCAACATGTACGACGCCCGGCGCCGCGAGTTGGAAGCCCAACTCAGCATCGCACGCCAGCAACTGGCGCAGCGCAACCAGGAACTCATCGAGATCCAGTCGCGCAAGGCCCAGGCTGCCCAAAGCTACGAACTCACCGCCCGGGAGCTGGCCATGACCAAGCCGCTGGCCGCTTCCGGCGCCGTTTCGGATGTCGAGTTGCTGCGCCTCGAGCGCGATGTGGGCCGCTATCGGGGTGAACGAGACCAGGCTGCGGCCCAGACGATACGTTTGCAGGCAGCGATTGCCGAGGCATCGCGCAAGGTCCAGGAGCAGGAAATCACCTTCCGCAACGAAATGCGCAACGAACTGGCCGAGACCATGGCCAAGCTGAACAGCCTGTCAGAGGGCAGCACGGCGCTGAGCGACCGGGTCCGGCACGCCAACGTCAAGTCGCCGGTCAAGGGCACGATCAACCGACTGCTCGTCACTACGGTTGGCGGCGTGCTTCAGCCGGGCAAGGAAATCGTCGAGATCGTTCCGAGCGACGATGCCCTGCTGCTTGAAACCCAGATTTCGCCCAAGGACATTGCGTTCCTGAGACCCGGTCTCAAGGCCAAGGTCCGGTTCACCGCTTACGATTTTGCGATTTATGGCGGCCTGGATGCCGTCATCGACAATATTGCCGCCGATACCGTGACTGACGACCAGGGCAATGCGTATTACCTGGTGCGCGTCAGGACCCTGCAGTCTTCCCTGGGCAAATCCATGCCGATCATTCCCGGCATGGTGGCCGAGGTGGACATCCTGACCGGCAAGAAAACCGTCCTGGCCTATTTGCTAAAGCCGGTGACCCGCGCAAAGTCCCACGCCCTTACCGAACGCTGATGAAACAACCCGTATTTGTCACTTCGCGACCGCTACCCATCCCCCGATGGATCGAGGCCTTCCCCAAGGCCAGGATCCTGTGCGACCAGCAAGCGATGCCTGCAGACCCGGCCGCGTTCAGGGATGCTTCAGTCATCTGGCTGCATATCTCATCTGAAAACACCTCGCTGGAAGACTGGATAGGCGCGGCATTTTCCTACAGGCTGAACGTGCCCATCGTGGTGCTCTCGAACGTCCCCGAGGACGAACAGGGCCTGGCCGCCCTGGCAGCCGGTGCGTCCGGCTATTGCAGCGCGCTGACCCTGCCCACCGTACTCCGTCAGGTTGCCAGTGTCGTCGAGCACGGCGGCCTCTGGGTTGGCCCGGCCCTGATGCGGCGCTTGATGCAGGGCATGGCGGCCAGCCGGGCCGATAGCGCAAAGCCCTCGCTGGAGCAGCTCAGCCAGCGCGAGCGCCAGGTAGCGGAAGCCGCCTCCCGCGGGTCCACCAACAAGGAAATTGCGCGCGTCATGGGGATCACGGAACGCACCGTCAAGGCGCATTTGAGCGCCGCCTACGAAAAACTGAACGTGCGCGACCGGATGCAGCTCTCCCTTCTCGTCAATGGTGTCGAAGACTCGACATCGATCGCCTGACATATCCACGCTTGACTGTACTTCGGACCAATACGGAATCCGGTTTCTAAGCCGTTTAATACTCCGAGGGCCGTGAATCAGGCCGCCGAGTCATTTTTCTGGAAGACATAAGAAGACATAACATGGACACAAACGTTTCTACTCCCCAGGCAGTCGCTACAGTCATTTCTGTAGAAGGTCAGGCTTTTGCCCGTGACCCGTCGGGTCAGATTCGCCCCCTTAAGGCGGGAGACGTGCTGCTGGAAGGCGATATTGTCGTCACCCTTCCCGGCGGCCAGGTCCAGCTGGCTTTCCTCGATGGGCACATGCTCAATCTGCTTCCCAACGAAAGCTTCCAGTTCAGCGCCGAAACATCACCCGGCACCAGCCCGACTGTAGCCGAGGCTGCCCTGCCCGCCGGCGAAATCGACCGCATCGTCCAGGCGCTGGAGCGCGGCGAGAACATCGACGACCTGCTCGACCCGACGGCAGCCGGCCTGGATGGCGGCAGCAATAATGCGGGCAATGACTTTGTGCGCCTGCTCCGAATTGTTGAAGCCGTCGATTCGTTGAGCTTCCAGTTCAACAATGAAGGCAGGAATGTCACCGAGCCGGATTTCGGTTCGGGCGGTGCCCCTGTCCCGCTGGTCGGCACGGTCACGCTGACCGCCGCATCCGGCGTTACCGAAGGCGGAACCATTGTCTATACCGCCACGGTCAGCGCACCGCCGCAAGGTTCGCCCCTGGTCCTGACCCTGTCCAATGGCCAAACCATCACCATCCCCGTCGGTGCCCTGAGTGCGTCGAGCGCGCCTGTGCCGACTCGTGCGGACGATGCCTACGTGCAGGGCAATACCCCCGTCACGGTATCCGTCCAGAACGCCACAGGTGGCGGCTATTCCACGCTGAACCTGGGCAACCCGGCCACCACGATCGTCAGCGATGACGCCGATGTCACGACCGTCTCCCTTTCTGCTCCGGCTAGCGTGGCAGAAGGCGGAAGCATCATCTACACCGCCACGCTGACCAACCCCGCCCAGGGGGCTGTCACGCTCACGCTGTCCAACG
This sequence comes from Thiobacillus sp., assembly GCA_041592455.1. Classification (GTDB taxonomy): domain Bacteria; phylum Pseudomonadota; class Gammaproteobacteria; order Burkholderiales; family Thiobacillaceae; genus Thiobacillus. Next base: position 982 of record JBFHQA010000095.1, on the reverse strand, counting down.
GCGCCACGATCAACATCGCCAACGGCGCTACGACTGGTTCGGTCACGGTTGCCGCGCCTGCTGACGACGTATACATCGATGCCGGCTCGATCTCGACCACCATCACCGCAGCATCGGGCGGCAACTTCGAACAGTTGAGCATCGACAGCACCCCGGCTGTCACGAACGTGACCGATACCTTCGATACGACGACGGTATCCATCAGCGGCGTCAACAGCGTCAACGAAGGCGCCAATGCCGTTTATACCGTTTCGCTGACCAGTCCTGCACAGACGACGCCTGTCACCGTCAACCTGACCTATAGCGGGACCGCAAGCAATGGCGCCGACTACACAGGGGTTGCCAGCGTCACCATTCCAGTTGGATCAAGCAGTGTTCCGCTCAGCATTGCGACCATAGACGACCTCCTCTATGAAGGCGTAGAAAACTTCACCATCACCATTGCCTCTGCCAGCGGCGGCAATTTCGAAAACCTGGCCGTCAGCGCCACCAATGGCAGCATCACGACCAGCATCACCGACAACGATCCCGCGCCGGTATTCAGCGTGGCCAACGCCAGTATCACCGAAGGCGGCCTGATGACCTTCACGGTTACCCGCACCGGTGACGCTCAGGCGCCGCAGAGCGTCAACATCAGCACCAGCATCGGCGGGTCGGACACTGCCAGCGCAGCCGACTTCACCGCCAATGCGAACACACTGACCTTTACACAGGGCGAGACAAGCAAGACCTTCACCGTCCAGACCACCCAGGACACGATATTCGAAGGCAACGAGACCTTTACCGTCACGCTCTCCGGCGCGACGGGCGGTGCAATCATCAGCGCAACCAACGGCTCGGCCACCGGTACCATCACCGACAACGACGGCACCCCGACCATCACCCACGTCGGCGACAGCTCCGGCACCGTCAGCAGCGTCACCGTCCCCGAGGGCACGGCCGCGGTCTTCACGGTCAATCTGTCGAACGCCTCGTCGACGGC
>JBFHQA010000094.1:0-10211 GCA_041592455.1 Thiobacillus sp. | reverse complement strand
GCTGCAGGGCCTCCGGTCCCTGATCGCATGCCGGGTCGGGCGCCCCCGCGCAACTGGCAGCGCCGATGATGCGGATCGTGCGGGTCGAGGCGGGAGACGGGTTCACGACCCGATGCCACCCAGGTTGACGTAGCGGGTTTCCAGGTACTCGTCGATGCCGCTGCGGCCACCCTCGCGGCCCAGCCCCGACTGCTTGACGCCGCCGAACGCGGCCTCGGCCGTTGAAATCACGCCGGCGTTGATGCCGACCATGCCGTAGTCGAGCTGCTCGGCCAGCCGCCAGGCGCGGCCGAGGTCGCGCGTGTAGGCGTAGGCGGCGAGACCGTACTCGGTGTCGTTCGCCATGCGGACGACCTCGGCTTCGTCGGCAAACCGGATCAGCGGCGCTACCGGGCCGAAGGTTTCGTCGCGGCACACCTGCATGTCGGGCGTGCAATCAGCGAGCACGGTCGGCTGGAAGAACTGCCCGCCGAGCGCGTGGCGGGCGCCGCCGGCGAGCAGCCTGGCGCCCTGGTCCAGCGCGCCGGCAATGTGCGCCTCGACCTTTTCGAGGGCGGCTGCGTTGATCAGCGGTCCGGTTTCCACGCCTGGATCAAATCCGTCGCCCACCTTCAACTGTGACACCGCGTCGGCAAAGCGCGAGGCGAAGGCGTCGAACACCTGCTCGTGCACGAACACCCGGTTGGCACAGACGCAGGTCTGGCCGCTGTTGCGGAACTTGCTCGCCAGCGCGCCCGCCACCGCCGCGTCGAGGTCGGCGTCGTCGAACACGATGAAGGGCGCGTTGCCGCCGAGTTCGAGCGACACGTGCTTGAGCGTGGGGGCGCACTGCGCGAGCAGCTGCCTGCCCACCGCGGTGGAACCGGTGAACGACACCTTCCTGACGAGCGGGTGCGTCGTCAGCACGCCGCCGATCGTGGCCGCATCGCCGGTGACGACGTTCAGCACGCCGGGCGGGAAGCCCGCGCGCTGCGCCAGGTCGGCCAGCGCCAGCGCGGTGAACGGCGTCTGCGAGGCGGGCTTGGCGACGACCGTGCAGCCAGCGGCCAGCGCCGCACCCGCCTTGCGCGTCAGCATCGCCGCCGGAAAATTCCACGGCGTGATCAGCGCCGCGACGCCGACCGGCTGCTTCAGGGTGAACATGCGCCGGTCGGGCCACGGCGACGGCACCACGTCGCCGTATACCCGCCGCGCCTCCTCGGCGAACCACTCGATAAAGCTCGCCGCGTAGTCGATCTCGCCGCGCGCCTCGGCGAGCGGCTTGCCCTGCTCGGTCACCATGATCGCCGCGAGATCGTCGCGGTGCAGCACGACGAGGTCGAACCAGCGGCGCAGCAACTGCGCACGCGTCTTGGCCGGGGTCGTGCGCCAGTCAGAAAAGGCTGTGTGAGCGGCGTCGATGGCCCGCGTGATCTCGCGGGCAGGACAGTCGGGCACGCAGCCGACACGCTCGCCGTTTGCAGGGTTTTCGACCGTGAGTCGGTGCTCATCCGGGGACAGCCAGGTCCCGTTGATCAGGCAGGCCTCGCGCAGGAGAGTGGGGTCGGCAAGTTTCATGGCGTGTCGCGTCGTTCCGGGACGATCATGGGGGGTGTCGTGATCCGGCGATGGTAACCGTTCCGGGCCGTCCCGCGCGGCCTCGAGGTGAAGCGTTCATGCAGTGGTTGCCGCAGGCCGGGCCGATGCGGGTTGGTTGCGGCGCCTCAGCAGCGCCATGACGCCGAGCCCCAGCATGGCGAGCCAGCCCGTCGCAGGCGCGGGCACGGGCGTGGCCAGTGCCGCGAGCTCGGCTTGCCAGTAGGCGGGCAGCGTATCCCATGGATTAGGCAGGTCGTCGTCGGTGATGAACAGGTGGCCGGTATTTCGCGGCGCGGCCTGCAGCACCAGGGCTTGCATGTCAGCCTCGGTCGACACGCCGTAGATCAGGGCGCCGAAGCGATCGGCCGGGTGGTCGAGCATCCATTGCGCGGGCGAGCCGTAGACGTCGTATCCGAACGGCATGTTCGAGCGCGCGGTCGGCGGCCCTTCGAACATGACCAGCGTATCCGCCACCTCGAGATAGGCTTCCGGTACATGCGTGCCGGGGTTGCCGAACACGCTGTAGCCCGGGTTAAGTTGCTTGATGTAGGCATAGGCGTCGCGGTAATAATCGAGTTCAGCGAGATGTTCGGACATCTCATCGACGAAAAAACCGTCGAGGGCGTAAAGCTGGGCGTACTGATCGATGTCGGCGCGCAGTGCGTCCGGGCTGCGCGTCCCGTAGCCGCTGTGCAGATAACCAATGACGCGTCCGCCCGCCCGCCGAAACGCATCGATGGCTGTCGTGTAGTCGGGATTATGGGCGGTCCCCGGCCCATTGGACGGATTGACGATCGCCGTGATCGGTGTGGTCGACGCCGCTGCGGTCAGCCAGTCCCAGCCACTCGTCGCGGGCGCAGCGTGCGGATAGAAATACGCCGGGATCAGCAGCTGGCCGGCGCTGACTGCGCCCGCGCCGAGCGCCAGGAGCGCGCCTGTTGTTGCGGCAAGTTTTTTCATGACCCTCCAGTGATGCGTCGGGTACTGCGATGAGAACGGGAATCGCGTGCCGCGACATGCGCGGCAGCTTTCTATGTTCTAGCACACGGAGGTTTCGATCAGCTGGAAGCGTCCATGGGCGGAAGCCTTGCCGGCCCCGTCACGACGATACGCTTCAAATTGATGCAACAGTGAGACGCGCATCCGCGTCGACCGTCGTCGCGTGGACGTCGCGGTACGCGAGGGGGCAGGTCGACCCGCGGCCGCCGCATCGTCTCGTCAGATACGGGTGTCCTCGCGTTCTGCATCGGCCATCACCCCGAAATCAGCGGGACGGCAGCACATGACAATCCGGTTCTTGCCCGCCTGCTTGGCTTCATACATCGCCTTGTCGGCCTGAGCGACCAGCGCGTCGGCATCTTGCGCATTCGCGGGATAGCAGGCGATGCCGATGCTGGCGCCGATCTGGAAAACGTGGTCAGCCACCCGGATAGGCTCGTTGATGACCTGCAGAAGCGCATCGGCAAGGCGTTGCAGCGAATCCCAGCCAGCCATCTTGGTGAGCACCACCGTGAACTCGTCGCCGCCGAGGCGGGCAACCGTGTCGATGCTCCTGACGTTGTCCGTCAACCGGCTTGCCACTTCCACCAGCACGGCGTCCCCCGCCTCGTGGCCGGCATGATCGTTGACGTCCTTGAACCCATCGAGATCGATGAACATCAGCACGGCCGGTTCTCCGTCGCGTTCAGATTCGTGCATCGCCTGCGTCAGCCGGTCCTGGAACAGCAAGCGATTGGGCAACCGGGTCAGCGGGTCGTGATAGGCCATTTCCTGGTATTGATGCTCGGAGGCCTTCTGCTGGCTGATGTCGTTGAATATGCCGACATAGCGTTCGATGTTGTTCAAGTTGTCGCGGATGGCGGAAATGCTGAGCCATTCGGGATAGATGCCGCCTTCCTTGCGTCGATTCCAGATTTCACCGCGCCAGTATTGTCGGGTCCGAATCGATTCCCACATTTCCTGGTAGAAGCGGGAGTCATGCCGTCCCGATTTCAGCATCGAGGGCGACTGACCCGTCACTTCGTCGCTGCGGTAGCCGGTGATGCGCGTGAACGCGGGATTGACGGTTTCGATGCGCTTGTCGGCGTTGGCAACCAGGATGCCGTCCTGAGCGGATTCGAAGATGTCGCGGAACATCTTTTCCCGCATGGCGAGTGCATTCCGTGTCTGGGTGAGTTCGCGCGTGTCCTTTGCGCCCCTGAACAGCAGCATTACGCTGATCAGGGTGACGGCTGTGGTCAAGCCGATGAAGACCCAGATCGCTTCCCGCAGCAGGGACTGGAGCAGCGCATTGACCCCGGTCACGTCGTAATAGACTTCGATGGCGCCCAGGAATTGTCCGTCATGCATCACAGGCAGATAGACCTCCACCACATCGAGCGGCAGCGTTTCGCCTTCCATGGTCGTGCCCTGCTTGCTCTCGATCCTGGAAAAGACTCCGCCCGTGGCGACCTGATCGAGGAAATAGTCTTTTCGGTTCCATGAACCGATTTCGCCGGAAACGGTGGAAAAGAGGATTTCACCATCGGCGGAAAACAGGCGGGTCTTCCACAAGCCCAGGTCCGTGGTGGCCCGGTTCAGGCGCTGGCGGGTGGACTCGTCAATGAGATCGCTGGTGAAACGCGTCGTATAGCCGTTTCCCCTGCTCATCATGCTCAGCAGATGCCGGCCGGTATGGATGGCTTCCGTTTCCACCGACTTGATCAGCACCTCCTTGAACCTGGGATGAACGAACAGCAGGTTGTAGCTGGGGGCCAGCACGCCAGCCAGCAGGATGATGACCAGGATGCGTCGGAGCAGCGGCGTCTTCCACAGGGTGCCGGCCAGGCTTTCAACGGGTTGCTTCATCGCGGGGACAGACAGACAAGGTTTCCAGCAGGTCGATCAGCGCTTGTACGGGCGTGTCACTTGCGGGCAATAACTTGCTGCGAGACCGTGTTTCGTCCATCCGAAGCTGCAGCCCGGACAATCCGGGATCAAAGAGTTCCATGCATCCAGCGTACTCGCGCTACGAGAGGGCGACAATCGGCATATTGGACCAGGCGCCGCATTGATTCCGCGATCACCGGCTGGCGCTCTGCGGGGAGCGTTCAGGCGGTTTGGCAGCGTGACCGGTGAAGGCGATCAATAGTAGCGGCCATTGTTGCTGCGGTTCTCATTCTGCAAATTGCGCAAGGCCTGTTTTTCACGATCAAGCTGGCGTTCGGCCTCGTATTTCAACTGGCGCTGACGCGCTTCTTCCTGCTGGCGCTGGTACTGCTCTTCCCGCTGGGCTTGCTGCTTTTCGCGGGCTTCGCGCTGCTGCTGGCTGTCCTGCTCGCGCTGCAGTCGGTAGCTGAGCTCGCGTGATTCCCTGAGCATCTGTTCGCGCTGGGCGCGTTCCTGGGCTTCCTTCTGAAAGGCCTGCTGGCGCTGCATGGCGGCTTCCTGCAGCGCGCGCTGCTCTTCCCGCTGCTTCTGCTCCAGCTCGATCTGGGTGGAAATCAGCTGCTTTTCGTGTTCGATCAGCAGTTTTTCCTTTTCGATGGCGTTGCGGTTGTAGACCCAGACCGCGGCGATGACGATGGCGCCGACGATCAGCAGCTTGGGGGTGCTCCAGAAACTGGGGGGCTCCACGACGATCTCGGGGGCGAGATCGAGGGATTTGGGTGCAAACAGCTTCTGGTTGTAGTGCTGCCGGGCGATGGGGTCGGACAGCACCGTATAGGCTTCCTTGACCGCGACCAGCCGCACCCGCGAATCGCCATCGATCGCGCCGTCCTGGAGCAGGTGCAGGAGTTCGGCATACGCCGTCTCGATCTGACTGGACGAGGCATCGGGGCGAACGCCCAGGATCGTGTACAGGCTTTTGGTTTCCATGATCTGAAATAGCGGTGGACGCGTGTTATTGGAGTTGGATTTCCGGTCCCGGGCGTACCGGCTCAACGAACATAGCGGCCGAAAATCGGCAGGCTTGAATGTGCGTCCCGCACACATGCGGCGCAAAGGCGATCAAGTCCAGCCGTACGGCCACGATGAACGACCCGGTCGTCGGGATCACGCGCCTGCGCCTGGGTCCATTCAACAGTCTGCTGCCACAAGCGCCTCGAGCAGCTCGATCAACGCCTGGGCGGAAGCCTCAGACGCAGGCAATTCCTGCAACGCCACTCCCCGCGATGCGCAGGCTGCCCTGTCGACCTCGGCAGGCCCTGTGACCACGACGCGCCTGAGCTTGTGCAGTTGTCCGATCATGTCGGCACTGACCGGGCACGCATGCGTGATCGCCGTCGTGGCCCAGAACAGCCGCGGCACGACGTCGGCAGGCCCGGTATCGGGGTACTCGCTCCAGTTGTGGTCGAAGTCCGGGATCGGCAGCTCGTCCGCGGTGAACGCCGCGCGGTCGAGGAAGACGACGCGCTCCTTGCCGCTCATGCAGCGTGCGCTTACTTGCCGTTGCCGACCAGGCGCTCGAGCGCGCGCATGATCGCCGAGGAGTCGAGCTCGCTGTCGCCAGCGCCCATCAGCGCGTTCATCTGCTGCGCGATCAGCGCGGCTCCGGGCAGCGGCGTGGCGGTTTCCTGCGCGTTGTCCATGACGATCGCCATGTCCTTGTGGTGCAGCTTGACCTTGAAGCCGGGCTTGTAATTCGAGTCGAGCATGCGCTGGCCGTGCACTTCGAGGATGCGGCTGCCGGCAAACCCGCCCAGCAGCGCCTCGCGCATCTTGACCGGGTCGACGCCGTTGCGGCGCGCCAGCATGATGGCTTCGGCCACGCCCTCGAAGGTGAGGCCGACGACGATCTGGTTGCAGCATTTGACGACCTGGCCGGCGCCGTGGCCACCGACGTGGACGATGTTCTTGCCCAGCACCTCGAACAGCGGCAGCACCTTGTCGAAGATCGGCGCTTCTCCGCCGACCATGATCGACAGCGTGCCGTCCTTGGCGGCGACTTCGCCGCCCGACACCGGCGCGTCGAGCATATGGACGCCGCGCTCGGCGAGTGCGGCGGCGATGCGGCGGGTGGCGGCGGGCGCGACGGTGCTCATGTCGACGATGATGTGGCCCGGCTTGGCGCCATGCACGAGGCCGCGGTCGCCGAGGATGATCTGCTCAACGTCGGTGGTGTCGGACACGACGGTGAAGGTGATGTCGGCCTCGGCGGCGACCTCGGTCGGCGTGCCCTTGCCGAGCGCGCCGGCGACCAGCATTGGTTCGATGCGGTCGAAGCGGCGACCGTAGACGAACAGTTGATGCCCGGCCCGCAGCAGGTTCTCTGCCATCGGGCGTCCCATGATGCCGCTGCCAATGAATCCGATCTTCATGATGCCAATCCTTTAACTACAACAAGCCAGAATGGCAGCGTAACCAATCCGGCCAGCGTTGACCAGCCCATGATGAGACCCGCCAGGCGGGTGTCCAGACCGAAGCGGTCGGCCAGCGCGATCACCATCACCATCGTCGGCATGGCGGCTTCGAGCACGGCGGCCTCGCCCGGTTCGCTGAGCTTGCCGGGCCACGCCAGCGCGATGCCCAGCGCCAGCAGCGGCATCAGCGCGAGCTTGATGCCCATGGCAACGAACACGGCCTTGTGCGGGCGCAGGTCGTGCCAGGGAATGGTCAGCCCGAGCACGAACAGCATCAGCGGAATCGTCGGGCTGCCGGCCCAGCGCGCGGCCTCGATCAGCGGCGTCAAGGGCAGGTCGGACAGGTTGACGGCCAGCCCGGCGGCGAACCCCCACACCGGCGGCAGCTTGAGCCACATCGACAGGAACGAGGCGCGTTCGGTGTGCTTGCCGCAGCGGAACGCGATCCACACGCCGATCGACCACACCAGCGGCGTCGTCGCGAGCATGTCGGCAAAGAAGGGGTAGCGGCCGCCGCGCTCGCCGAACACGGTGGTGAGAAAGGGATAGCCGAAGAACAGCACGTTGCCGAAGCCGGAGGCCAGCATGATCGAGCCGCGCTGGGGGCGGGTCAGGCCCTGTCCGAGCGGCGTGGCGAAGAGCGCCAGCGCGGCGAGCGCGAGGCCGAACAGGGTGGCCGCGCCTAGCACCAGCGGAACCTGCAGCAGGCTGAGGTCGACGGTGGCCGACGCGCCGGCGGCAAAGAACAGCATCGGCGCGAAGAAGTTCAGGACCAGCCGGTTGATTTCACCGCGCAGGCCGACGATCGAAATGCCCGTTTGCCAGCGCGGCCAGATGCCGCCCGCGGCGATCAGCAGCGACAGCGGCAGCAGCGTTTTCAGCAGGAGTTGCAGCGCAAGGTCGGCAGACATGAACCAGAAAACGGGCGGGCAGGACGTTCATGATAACGCCGCCACCCGCCCGTTGCGCTGCGGGCGTCTCGCCGCGGCGCACCGACGTGCGGAAATTCAGGTGCGCGAGGCGGGGGTGTAGCGGGTATCGGCGCGATGCGTGATGCCGGATTCCAGCCATTCCTTGATGCGGGTGGCGTCGCCGGCGCGGCGGCTGGTGCCCTGGGCATCCAGCAGCACGATGATGATGTCGCGCTGGGCCACCTGGGCCTGCATCACCAGGCAATGGCCGGCTTCGTTGATGAAGCCGGTCTTCGACAGGCCGACATGCCAGTCGTCGGCACGCGTGAAGCGGTTGGTGTTGTTGAACGCGACCTGGCGGTACAGCACCTCGGTCTTGCGCTTTTTCTTCAGTACCACGCGCTGGGTGCCGAGGGTGTAGTGGCCGGTGCTGCTGATATGCCGGATCTCGGGATAGTTCTGGTAGGCATAGTCGACCAGCTTGGCGAGATCGAGCGCGGTCGAGCGGTTCTCGCTCGACAGTCCGGTCGGCTCAACGTACACGGTGCTGTGCATGCCGAGTGCGCGCGCCATGCGGTTCATCGTCGACACAAAGCGGTCCAGCCCGCCCGGGTAGGTGCGACCGAGGGCGTGGGCGGCGCGATTGTCGGAGGCGATCAGGGCCAGGTTGAGCAGCTGGCCGCGGGTGTAGCGGGCGCCGATGGCCAGGCGGGAGCCGGTGCCTTTCAGCGTGTCGCGATCGTCCGAGGTGATGGTGATCATTTCGTCGTGCGGCTGCCCGGCATCCAGCACCAGCATCGCCGTCATCAGCTTGGTGATCGAGGCGATCGGCGTCTGCATGCTGGCGTTCTTCGCCAGCAGCGGCTGGCCGGTGGCCTGGTCGTACACCAGCACGGACTGCGCGCTCAACACCGGCATCGATTCATAGTCGAGCGCCAGCGGCTGCGCGGACATCGTCGAGCCGAGTTGCTGGCTAAATTGAAGATTGGCGCGCCCGTCGAGTGCGGAGGCACCCGTGTGCACGCAGAAGAGGATCAATCCGGTCAGAACAGCTTTCATGGTTTCGTGCTTCTTACAAAGTCGGCGGAAATGTACCAGCATGAGAGAACAACGGCTACGCCGCGAAAAACTTGAAAACAACACTTGTTTGAGCGGGCGCGAATAATCGGTCTCCATGATTGACTGTGTAGCAAAAATCATTATATATAGCAATGACATGGGAGAGTTTCCGAATAATTTACTCAAAAAATCGGCGCTAATGAGCAGTCTCTGCGCGCCCGGCGTGGTCGCCGAAGCGCTCGAGCATGCGATGCGCGGCGAGGTGGCCCAGTCGGAATTTGCCGCGTGCGTGCGTTGCGATCCGGTGCTGGCCGTGCGCCTGCGCCTGCTCCCCGCCGATTTCGCCCTGCAGCAGCCGGATCTGTTGCGCGCCATGCTGTTGGCAGCGCCGGTGGCGGCAGGTGGCGTCCAGGTCGTGTATGCCGCGCGCTGGCGGCAATCGCTGGCGGTGGCCCATCTGGCCGAGTCCCTGGCCGCCCGGGCCGGCGTGGCCGACCCCGAGGCCGCCTGGACCGCGGGCCTGAGCCATAACCTGGCCGACTATCTCGAAACCGGTATTCCCGCTGCGGCGGACCCTGCGGACTGGCTGTCCGGGCTGGACGCCGACGGCTGGCTCGCCGATGCGGTGCGCTACCACGCCGAGCCGCTCGCGCGCGGACGCGCCGCGCATCCGCTGGTGCGGGTCGTGCAACTGGCCTATCAGCTCGTGATCCGGGCCGATGCGGTGGACAGCGTGGATGTGCGCTCCGCGCTGGCGAGCCTGCAGATGGGGGCGGGCGAGGCCGCCCAGCTGCTGGCGGACAGCCGCGCGCAGATGCGCCAGCTGGCGCAGCGGTTCGGCCTGGTCGATGCGGCCGCGCAGGCCCAGGCCACCGGCTTCGACCGCCTGGCCCGCCTCTATGCGGTGCAGGCCGCGCAATCGGCACTGTTCAGCCATTTTCGACACGCCACCCAGGCCGACCAGGTGTTTGCGCTGCTGCAGGAAGCCTTGCGGGCCCTGTTCGGGGTCGATCGCGCCTGCCTGTTTGCGCCCGCGGCCGATGGCATCCTGCGTCTGAGCGCCCGGTTTCCCGCGGCCAGGGGCTTGCATGTGCTGGCCATTCCGCCCGACGACGGCCATTCGGCGCTGCCGCGCGCGCTGGCGCGCAACGCGCCGCAGCAGTTCGAGCGCGGTGAGGCCGACGCGGCGCTGGTAGACGAGCAGATCGCCCGCCTGCTGGGCGCGTCGCGGCTGTATTGCCAGCCTCTGGCCCTGCACGATGGACAGGTCGGCGTGCTGGTGCTGGGCGATGCGGCGGCGGACCTGAACGAGACGCCCTTG
>JBFHQA010000093.1:0-10225 GCA_041592455.1 Thiobacillus sp. | reverse complement strand
CTGCTGGGGATTGGCTCGTTTCTGCTGCCGCTCCTGGTGTGGTGCCTCGTCAGCTACGTGCCCTTCGTCTGGCATCCCAAGGTCGAGGTCACCGATCCCGGCGGCGTGGACTACTTCCAGGTGGGCATGCTGGTCGACAAGGCGCAGTTCGCGGACGAGTCCGCCTACGTGCAGGAGCAGGGCCTGGCCCTGCCCGCCGGCAAGCCCGCCAACCCGATCTACCTGCCTGCGCCGCACGAAGTGGCGCAGGCCTTCTACACCGGCTTTACCAAGGAGCCGGTGCAGAAGGACGCGCCCTGGCTGCACGAGAGCCTGTGGCACAGCATCCAGATCATCTTCTGGGGTTTCCTGATCTCGTCGATCATCGGCGTGCCCCTCGGTATTCTTGCCGGCACCTACGCCAGCGTGGGGCGCCTGTCCGAGCCCTTCATCGAATACTTCCGCTACCTGCCGGCGCCTGCCTTCGGCGCGCTGGCGGTGGCCATCCTCGGCATCTACGATGGCCCCAAGATCGCGATCATCGTGATCGGCACGCTGTTCCAGCAGGTGCTCATCATCGCCAACACGACGCGCAAGCTCGAGGCCACGATCGTCGAGGCCGCCAGGACGCTGGGCACCCGGGGCACCCGGCTGCTCACCAAGGTGGTGGTGCCCGGCATCCTGCCCGACCTCTATCGCGACCAGCGCATCCTGCTGGGCTGGGCCTGGACCTACCTGATCGTCGCCGAACTGATCGGCACCAGTTCGGGCATCACCTGGTACATCACGCAGCAGGCGCGCTACCAGCATTTCGACAATGTCTACGCCGCGATCATGATCATTGGCATCATCGGTTTCGGCACCGACCTGATCCTCGGCCGCCTGGGCAAGCGCCTGTTTCCCTGGGACCGTGCCCAGGACCGGAGATAAGCCATGAATAGCGACGACCTCCCCAGCTACCTGGATCAGTCCGACGCCGTGCGCGAGCGCTTTGCGCGCATCAAGCAGCGCGAGACCATCCTCGAGGTGCGCAATCTCGGCAAGCGCTACCGCTCCGCGCAGGGCGAGGTGGATGCCTTGCGCGACATCAATTTCAGCGTGCACCGGCGAGAGTTCATCTGCGTGATCGGCCCGTCTGGCTGCGGCAAGTCCACGCTGGCGCGCATCCTCGCGGGCCTCGACAGCCACACTTCGGGCGAGGCGCTGCTCGACGGCAAGCCGATCACCGGCCCTGGCCAGGACCGCGGCATGGTGTTCCAGGGCTACTCGCTCTTTCCCTGGCTCACGGTGAAGAAGAACGTCATGTTCGGGCCGCAGATGAACGGCCGCAGCAAGGACGAGGCGGAGCGCGATGCGCGGATGTGGCTGGAGCTGGTCGGCCTGGAGAAGTTCGCCGACGCGTATCCTCACCAACTGTCCGGCGGCATGCGTCAGCGCGTGGCTATCGCCCGGGCGCTCGTCAACCAGCCGCGCATCCTGCTGATGGACGAGCCCTTCGGCGCGCTCGACGCGCAGACGCGTGCCAAGATGCAGTCGCATCTGATCGAGATATGGAAGAACATCGATATCACGGTGCTCTTCATTACGCACGACCTCGACGAGGCGATCTACCTGGCCGACCGCATCCTCGTGCTGAAGGCGCATCCGGGCGAGGTTCAGGAAATCATCGAGGTGCCGGTGCCGCGGCCGCGTTCGGCGGCGCAATTCAATACGCAGGCGTTCCAGGCGACCAAGGCGCGGCTTGAGGCTCTCATTCATCCGGCGCCGGAGCCAGAGCCGGAGGATGAGCAGACCGTCACGCCGCAGATGATCCGCTTCACCAACGTCGCCGATAACGTGGAGTAGGCGCAATGCTTTGGGAAAACCTCACCTGGTCCGAAATCCCCGACGTGCTCGCGAAGTGCGGCCACGCCGCGATGCTCCCCGTGGGGGCCACCGAGCAGCACGGCCCGCACCTCGGCTGCGGTGTCGATTCCGTGATTGCCGAGGAATTGTGCAAGACGGTCGCCGAGCGGACCGGCGTGCCCATGCTGCCGACGCTGCCCTATGGCTGTTCGCTCGGCCACAGCCGGCGCTGGCCTGGAACGATCGCGTTGCCGCCCATCACGCTCATCGAAGTCGTCAAGCAGATCGGCGACTGGGCCTACCACAGCGGCATCCGCCGCCTCTTCATCGTCAACGCCCACGTGACCAACGCGGCCCCCTTGCGTTGTGCGCTGGAGATGCTGCGCGCCGAACATGACGACCTCATGGTCGCCGTCATCAATACCGCCACGCTCAGCGAGCGGGTGCGCCAGTTCCATTCTGCCGATGCCGCCGACTGGCATGCCAACGACGCCGAGGCCTCGATCATGCTGGCGATCGCGCCCGAGGGCGTGCGGCCCGACAAGCTGCTCGATGCCGACGACCCTGATCGCACCTGCGGCTGCGTCTTCGCGCACCCGGTCAACCGCACCAGCCTCAATGGCGTGACCGGCACGCCGAGCCTGGCCACGGCCGACAAAGGCCGGCAGTGGTTCGACTGGCTGGTCGACGACCTCGCAGTCCTGGTCAAGAACGGCATGGCGGAAACGCCGCCGCTGCCTCATTCGTATTTCGGGGACACCGTCCCCGCCACCCCCCGATAAAGGAAGCATCATGACAGCCGATACCGCCGTCCTCGACAAGCCCGACACCGCTGCGCATCCGGCCGAGGACACCGCGCGCCTGCAGCGCGAACTGATGGACAAGGGCGTCAAGTACTGCATCGGCGCCTACGTCGACATCCACGGCGTGCCCAAGGCCAAGGTCGTGCCGATCGCCCATCTCGGCCACATGGCCAAGGGCTCCGAACGCTACACGGGCTACGCGCTCGACGGCCTCGGCCAGGCGCCGAACGACGACGAGCTGACCTCGGTGCCCGACCTCGACCGCGCGATCCAGCTGCCGTGGGAGCCGAAGATCGCCTGGATCCCCGCCGACAACCATTTCCAGGGCAAGCCCTACCCGCTCAACACGCGGGTCGCGCTGAAGAACCAGCTCAAGGAAGCGGCCAGGCTGGGCTACGGCATGAACCTCGGTATCGAGTGCGAAATCTTCCTGCTGAAGCAGGACGAGGACGGCAGCCTGTCGGTGCCGGTCGCCGACGACAAGCTGACCAAGCCCTGCTACGACGTGCGCGGCTTCGTCGACAACTTCTCCTGGCTGGACAAGATGGCGACCTCGATCAATGACCTGGGCTGGGATCTCTATTCCTTCGACCACGAGGACGCCAACGGCCAGTTCGAGTTCGACTTCCAGTATGCCGACGCGCTGACGACCTGCGACCGGCTGACCTTCTTCCGCCTCATGGCCAAGCACTACGCCAAGGAGGAGGGGCTGCTCGCCACGATGATGCCCAAGCCCTTCGCCGACAAGACCGGCAACGGCGCGCACTTCAACATGTCGCTCTACGATTTGGATACCGGCAAGAACCTGTTCGCCTGCGACCCGAAGGACGACCCCAACGGCATCGGTCTGACGCCGCTCGGCTACAGCTTCGTCGCCGGCATCCTCAGGCACGGCCGCGCGCTGTGCGCGGTGTTCGCGCCGACCGTGAACAGCTACAAGCGTTTGGTGCGACGCGGCGCCATGAGCTATTTTTCCTGGGCACCGGTGTTCAATTCCTACGGCTCCAACAACCGCACCAACTCGGTCCGCATCCCGGCCGGTGGCGGTCGCTGCGAGTCGCGCAACGCCGACGGCGCGGTGAACCCCTATCTTGCGGCGACGCTGGTACTGGCCGCCGGGCTCGAAGGCATCCGCGAGGGCCTGAATCCGGGCAAGCCGAACGAGGACAACCTGTACGAGCTCGGCGAGGCGGAACGTGCCGCGCGCGGCATCGAGTTCCTGCCGCAGACCCTGCAGGAGGCGGTGGCCGCGTTTGCCGCCGACCCGTTGGTGGAAGCGACGCTGGGCCGTGAACTGCGCGACGAGTTCATCCGCTACAAGACCGAGGAGTGGGAGGCGTATCACCTGTCGGTCAGCAAGTGGGAAGTCGAACGCTATTCGTACATGTTCTGACCCCATCATGAAAATGAGCCTGGACAAGCCTTCTAATCTCGTCAGCCGGATCAGCGTCTCGCTGCCGCCCGAGTTGCTCGCCGAACTCGACCGCATGGTCGAGCATCGCGGCTACGGCAGCCGTTCGCAGGCGATCGGCGAGATGGTCAGCTTCCAGATCGCCGAGCACAAGCGCGCTCTTGGGGACGAAGTGATGGCCGGCACGCTCACCCTGCTCTACAACCGGGGAACGCGCGGTCTGCAGGGCCGGCTTGCCGACCTGCAGTACCAGCACATCGCCGAAGTCATCAGTTCGCTCCACGTGCATCTGTCGGAGGACCAGATGCTCGAAGTGCTGCTGGTGCAAGGCCCGGCCTCCCGCCTCCAGGCCATCGCCGACGAGATGATCGCCCTGCGCGGCGTGGTCACCGGCCATCTGCAGTTGCTGGCAGCGGTGATCCCGCCGCTGCACGCACCTGAACGAGAAGCAAAGGAATGAACATGGAACACCCCGAACTCGCTCGCGACAACCCGCCTGCATCCGCACCTGTGGATGCCGTCGAACACTGGCGCCGCTTCGCTCCCGATCTGTCGGCGGACAAGGTGCTGTTTTCCGAACGGGTGCCCGGCGGCGGCCACTGGTCCTACCGCCTGCCGCGCGGCACCACGCTGCGCATGACCGCGCTCGATGCAGGCGCCAATCTTGCGCTGGTGCTGTATTCCGCGCAGGAAAAGCTCGAGCGCTACAACATGCCCGACTCGCTCAAGGCCCAGCACACCGCACACTACACGCGCGGTCATGTGCTGATGAGCGACATGGGGCGCGCCATGGCATCCATCACCGCCGACACCGTCGGCTGGCACGACCCGCTCGGCCTGCTGCTCGACAACCGGCTGATGCATCAAAAATACGGGGAGCATCCCTACCAGCAGAACCGCAACGCGATGTATCGCTCCGGCCGCGACGGCCTGCTGATCGAGATCGGCAAGTACGGCCTCGCGAAGCGTGATCTCGTGGCACCGGTGAATTTCTTCAGCAAGGTCGTCGTCGACGGCGAAGGGCGCTTCCAGTATGCGACGTCCCACTCCAAGGCCGGCGACTACGTCGACCTGCGCCTCGACATGGACGTGATCGTCGCATTCTCGACCGCGCCGCATCCGCTCGACCCGAACCCGAGCTATGCTCCGGGCAAGATCGGCCTTGCCGTGTGGCGTTCCGGCCCTGCGCCAAAAGACGACTTTTGCCGGGCGTTCCGCCCCGAGAACGCACGCGCGCTGCACAACACCGACATGCTGTATCTGGTTTGAGGACAGAGACATGACCGCTACCGCCATTCGCATCCACGAAAGCGCACTCGACCCCGCCAACGCCGTGCTCGACCAGACCGTGCCCGCCGGCGAACCGTACCTGCTCGCGATCGACAAGGGCCAGACCCTGCGCATCGTCGACCTTGAGGGCAACCAGGCCGTCGACGTCATCTTCTACAATCGCGACGACGGCGCCG
This sequence comes from Thiobacillus sp., assembly GCA_041592455.1. GTDB lineage: Bacteria > Pseudomonadota > Gammaproteobacteria > Burkholderiales > Thiobacillaceae > Thiobacillus. Next base: position 4,721 of record JBFHQA010000093.1, on the reverse strand, counting down.
AGCATTACAGCGCCACCGAAACCATCCTGCGCCAGGGCGGTATCTACCTCACCACGGGCTCGGTGCTGTACAGCGACGACGGCAATCCCATGCTGACCATCGTCGCCGACACCTGCGGTCGCCACGACACGCTGGGCGGTGCCTGCGCGGCCGAGAGCAATACGGTGCGCTACGCCCTGCAGAAGAAGTTCATGCACAGCTGCCGCGACAACTACCTGACCGCGCTGCAGCACGCCGACATCGGCCTCGGCAAGCGCGACCTGGTGCCCAACATCAACTTCTTCATGAACGTGCCGGTGACCGAGTCGGGCGACCTGACCTTCGCCGACGGCGTGTCGGCGCCCGGTAAATACGTCGAGCTGCGTGCCGAAATGAACCTGTGGATGCTGGTCTCCAACTGCCCGCAACTGAACAATCCGTGCAACGCCTACAACCCGACTCCGGCGCGCTTCCTGCTCTGGAATGCGCCGCATCAATAAAACAAATCGACGGCGAGACGACTCGTCGCAGAGACTGCATGCGGGACGGCCCGCAAGGAAGAAAGATGTTTGACAAGGTTCTCATTGCCAACCGCGGCGCCATCGCGTGCCGCATCATCCGCACCTTGCGCAGGATGGGGGTGAAGTCGGTTGCGGTCTATTCCGAAGCCGACCGCCATTCTCTGCATGTGCGACTGGCCGACGAGGCCGTTGAGATCGGCCCGGCGCCGGCGGCGCAAAGCTACCTGCGCGCCGAGAAGATACTCGACGCTGCGAGGCAGACGGGGGCGCAGGCCATCCATCCCGGCTACGGCTTCTTGTCCGAAAACCCCGGCTTCGCCGAGGACTGCGCCGCCGCCGGCATCGCCTTCATCGGGCCGAGCCCGGAGCAGATGCGCGCCTTCGGACTCAAGCACACCGCGCGCGAATTGGCCGAGCAGAATAATGTTCCGCTCTTGCCTGGTTCCGGGCTCTTGAGTGATGCCGGGCACGCCCAGGCCGAAGCCGCGCGCATCGGCTACCCGGTGATGCTGAAGAGTACGGCCGGGGGCGGCGGCATCGGCATGCGCCTGATCTGGAGTGCCGACGAACTGAAGGAAGCCTACGAGTCCGTGGATCGCCTCGCCCGCGCCAACTTCAAGGAAGCCGGCATTTTCCTGGAGAAATACGTCGAGCACGCGCGCCACATCGAGGTGCAGCTCTTCGGCGACGGCAAGGGGCATGTGGTGGCGCTCGGCGAGCGCGACTGCTCCGTGCAAAGACGCAACCAGAAGGTCATCGAGGAAACGCCGGCGCCCGGCCTCACCGATGTCCAGCGCGCGAACCTGCTCGCCATCGCGGTACGACTGGGCGAGGCGGTCGGCTACCGCTCGGCCGGTACGGTGGAATTCGTCTACGACACGGCAAGCGGAGAATTCTATTTTCTCGAGGTGAACACGCGGCTGCAGGTCGAGCACGGGGTGACCGAGGAAGTCACCGGCGTCGACCTGGTCGAATGGATGGTCAAGGAGGCGGCTGGCGAACTCGATCTGTCCGCTTTCAAGGCCGAACCCCGAGGCGCGTCGATGCAGGTGCGGCTCTATGCCGAAAACCCCGGCAAGGATTTCCAGCCTGCTGCCGGCGTGCTGACCGAAGCGGTGTTTCCGGATGATGCGCGTATCGAAACCTGGGTCGAGCGCGGTTCCGAGGTACCGCCGTACTACGACCCGATGGTGGCGAAGCTCATCGTCAAGGGCCGCGACCGCACCGAGGCGTTGCAAAAAATGCAGCAGGCGCTGGCGCAGACGCGCATTGCCGGCATCGAAACTAACCTCGGCTATCTCGGGCAGGTCGTCGCCGACAGCGTGTTCGCCGAGGGCCGGCAAACGACTCGCTATCTCAATGCCTTCCGCTATCGCCCGGCGACGATTGACGTCATCGAGCCCGGCGTGCAGTCGAGCGTGCAGGACTGGCCCGGCCGTACCGGCTACTGGGACGTGGGCGTGCCGCCTTCGGGCCCGATGGATCACCTTGCGTTTCGACTGGCCAACAAACTGGCTGGCAACGAGGAGGGGACGGCCGGGCTGGAACTGACCGTCGCCGGTCCCACGCTGCGCTTCAACTGCGATGCGGTGATCGCGCTCGCCGGCGCCGACATGAGCGCCGAACTCGACGGCAAGGCGCTCGCCAACTGGGCGGCGCACGCGGTCAAGGCCGGTTCGATCCTGAGGCTCGGCGCAATCAGGGACACCGGTTGTCGCGCCTATCTGGCGGTGCGCGGCGGCTTCGACGTGCCGGATTACCTGGGGAGTCAATCGACTTTCACTTTGGGCCAGTTCGGCGGCCATGCCGGACGCACGCTCAGGGTCGGCGACGTGCTGCACGTTTCGGAAACGGCGGATTCAAACGTCGGCAAGGCGCTGCCTGCTGCGCTCATGCCTGACTACAGCCATGCCTGGGACATCGGCGTGCTGTATGGACCGCATGGCGCGCCGGACTTTTTCACCGAGTCCGACATCGACATGTTCTTTTCCACCGACTGGGAAGTGCACTACAACTCCAGCCGGACCGGCGTGCGCCTGATCGGCCCGCGTCCCGAGTGGGCGCGCAAGGACGGTGGCGAGGCCGGCCTGCATCCGTCGAACATCCACGACAATGCCTACGCGATCGGCGCGGTCGACTTCACCGGCGACATGCCGGTGATCCTGGGGCCGGATGGTCCCAGCCTCGGCGGCTTCGTCTGCCCGGCGACCATCGTGCAGGCCGAGTTGTGGAAGATGGGCCAGCTCAAGCCCGGCGACACCGTGCGCTTCAGGCGCCTAGGCCAGACCGAGGCCGAGCGTCTGGAAGCGGTGCAGGATGCGGCGGTTTCCGGGCTTGCCGCACCAGGCGCTTCGACCGTTGATGCGGGGCCGCTTGCCGAACCGGTGCTGCACCGCATTCCCGAGTCCGACAATCCCGTCGCCGTCGTCTACCGCCGCGCCGGCGACAAGTACCTGCTGGTCGAATACGGTCCGCTGGTGCTCGACCTCAACCTGCGCTTCCGCGTGCATGCGCTGATGACCTGGCTGCAGGGCAACACCGTGCCCGGCATTCTCGACCTCACGCCCGGCATCCGCTCGCTGCAGGTGCACTACGACTCGCGCGTGTTGCCGCTGGCGAAACTGATGGAGTTGCTGCAAAGCGCGGAAAAACAACTGCCCGCGATCGAGGACATGCAGGTGCCGACCCGCATCGTTCACCTGCCGCTGTCGTGGGACGATGCCGCCACCCGGCTTGCGATCGAGAAGTACATGCAGTCGGTACGCAAGGATGCGCCCTGGTGTCCGTCCAACATCGAGTTCATTCGCCGCATCAACGGGCTCGACAGCATCGAGGACGTGAAGCGCATCGTCTTCGAGGCGAGCTACCTCGTCATGGGGCTGGGCGACGTCTACCTCGGCGCGCCGGTCGCCACGCCGGTCGACCCGCGCCACCGGCTCGTCACCACCAAGTACAACCCGGCCCGCACCTGGACGCCTGAAAATGCCGTCGGCATCGGCGGTGCCTATATGTGCGTCTACGGCATGGAAGGCCCCGGCGGTTACCAGTTCGTCGGCCGCACGCTGCAGATGTGGAATCGCTGGCGGCAGACGAAAGCCTTCGTCGACGGCAAGCCGTGGTTGTTGCGATTTTTCGACCAGGTGCGCTTCTTCCCGGTGAGCGAAGCCGAACTCCTGGAAATCCGTGAGGATTTTCCGCTCGGTCGTTACCCGCTGAAGATCGAGGAAACCACCTTCAGCCTGCGCGAGTACAACCAGTTTCTCGCCGACAACGAGTCATCCATCACCGCCTTCAAGTCATTGCAGCAGGCCTCGTTCGACGCCGAGCGCGAGCGCTGGCGTGCCAGCGGACAGGCCGAATACGCCATCGATCTGACCGTGGCCGAAGCCGCTTCCGACAGCGAACTCGACCTTCCTGATCATGGCCGTGCCATCGCCAGCCACGTCGCCGGCAATGTATGGAAGGTTGAAGTGGAGGAGGGCAGCGAAGTGAGGCAGGGCGATACGCTTGTCATCGTCGAGTCGATGAAGATGGAGTTTGCCGTGATGGCACCGTGCAATGGCCGCGTGTACAAGGTGTTTTGCCAGGAAGGCGGCCAGGTGAGCGCAGGGCAGAATCTGCTGGTTATCGTCAGCGACGGAGGCCAGGCATGACACACTCGCTCGACATCGCCAATCTGCGCCGCCTGTATCAGCGCGGCGAACTCACGCCGCTGGCGCTGGTGGAAGAGCTGCTTTCCCGCATGGCCGGCGAGGACGGCCATGCCATCTGGATCAGCCGCCTTGACGCTGATGCCTTGCGCACTTACGCCAGAAACCTGGAAGGCAAAGACCCGGCAAGCCTGCCGCTCTACGGCATTCCATTCGCCATCAAGGACAACATCGACCTTGCAGGCGTGCCGACCACGGCGGGTTGCCCCGAGTTCGCCTACGCGCCGAAACGAAACGCCACCGTCGTGCAGCGCCTGATCGATGCCGGCGCGATTCCGCTGGGCAAGACCAACCTCGACCAGTTCGCCACCGGCCTCAACGGCACGCGCTCGCCTTACGGCGCCTGCCGCAATGCCTTCGATCCCGAGTTCATTTCCGGCGGCTCCAGTTCCGGCTCGGCGGTCGCCGTCGCGCTGGGGCTGGCAAGCTTCTCGCTCGGCACCGACACGGCCGGTTCCGGCCGCGTGCCGGCTGCCTTCAACAACCTTGTTGGCCACAAGCCCTCGTGCGG
>JBFHQA010000092.1:0-10325 GCA_041592455.1 Thiobacillus sp. | reverse complement strand
CGTCGCGCTGCCGGATGCGCAGGAGGGCCGGCCCGCGCTGGCCACCGGACTCGCCGAACACACCCGCCTGATCCGGGACGGACGCCTGACGCTGCAGCATGGCACGAGCATCCGGCCGCGCTGATCCTTTACCCCGTCGTCCAGCATGAGCCTCTACGCGCGCTTCATCACGAATCATCCGCTCGCGAACGTCTCGTTCGTGGTCATCCTGCTGCTGGGCATCCTGGGCTATCTCAACATGCCTCGCGAGCAGGATCCGGAAATCAATTTCAACTGGCTGGTCGTCAATACGGTCCTGCCCGGCGCCTCGGCCGAGGATGTCGAGAAAAAGGTGACCGACCCTCTGGAAGAGGCCATCCGCACGCTTCCGGACATCCGCTTCGTGTCCAGCACCAGCCGGGACAACACGTCGATCATCCTTGTTCGTTTCCGCGACGTGCCCGAGCGCCAATTCGACAAACATGTCACCGACCTGAGGCGCCTGGTCCAGAACAAGTACAACAGCGACCTGCCCGACGAGGCGCAGGAACCCGACGTCCAGGAACTCACCACCTCGAACGGCTTTCCGACCGCCATGGTGCTGTTGACGGCTGCCGCCAGCGACGAGCGCATGCGTCGCACGGCGCGGCAGGTCAAGGATGAGCTGGAACGGATTCCCGGAGTGGACCGGGTGCTGGCGACCGGACAGGGCGATCCCGAATTGCGCGTCGAGTTTTCGCCGGCCGAAGTCGCGGCTCGCGGGCTCGATGCAAGCGCGCTCGCCGATGCTGTCCGAGGCTGGTTTCGCGACACCTTTGCCGGGCGCGCGCGCGTAGGCGACGACGACTGGCTGGTGCGCGTGATCGGCCAGCAGGCCGATGCAGACTATCTAGGACGGCTCTCGGTGCTGTCGCCCAAACTCAACGCCCCCGTTCCATTGACCGCCATGGCCAGTGTGGAAACCGCGCGCGCGCGGCCCGGCAGCCTCGCCTCCTCGAATGGTCGTCCCGCGGTGATCCTGGCGGTGACCAAGAAGAGCAAGGTCAACACGCTGAACCTCGTGGCCGACATCAATCGCTATATCACCGAGCGCTCGTCGTCGCTGAAAGCGGGCGGCTATTCGCTGATGCTGTTCGACGACCAGACCGTACCCACCCAGAAAGCCATCGGCATCATGGAAGCCAATGCGCTGATCGGCCTGCTGATCGTGCTGGCCCTGTGCTGGCTGTTCCTGGGCACCCGTCTCGCGCTCCTGGTCGGGCTTGGCATCCCCTTCTCGCTCACCGGCGTGTTCGCCATCCTCTACGCCTTCGATTTCACGCTCAGCATCCCGGTCCTGCTCGGCATCGTGATCGCGCTCGGCATGCTGGTCGACGATGCCGTGGTCATCACCGAGGCCATCTACTACCGCATTTCCCGCGGCGCCGAAACGCTGCAAGCCACGCTCGACGCGGTACGCGAGGTGGGCCTGCCGGTGCTGGCCGCCGTGTCCACGACCATTGCGGCCTTCCTGCCCCTGATGCTGATGCCCGGCATCGTCGGAAAATTCATGCTGCTGGTGCCGCTGGTCGTGACCCTGGCCCTGCTCATCAGCCTGCTCGAAGCCTACTGGATGATGCCCGCGCACGTCGTCGGGCTCCGTCTCAACTTCAATCGCCCCACCCGGCTGCAGCCCCTGCGCGAGCGCTACACCCACCTCTTGCGCGTCAAGTACACGCGCATGCTGATCCGACTGATGCGCCATCCGTGGTTCAGCGGCCTGGTCGTTTTGCTGCTATTCATCGGCGCGGTGGGACTGGTTGCCAGCGGCGCCGTGCGCACGCAATTCTTCGCATTCGACCCGATCCGACTGTTCTACGTCAGCCTGGACATGCCGAGCGGAACTGCGATCGACGTCACGCTGCGAGAGACCGAAAAGCTGGAAGCCGTCGTGCGCCGTCACCTCGAGGAAGGCGAAGCACGCGGCGTCACCTCCTACGCCGGCGTGAAATGGACCGACACCGAACCGCTCTACGGCGAATCCTACGGCCAGGTCAGCATCTCGCTGAACCCGCGCGCGCCGGACATGCGCGAGGTCGGCGAAGTGGTCGAGGCCATGCGGCGCGACATCGAGTCGCTGCCCACTGTCGGGAAGATCTCCTTTACCCAGTTGTCCGGCGGCCCCCCTGCTTCCAAGCCGATCAAGCTGAGACTGCTGAGCGACAACGTAGCCGAGCTGCGCCAGGCGGCCCAGGCGCTGAAACAGTCCGTTCGCACGATCGAGGGGACCCGCGACGTCACCGACGACGACCTTCCCGGTCGGCCGCAACTGGTGCTGCAGCTCAACCCCATCGCCCTCAAGCACGCGGGCATCGATCCTGCCACGGCTGCCCGCCTGGTCAGATTGCATACCGAGGGCGAAATCGTCACCGAAATGCGCTCCGGCGGCGACAAGATCGACATTCGCGTCCGGGGTGCCACCGCCAACAGCGATCGCCTGGTCGACGTCCAGCAACTGCTGTCCGACCCCGTCGCGCTACCGGGCGGCGGCACCACGACGCTCGGCGCGCTGGTCCATGCCGACACGCGCATCGGCTCTGGGGGCATCAAGCATTACAACCTCAAGCGTGCCATCACCATCGAATCCGACCTCGACAAGGACCGGCTCGATACCGTGGAGGCCAATGCCCGGATCGCCGAGCTATGGAAGGACATCAAATCGCGCTATCCGAACACGCGCATCGATTTCACAGGCGAACTCGACGACATCAATGAAAGCCTCGACGCCATGAAAATGCTGTTCCTGCTCGGCATCGGCCTGATCTATCTCATCCTTGCCTCGCAGTTCCGTTCCTACTGGCAGCCGCTGCTGATCTTGCTGACCGTCCCGATGGCGTTTACCGGCGTGGTATTCGGATTGTTCATCACGCAGAACCCCTTGAGCCTGTACACGCTATACGGCGTCATCGCGCTCACCGGCATCGCCGTCAACGCGTCCATCGTGCTGATCGATGCGGCCAACGCCCGCCTCCATTCCGGCATGAGCCTGATCCACGCCACCCTGTACGCGGCCCGCCGTCGCGTGGTTCCGATCATCATCACCACCGCGACGACCATCGGCGGCCTGTTCTCGCTGGCGGTCGGGCTGGGGGGTAAATCCCTGATCTGGGGGCCGATGGCCGCCAGCCTGGTATGGGGACTGTTGGTCGCCAGCACGCTCACCCTCTTCACCATGCCCATCCTGTTCCGGTTCGCCATGCAGGGCGGCCCCCGGCTGCGCAGCGCGATCGCACGCCGGTTATTCCACAGGTCCGCCGCCTGAGCATCGCTCCCGGCATGCCAGATCCGCGCACCCTGCTGACCGAATCCTTTCAGGCCGCCGTCGCCGCGGCCAACCCGACGCATATCGTCCCGCCCCACCTCCCGGCCCCGCCCAAAGGGCGCACGCTCGTGGTCGGCGGCGGCAAGGCAGCCGCCAGCATGGCCGCCGCCGTCGAAGCCTATTGGCCGGTCGATGCGCCGCTTTCCGGACTCGTCGTGACGCGCTACCAGCACAGCCAGCCGACACGGCGCATCGATGTCGTCGAAGCCAGCCATCCCCTGCCCGACGGGCGAGGAGAAGCGGCGGCGCTGCGCATGCTCGCCCTGGCGACCGAACTCGGTGAAGAAGACCTCCTGCTGGCGCTGATTTCCGGCGGCGGGTCCAGCCTGCTTGCGGCCCCTGTCGAGGGCGTCACGCTGAAGGAATTGCGCCAGGTCACCAAGGCCCTGCTGCATGCTGGTGCCTCCATCCAGGACATCAACACCGTCCGCAAACATCTCACCAAGCTCTCCGGAGGACGATTGGCACTGTCCGCACCACACACCCCAGCGCTGGCGCTCATCATTTCCGACGTCGTCGGAGATGATCCGACCCACATCGCTTCGGGGCCCTGCGCGCCGGATGCCACCACTTGCGAGGATGCCCGCGCGTGCCTGAACCGCTTCGGGATTACCGTCCCGCCAAGCGTAGGCCGCCATCTAGACACCTGCTCGGGTCACTCCGAACTGGATACGCCCAAGCCTGGCAACAGCTGCTTTACAAACAAGACCAACCGGGTCATCGCGACCGCCCATGGCAGCCTCGATGCGGCCGCCCGATATTTCTCCCAGCACGGCATCCATCCGTATATCCTGTCCGAGCGCATCAGCGGTGACGCGCAGGCATGCGCGAGTCAGCAGGCATCGATCGCGCGTGCTGTCCGCAACGGACGTCCCATCGCCCTGATATCCGGCGGAGAAACCACCGTCACGCTCACAAGCTCGCATGGTCGAGGGGGACGCAACACCGAGTTCCTGCTGGCTCTGGCAGTGGCCATGCACGACCATCCCGCCTGGGCGATCGCGTGCGACACCGACGGCATCGATGGCAGCGAGGACAATGCCGGCGCCGTCATGACACCCACCACACTGGAACGCGCGCGCCAGCAAGGACTCGATGCGTCCCGATATTTGTCAGACCACGACAGCTACGGCTTTTTTGCCCAACTGGGCGATCTCGTGCACACGGGGCCGACGCGAACCAACGTCAACGACTATCGCGCTGTGCTGCTGGGCATCGATTGAACGACAACAAATGCCTAGTTCAAACGCTGCACCTGGACGACATCCCCGACTTTGAGCCCGAAACGGTCAGCCGCGCGTCCTCGATTCACCGCAACTTCCAGCAAGCCCACGCTGTTGTTGAACCAGAACCCCTCGCCCTTTTCGACGAATCCAAAACTCTCGGCATGCTTGAGCAGTTCGCCTGACACCGCCACCCGAGCATTTGTCGGCACCTGCCTCACGCCGGTCCAGGCATTGCCGTAGTGATCGATGTAGATCACGCGCGACAGATCGCCAGCATCGAATTCAATCTGGAGCTTATCCACTTTTTCCAGTTTGGATTCAGGAAATTCACCCCGTGAAATCTCGGCGGCAATGACCGCAAACACATCGCGACCATGAAACGTTGCGCTCGCGTCCTGCGGTTTCCATTGAATCCGCCATATTTGCGTATCGGACGCACGCGCCGCAACCACCGACATCAAACCGTTGTCCGGCCCGACGAACCAGCGCCGTCCAGCCAGCACCACGACACCATCGCGGGACGTTCCCACGCCGGGGTCGACCACAGCCAGAAACACCGATCCCGCTGGAAACACGCCCGCGAATGCGGCCAACAGATGCGAACCCGCATGAGGATTGAAGTCAGGCACCTCGTGCAACACGTCGATAACCTGCTGGTCAGGCGCCTGTTCGGCCAAGCGGGCCTTGATCTGTCCAACATACGGATCCCGAGTGCCAAAATCAGTCAACAGAAGGATCAAGCGCGCTCCTTTGCATAAGATTTCGTCAACTATGCCCCAGATACCGCTCCGCATTCAAGTTCCGAGCATCTGCCGAACACGCATAAAAAAAGCCGGGCAAGCCCGGCTGTTTCGTATTGGTGAGCCGCTTATTCAGCTTCGACCGCTTCGGCAGTCGTGTCAGGACGGTCCACCAGTTCGACCAGCGCCATCGGGGCGTTGTCGCCGTTGCGGAAGCCGTACTTCAGGATGCGCAGATAACCGCCCGGGCGGGTCTTGTAGCGGGGCCCCAGTTCGCCGAACAGCTTGACAACCATTTCACGGTCGCGCAGGCGGTCAAAGGCCAGGCGATGATTCGCCAGCGTGGGTTCCTTGCCCAAGGTGATCAGGGGCTCGACGAAGCGACGCAGATCCTTCGCCTTGGGCAGGGTGGTTTTGATGACTTCGTGCTTCAGCAGCGAGACGGTCATGTTGCGGAACATGGCCAGACGGTGGCTGGTGGTACGGTTGAGCTTGCGGTTGGACTGACGGTGACGCATGGCTATTTCCTTTCGATTGCTATTCTTGGGCTAGACCGCCGGCCAGGGCGGTCCGCACTTTATTTTCTGTGTTAAAAAATCAGGGACGCTCGAGGCCGGCAGGCGGCCAGTTTTCGAGCTTCATGCCCAGGGACAGGCTCTTGGATGCCAGGACATCCTTGATCTCGTTCAGCGACTTGCGACCCAGGTTCGGGGTGCGCAGCAGTTCGGATTCGGAACGCTGGATCAGGTCGCCGATGAAGTAGATATTCTCGGCCTTCAGGCAGTTCGCGGAACGAACCGTCAGTTCGAGATCGTCGACCGGGCGCAGCAGCATCGGATCGACTTGCGGCGAGCGCGGCGACTCCGACTCGGCCGGCGTACCCTCGAGATCGGCGAACACCGACAACTGGTTGACGAGGATGCGGGCAGCCGTGCGCACGGCTTCTTCAGGCTCGACGACGCCGTTGGTCTCGATATCGATCACCAGGCGGTCCAGGTCGGTACGCTGCTCGACGCGAGCGCTCTCGACCGAGTAGGCCACGCGGCGAACCGGGCTGAACGACGCGTCCACCATGATGGAACCCACCGTGCGGGACTCCTCGGCCACCTTGCGTGCGGTCGCAGGCTGGTAGCCACGTCCGCTTTCGATCTTGATCTCCATGTCCAGCTTGCCGCCCTTGGTCAGGTGAGCAATGACATGGTCGGGGTTCAGCACTTCGATGTCGTGTCCGACCTCGATGTCACCCGCAGTCACGACGCCTTCGCCGGACTTGGAAACCTTGAGCACGGCTTCAGACTTGCCGTGCATCTTGAAGGCGATGCCTTTCAGGTTCAACAGAATGTCGACCACGTCTTCCTGAACGCCTTCAATGGTCGAATACTCGTGCACGACGCCGCTGATCGCGACTTCGGTCGGCGCATAACCGACCATGGACGACAACAGGATGCGACGGAGCGCATTGCCCAGGGTATGGCCGTAGCCACGCTCGAAGGGCTCCATGATGACCTTGGCATGAAGAGGGGATGCGCGATCAACCTCAACAATACGCGGCTTGAGAAATTCCGTTGCGCTTTGCATAGAGTGCGATTCCTTGAGAAGCAGCCCTGAAGACCGGATCCATCAGGATCCGGCTAGCTTATTTGGAGTACAGTTCGACGACCAGCGACTCGTTAATCGTCGAGGGCAGTTCAGAACGTTGCGGCGCAGCCTTGAAGGTGCCCTTGAGCGCCTTGGCATCGACCTCGACCCACTCGGGGTAGCCGCGTGCAGCGGTTGCTTCGGCAGCCGCCTTGACGCGCAGGTGCGCCTTGGCCTTGTCGGACACTTCCACCACGTCACCGGCACGCACCTGGTACGACGGAATGTTGACGCGACGACCGTTCACGCTGATGCCATTGTGGCGAACCACCTGGCGCGCTTCGGTACGCGAAGCGCCGAAACCCATGCGGTAGCACACCGAATCCAGACGCGATTCGAGCATCGACAGCAGGTTTTCGCCGGTCACGCCCTTGCGGCTTTCAGCACGCTTGTAGGTCAGGCGGAACTGGCCTTCGAGCACGCCGTAAATGCGGCGGATCTTCTGCTTTTCACGCAGCTGGACGCCGTAGCCGGACAGGCGGGCACCGCTCTTCTGGCCATGCTGACCCGGCGCGTATGCGCGACGTTCGATTGCACACTTGTCAGTAAAGCACTTCTCGCCTTTCAGGAAGAGCTTTTCGCCTTCACGACGGCACTGACGACATTTGGGATCAAGATTACGAGCCATGATTTACCCTAGAATTAGATACGACGCTTTTTGGAGGGGCGGCAACCGTTGTGCGGGATCGGGGTGACATCCGAAATCGCCACGATCTTGAAACCCAGGGCGTTCAATGCACGCACGGTGGAATCGCGACCAGGACCCGGGCCCTTGATACGCACTTCCAGGTTCTTCACGCCATATTCCTGAGCCATCTTGCCGGCATTTTCAGCCGCGACCTGGGCTGCGAACGGGGTGGATTTGCGGGAACCCTTGAAGCCCGCACCACCCGCCGTTGCCCACGACAGGGCGTTGCCCTGGCGATCGGTAATGGTGACGATCGTGTTGTTGAACGAGGCGTGAATATGGGCGATGCCTTCCGCCACATTCTTCTTGACCTTCTTGCGCACGCGCGTTGCTGTTTTCGTTGCCATGGTTAACCTTTATTTCCTGATGGCCTTGCGCGGACCCTTGCGGGTACGGGCATTGGTACGTGTACGTTGGCCCCGAGCCGGCAGGCCCTTGCGATGACGGAAGCCGCGATAGCAGCCCAGATCCATCAAACGCTTGATGTTCATGGTGATCTCGCGGCGCAGGTCGCCCTCTACGGTGAAGCGGGACACGCCTTCGCGCAGCTTCTCCATTTCAGCTTCGGACAAGTCCTTGATCTTGGAGGTCTGGGCGATGCCCGCCGCCTCGCAGATCTTGCCGGACGTCGTCCTGCCGATGCCGTAAATGGCGGTTAACGCAATAACCGCGTGTTGGTGATTCGGGATATTAACCCCAGCAATACGAGCCATTCGCAAAGCTCCGAACGCAAAACAAAATATTATAACACACCAACCTTATTCAGGTTGGCACGATTTAGAACTTTTCAAACCAGGTTCAAACAACCTGGCCAGATCAACCCTGGCGCTGCTTATGACGAGGATCGTCGCAAATCACGCGCACAACACCCTTGCGGCGAACGACCTTGCACTTGCGGCACATTTTCTTGACAGATGCCTGAACTCTCATGGTTTTCTCCATTTAGCTGCCGGACCCAAAAGACCCGACATCAATCACTTGGCCCGGAAAACAATCCGGCCTTTGGTTAAATCATACGGTGTCAGCTCGACTGTCACCTTGTCCCCCGGCAGGATGCGAATGTAGTGCATGCGCATCTTTCCGGAGATGTGGCCCAATAAAACGTGGCCGTTTTCCAATTTCACTCGAAATGTTGCGTTCGGCAGGTTCTCCAACACTTCGCCCTGCATCTGGATGACATCTTCCTTCGACATCAGCGCCCTACCAAACCGTTCTTAAAATTAGCCTTTTTCAGCATGCCCTCGTACTGGTGGGACATGACATACGCCTGGACCTGCGCCATGAAATCCATGGTCACGACAACAATGATCAGGAGCGAGGTGCCGCCGAAATAGAAAGGCACGTTCCACTTCAGGATCAGAAACTCGGGCAGCAAGCACACCAGGGTGATATAGATCGCGCCCACCAGGGTCAGCCGCGTCAGAATCTTGTCGATGTAGCGAGCCGTCTGGTCACCCGGTCGGATACCCGGAACAAAAGCGCCACTCTTCTTCAGGTTCTCGGCCGTTTCCTTGGGATTGAACACCAAGGCGGTGTAGAAGAAGCAGAAGAAAATGATCGCCAGCGCATACAGCAGCACATAGACAGGTTGTCCAGGCGCAAGCGTAGCACCGATGTCCTTGAGCCAGCTCATGTTCTCGTTGCTGCCGAACCATCCCGCCAGAGTAGCAGGGAACAGGATGATGCTTGACGCAAAGATCGGAGGAATCACGCCTGCCATGTTCAACTTCAGCGGAAGATGGGAACTCTGACCACCCACCACCATTTTTCCGACCTGGCGCTTCGCATAGTTCACCAGGATTTTGCGTTGCCCACGCTCGACAAACACCACCAGGGCCGTGACGAGCAAAACACCGACGAACAGCATCAGCACCAGCGGGATCGAGAACGCTCCCGTGCGGGTCAATTCGAGCGTGCCACCGATTGCCTGAGGCAAGCCTGCGACAATACCGGCAAAGATGATGATCGAAATACCGTTGCCCAGCCCGCGTTCGGTAATCTGCTCACCCAGCCACATCAGGAACATCGTGCCCGCCGTCAGCGTGGACACCGAAATGATGCGGAAAGACAGACCCGGATCCAGGACCAGGCCTGCTTGCGACTCCAGGGCAATCGAAATACCCAGTGCTTGGAAAACAGCAAGGAAGAGCGTGCCGTAGCGCGTGTACTGCGTGATCTTTCGTCGGCCTGCTTCGCCTTCCTTCTTCAGCGCCTCGAGCTTCGGCGACACCGTCGTCATCAACTGGACGATGATCGATGCCGAGATGTACGGCATGATGCCAAGCGCAAACAGGCTGAAGCGGGACAACGCCCCACCCGAGAACATGTTGAACATGCCCAGGATGCCAGACGACTGCGACTTGAAGAGCTCATCCAGGACCAGCGGATCGATACCGGGTACCGGAATGAAGGTTCCGATCCGATAGACGACCAGCGCGCCCAGCAAGAAAAGCAGGCGACGCTTGAGGTCGCCGAATTTGCTCAAACCGGATTTGGGCGTGGCCAAAGCGCGTTCCTCGCTTGAATGATTAGGCTACGCTACCGCCAGCCGCTTCGATCGCGGCACGTGCGCCCTTGGTCACGGCGATTCCGCTCAGCTTGACTGCCTTGGTGATTTCGCCGGCCAGGTAGATCTTGGCAGCCTTGGCAGCCGAACCGACCACGCCAGCCTGCTTCAGAACCAGCAGATCGAT
>JBFHQA010000091.1:0-10588 GCA_041592455.1 Thiobacillus sp. | reverse complement strand
GTGTATGCCCACATGTGGGCGCTGCAGCAGCAGGCCGAGGAACAGCCCGCGCCATGAAGGCGCTCCTGCACCCCGGCGTGACGCGGCGCGAGGTGTGGGCGTGGGCCATGTACGATTTCGCCAATTCGGGCTACACGACCGTGGTCATCACGGCGGTCTTCAGCGCCTATTTCGTCGGCGTGGTGGCCGGCAATGCGCCCTGGGCGACGTTTGCGTGGACGCTGGCCCTGTCGGTTTCCTACGCGCTGGTGATGCTGACCGCGCCGCTGATCGGCGCCTATGCCGACGCGCATGCGCGCAAGAAAACCTTGCTCTGGATCACCACGCTGGGATGCGTGGGCGCGACCGCGAGCCTTGTCTTCGCTGCGCCGGGAGCCATCCCCCTGGCGATCGCTGCGCTCGTGCTGTCCAACTACTTTTTCGGCACCGGCGAAAACCTGATCGCGGCCTTCCTGCCCGAACTGGCGCGACCGCGGGCGCTTGGCCGCGTCTCGGGATGGGGCTGGGCGCTGGGATATCTGGGTGGCCTGGTATCGCTGGGGGCCAGCCTGGCCTACATCGGGTGGGCCGAATCCCGGGGGCAGGGGGCGGCCGATTTCGTGCCGGCTGCCATGCTGATCACCGCCGGCCTCTTTGCGCTGGCCAGCCTGCCCACGCTGCTGATGCTGCGCGAGCGTGCCCAGCCCCAACCCGCCCGGTCCGCGACGAGCGCCTGGTCGCAGGTTCGGCACACGCTCGGCCATTTACGCCAACTGCCCGACCTGAAACGCTTCCTGCTGTGTACCGTGCTGTATCAGGCGGGCATTCAGGCGGTCATCACGCTGGCAGCGATCTATGCCAGCCAGGTGTTCCTGTTCGATACCAAACAGACCATCGTGCTGGTGCTGGTGGTGAACGTCACGGCAGCGATCGGGGCGTTCGTGTTCGGCCATGTCCAGGACCGGCTCGGCCATGTCAGGACGATCGCGCTGACGCTGGGCGGATGGATTCTCATGGTACTGCTGGCCTGGGCGGCCCCCGACGAGCGCATGTTCTGGGTCGCCGCCAACCTCGCCGGCCTGTGCATGGGGGCGTCGCAGTCGGCAGGTCGCGCCATGGTCGGCCTGCTGGCGCCGCCGACCAGGCAGGCCGAGTTTTTCGGCTTGTGGGGCCTGGCAGTCAAGCTGGCTTCGATCCTGGGGCCGCTGACCTACGGCGTGGCCAGTCTCGCGACGCAAGGCGATCACCGGCAGTCCCTGATGATTACAGGCGTCTACTTCCTGGCAGGGTTGTGGGTATTGCGAGGTGTCCAGGCCGCTCGCGGACACCGGGACGCGCATCGATACGTGCGAAAGGGGAGGTAAGGCATGGCGTCGTTCATCGTCGAGCAAACCGACTGGGTTCATGACAGGTCGCGCCTGGCTGCTGTCCGGCGCACGGTATTCATCGAGGAGCAGGGCGTGCCGGAAGACCTGGAATGGGACGAGCACGACGCTTCATCACTGCATTTCCTGGCTTCCACGATAGACGGCGCTCCCATCGGCTGTGCCCGCCTGCTCACGGACGGCCATATCGGCAGAATGGCCGTCGTGCAGGACTGGCGCGGCCAAGGCGTCGGCCATGCCCTGCTGGCGGCGGTATTGAATGCCGCCAGGCAACGGGGGCTTGTTGCCGTTGCCTTGAGTGCGCAGGTCCATGCGGCCGGTTTTTATGCTGCGGCTGGTTTCGCACCCGAAGGCGAGGCCTATGAGGAGGCGGGGATCCCGCATGTGGCCATGACAAAAATCCTCGATTGATGTGGAACCGAAGACCACAAGCCGAGTCGGTGTAGTAGTTTTTAATCATTTGCTGATAAACTGGACTGCGCGCGGCATAGCCGGCGATTGAATTCATTAATCGCCATCAAGACCGCGCCGGGTTTCATCATGGCAGGAGAAAACTCCCGTCTAGAAGCCGTCACCCAGTCATCACCAGGGACCCGACTCATGCTCATGACGCCGCTTCAAGCGCAAGACAGTAAAACAACCACCGCCCCGAACCGATCGAAGACGGTCCCCAGGGCCGCCATCGTGGGTGCCGGCATGGCGGGCGCCAGTTGCGCCGGCCAACTGGCGGCTGCAGGCTGGCAGGTGGACGTATTCGACAAGGCCAGGGGGGCTGGAGGCCGCTTGGCGACCAGGCGCTTCGAGCAAGGCTGGGCCACGATGGGGTCACCGTTCCTGTCGGCCCGCCGCGAGCCCTTCCGCAGCCAGTTGCGCGAATGGGCGCGCCAGGGCTGGCTGGAACCGATACGCGGCGATATCTGGCAGGGCCGGGCCACGGTCTCCTGGGCGCAGGCGCAGTTGCAAAATCATTACCGGCCCACGATCGAGCCTTCTCAACTGATCCGCAACCTGCTGGGCGATGCCGCGCTGCATCTCGGTTCCAGGGTGGTGGCGCTGAAGCCGCAATCCATCGTCCTGGAAGACGGCAGGGAACTGGGGGACTACACCTGCGTGATCTGCAGCGTGCCCGCTCCGCAAGCGATACCCCTGCTGGAAGCACTGCCCTTGCTGCGCGAAAACCTGGGCAATGCGCGCTATCGGCCCATGTGGTCGTTCCTGATGCGCTGGGACGGCGGCCCTGCAGCCAACGTGATCAAATTCGACGACCATCTGCTCAGCCTGGCCGTACGCCAGGAGTCGGGCGGACCGGGATTGTGGGCCGTGCACAGCAGCCATGAGTTTGCCGAAACCTATCTCGAAGCCTCGGTCGAGGAGGCCAGCACGCGTGCCGCGTCTGCCTTGATGGGCCTGCTGGGCCTGCCCTGGCCGGTCGAGGTCGAAGCCTCGCATTTGTGGCGTTACGCGCGGCCGGAAACGTCGTTGGGCGGATTCTGGCTCAGCGATCGCGAAAACCGGGTCGCCCTGATCGGCGATGGCATTGCCGGAGACGGCGTCGAGCGCGCGTGGGAGAGCGGCACCCGCCTGGCTCAGGCCCTGGTCCAGGCCAAGGCGGAAATGGCCATTTAGTCGACCCGGGAAAACGGCTGGCTGGCGTGAACGGCGCTCAGAGTTCGCGTGCCACCCGAAATCCCAGATTGATATCGAGTTCGTTTTCCAGTCGACGGCGCCGAGCCGCCGACCGGCAGTCTTCAGGTCCATCGAACCAGGATCCTCCCTTGGTCACGATCGCCTGGGGATAGCCCGGCTTCGGGTGCTCGGGCAGGCTGGCATGATCGCGCGTCCAGGGGCTGGACGTGAACTCCCAGACATTCCCCTGCATGTCGTGCAACCCCCAAACATTGGGGCGCAGCGCGCCCACGTCCATGGCGCCGCAGCGGATGAAGCAGCGCGACAGCAGGCCGGGGCGTTTCGGGCGAGTCGCATCGAAGCCCTGGCGGGCGTTGTAGAGCGCATCGCTCGCCGTAATGCGGTCGCCTTGCGGATAAGCGCTCGCGGCGCCTGCCCGGCAGGCATATTCCCATTCCTGCTCGGTGGGCAGGCGGTAGCGACGGCCGGTCTGGCTTGAGAGCCAGTCGCAGTAATCACGCGCCTCGGTCTGCCGCACGTTGATGACCGGCTTGCGGCCCGACAGCCACACCAGTTCCGCACGGGGGCGCCAACCGGTGGCTCGGGCGTAGATCTCGAACTCTTCGGTCGTGACCGGATACGTGCCGATGGCGAAGCTGTTCCCGATCAGGGCGGCGCGACGTGGATGGTCCTGGGCGGGCGCAGCTTCGCCGGGTGCGGCCCCATATTCAAATGAGCCCGCAGGAATGACGGTCAGGATTGGGGAGGCCGTTCCATCTTTCAGGGTGTCGCAAAACTGCCGGTCGTCGAGTTCATGCGCTTGCGTTGCCTGGACCTGGAGCGCCAGCAATTCCCCTGGATGCAGTGCGAAGCTGTCCGGAACAGCAGTAGGGTGGCGGTCGGGATTCATTCACGTCGGAAACAGTCTGCGAGGTCCGGATTATGCCACTGTCAGCATGGGCCCGTTCTCGTGATGCGTGCCGGGTGAGTGGGCTACAACGGCGCCGCGGCCTGTTTCGCCAGCCCGCGCATCAACCATTTCAGCCCCGGCAGGCGCGCATAGAGTTCCTCGGCGGCATCCCAGTAGTCACGGTGCCGCGTCACTTTGCCGGCATCATCGAAGACCAGGTGCGTGGCGCCGACGATGGTCGTGGGCGTGCGCGTGATCGGCATCACGATATCCATTTCCCAAAGAATGACGGCTTGATGCGCCTCGCCTGGAAAGCGTCCGGTCACGCGGAAGCGCGCGCCCGGCAGCTTGGCGAACGTGTGGCGGAGTATCGAACGTATGGCGGCCACGCCCGCGACTTCGTGGAATGGATCCTTGAACCAGGCCGTGTCGGCGTAGAAATGATCGAGTTCGTCCAGGTTGTCGGCCGACAGGCGTTCAAAATAGTCGCACAGGGCATCAAGCGCGTTCATAGGCCGGTGATCTTGTGAACCAGTGGGAAGTAAAGACGATAAGGCAGCAGCTTCAACAGTTTCAGCATACGCGTGAAGCGCCTGGGAAAGTGGATTTCAAATGCGCCTCGCTCGATGCCGGCCACGATTTCCTCGGCGGCCTCAGGGGCCTCGATCAGGGCCGGCATCTTGAAATCGTTCAGGTCGGTGAGCGGCGTTTTGACGAAGCCGGGATTGATCAGGTGCACGGCGACGCCCCGGGGAGCGAGATCGAGATACAGGGTTTCGGCAAAGTTGATCAGTGCCGCCTTGGTCGCTCCATAGACGAGTCCGGTCGGCAGGCCGCCGTAGCCGGCCACGCTTGCCGTCAGCGCGATGCGTCCTGTGCCGCGCCCGGAAAAGTAGGGTGCCAGCAAGGCGCTGGCGTTGATCGATCCCACGAGATTGACTTGCACCAGTCTCTCGGCCTGCCCGGCATCGAGTTCCCAGGCACGGACCGGCCGATGGGTGCCGGCGTTGACGATCGCGACGTCGATGCCGCCGAACTCGGCGCAGATCTTGTCGAACGCGGCCTTGAGGCTGGCACGATCGGTGACGTCGGCGGCCGCGACCAGTGCCTGACCATCTGCGAGCCTGGCGAGTGCGTCCAGGTTGCGGCTGGTCAGCGCCACGCGCGCGCCGCGTCGCATCAGCAAGCGGGCGGTCGCTTCGCCGATGCCCGAACTGGCGCCGATCAGCCAGACACGCTGGCCTTTCCAGTCGGCAAGCGTGGGATTGAGGCTCATGATCCCTTTTGGAACGCGATCACGACTTCGCCGAGCTTGAAGCCGAATTTGCGCATCTCCGACTTGTTCAGCATGATCCTGTCGTTCATCAGAACCATCCAATCGTCGAACTGCACTTCGTAGGTCTTGCCGTCCACCGGCAGCAACAGCGTATAGCGCCACTGCAGGGCGTTGCCGTAGGCCATGCCGGAGGCTTCGCCTTTGACGTCGTCGGCGCGGCCGATGTAACGATGATCGTCGAGCCTGGTGATGCGCCAGATGCGCTGGCTCGTGCTGCCGTCAGACCAGTTGAAGTCTTCGGTCAGCGTGCCTTCATCGCCTTTCCAGACGCCCACCATCGTGACGGTGAAACGGCGTTTCACTTCGCCCGAGCGGTCGGCGAAATAGCCCCAGGCCGTGAGCGGCCCATCGAAATACGTGGCGAGGTCGAGGGTGGGCGTCTGGTTACGGTAGACCTCGGGCGACACGCCGGCGCAGCCGGACAGGCCCAGAACGGTACACACTATTGCAACGGGTTTCAGCATGGACAGGCTCCTGTTTGAAGACGAATCCGCTGCCCCCAGAACCAGCCGATGGCGGCGAGTTTGAGCAGGCAGGGCAAGAGGGCGTAGGTAGCGGACAGCGAGAAGGTCTGGGTCCCACCTGGCACGTAGCCGGCCAGGTCAAGCAGCGGCAGCGCCAGGCCGGCAGCCAGGGCGAGTACGAACTTGGTGAAGAAACTCAGCAGGCCGTAGTAGGCCCCGGGCTGCGGCTGGGGATCGCGGTCGATGTAGTCCGCCACCAGCGCGGGCGGCAGCGCAAGGTCGGCCCCCAGCGCCAGTCCCGACGCGGCGCACACCAGGGCAAAGCCGGCCCAGTCGCCCGCACCCAGCCAGAATGCGCCGGCAAAGCTCCCCACTGCGACCAGCATCGAGGCCAGCCAGGCTTCCAGCTTGCCGATGCGGCGCGCCAGCTTGACCCACAGCGGCAAGCCCAGAGCTCCGCTGACGAAATAGATCGCCAGGAACATGCCGGCCGATTGCGGCAACGCCAGCACGTCGTCGATGAAGAAAATCACGAGCGTGGCAGGCAGCGCAGCTGCCACGCCATTGAGCAGGAAACCCGGTACGAAGCGTGCAAAAGCCGGGTTGGCAAAGGGATGGAGCCAGTGTTCCAGGCGGGTGGACCTGAGCCCGTTACTGGCCGGAGGGGTACCTATCAGCGTCCAAATTCCGAAAACAAGCAGCAGGCCTGTGAATACCCAACCCATGCGCGGCAGACCCTGCTGCAGGCTGTCGGCAAGCCAAAGCGGCAAGGCCGCGGCGAGCACCACGCCAACCAGGCCGAAGCCTTCGCGCGCTGCAAACAATCGGGTGCGCTGGTGCGGGTCGGGATCGATCCGGGCCCCCCAGCTGGTATGCACCACGGTGGCCAGGCTGTAGCCGACCGTGGTGAGGGCAAGGGTGAGGACCAGCCACGGCACCACCGGAAACCCGGCCGGGGGATGGAACAGCGCAATCCATCCGGCCCCCAGCAACGGCAGGGCCAGCGCGATCATTGCCCGAGGGTAGGGGAAGCGATCGAACAGCGCACCGATCAGGGGGTCGATCACCGCATCCAGGAACCGCAGTCCCAGCAGCAACAGGCCAAGCAAGCCCAGGCCGATCGCCTGCCCGTAGAACGGTGCCAGGTGCACATAGAGCGGCAGCGCGGCAAAGGCCAGCGGCAGCCCCAGTCCGCCGTAGGCGAACAGGCGAGCACGCGGCAGGGGCATCATGACACCCCCAGCAGGCGCGCCCGCAGTTCGGGCTCGCTGGTCGAAGGATGCAGCCAGATGCCGAAGAAGGCGTCGGCAAAGGTCTCGTCTTCGATCTGGCCGAGCTTGCGCGCATCGCGATAAAAGGCGACACCCTGACCAGGGATGCGCAGTCCGATCAGGCGGTCGCCGGACGCGACATCGGGGAAGATGTTGCGCATCAGTTTTTCCCAGCGGGCCAGCATGGCCGCCGGGAAGGCGCGCTGGGCCTGGATTTCCTCGATCGATCGACGTGCGATGGCCGCGCTCTCGAAACTGCGCGCATAGCGCAACTCGAGGGCAAACGGCTGTCCTGCCTTCCACTGGCCATTGGGGGACCACAAAGTGGCGTCGTAGATGCGCAGACCGAAGAAACGCAGGGTGCCGCTGCCGACCGTTTCAAGTTCAGGGACGTGCGGCAGCGGGCTGGCGTGGCTGTTCAGTGCCAGCAGCAGCCCCATGGCAGCAAGGCGGATTCTAATCGGCATGTTCCAGCCTGAACTGGGCGACATCGATCGAGCCAGCGCGAAATCCGGCTTCGCAATAGGCCAGGTAGAAGTGCCAGATCCGCATGAATCGCTCGTCGAACCCCTGCCTGCGTACCGCGTCGGCCTGGGCATGAAACGCCTTGCGCCAACGCTGCAGGGTCTCGGCATAATCCAGGCCGAAATGTTCCTGTCGGGTCACGGCCAGCCCGGCGTGGTCGGCTTCCTCGGCAAAGCGTCGCGATGAGGGCAACATGCCGCCTGGGAAGACATATTGCTGGATGAAATCGGTGCCGGCCCGGTAGCGCTCGAACAGGCTGTCGTCGATCAGGATGGTCTGCACCACGGCCCGTCCGCCGGGCTTCAGGCTGCGCTTCAGCGTATCGAAATAGTTGGGCCAATAGGCCTCGCCCACGGCCTCGAACATCTCGATGGAGACGATTCCGTCATACTGCCGCGCCTCCTCCCGGTAGTCCTGCAGATCGAACCGGCACAGATCGTCGAGGCGAGACTGGCGGATGCGGGCGCGCGCGTAATCGAGCTGCTCCTTCGATAGCGTGATGCCGCGTATCGTGTGCTTCGCCGTGCCGGCGGCATGTTCGGCAAAGCCGCCCCAGCCGCAACCGATTTCTAGCAGTGACTGGCCCGCCGGAAGATCGAGCAGATCGAGCATGCGCTGGTATTTGCGGGCTTGGGCCGCTTCCAGGGACAGGCTCAAGTCGCCATCGAAGCGCGCGCTGGAGTAGGTCATCGATGGGTCGAGCCAGAGCGCATAGAAGTCGTTGCCGAGATCGTAGTGGCTGGCGATGTTGCGGCGTGCGCCGGTTTTTGTGTTCGCGTTGAGCAGATGCCGCAAGCGGGCATAGAGGCGTCCCCACCAGCGGCCATAGATGGCGCGGTCCAGTGCCCGTCGGTTGCTGGCCAGCAGGGTCAGCACGGCAGTCAGGTCGGGGGTATGCCAGGTGCCGGCTATGTAGCCTTCGGCAAACCCGATGTCCCCCTTGCTCAGCACATCCCGGAAGGCGCTCCACGCGTCGAACCGGAGATAGGCATCCGGCGAACCCTGTCCAACGGTGAATTCCATGCCGTTGGGCAATTCGAGGTGCAGGCAGCCATGTTCGATTTCCTGCAGCAGATGAATGACCTGACGCGCATACCAGGGCGTCTGGTTGAGGGACGGGCTTGAATTCAGGCTGGTGGTGTTCATTCGGTCACCTCGTTAAGCGGGGGTGGGGGTTTGCGGAAGAAGGGCACGCGCTTGATCACGAGGCGTAAAGCCTGCAGGTGGATGCGCGCGATCACGCTCCAGGTCATCAGCGGGTAGGCAAAAAACGCCCGCAGGCAGGCGCGACCGGTCAGCGGTTCGTGACGGCCCCACCAGGCGGTGCGCAGGGCATCGCCGCTGCCGTCGTCATAATCGATGCGCGCCCGGAACCATTCGGCGTCGGGCTCGAAGTGAAAGGTGTATTGCCCGCGTACCGGAAAGAACGGCGAGACATGAAACACCTTGTCGGCCTGCAGCGTGGCGGCGGGGTCGCTGGTGCGCAGCAGGTAGACATGGCGTTCGCCAAAGGTATTGTTGACTTCTGCCAGCACCGCGACCAATGCGCCGTCTGCGCGGTGGCAATGCCAGAAGCTGACCGGCTTGAAGGCGTAGCCGAGCACGCGTGGAAAGGTGGTGAGCCAGATGTCGCCATCGGCCACCAGGCCATGGGATACGAGCAGACGGCGTGCCCACGCAAGGGGGTTGCCGCCATCGCCATGATCGGCTTCGTGAAAACTCAGAAGGTTGAATCGGTTGAGCGAAAACCAGCGCGACGGGGTGTTCGACAGGTCGTGCATCGGCAGGCGGATGAAATAGACCGGATAGTCGAACCGGTGCCGCGCCGGGTGCAGGCGCTCATGCATGACCCGGCCGAAGCCGATGCGGGCAGAGGAGATGCGCTCAGGCAGCATGGGCGAACGCCTGCCAGGGGGCGGCGACCTTGAGTTGACGCGCCACCCGCAACGCCGAGGCGAGCCCGTCTTCGTGAAAGCCGTAGCCGAGCCATGCCCCGGCGAGCCAGATGCCGTTGCGGCCGTTGACCGCCTCGATCTGGCGTTGGATGGTGGTCGCGTGGCGGGTGAACACGGGGTGGCTGTAATGGAACGCGCCGTGGACGTGCGCCGGATCAATGTCTTGCAGCGGATTCAGCGAGACGATGACCGGCGTGTCGGTCGGCAGGGGCTGCAGTTTGTTGATCAGATAGTGCACGGCCACGGGGCGGTCGCTCAGCGTGCCGTGTCCCGATTGGTAATTCCAGGCTGCCCACAGGCTCTTGCGCCGGGGCAGCACGCTGGGGTCGCTGTGCAGAACGGCACGGTTGGGCTGGTAGGACATCAGATCGAGCAAGCGCGACTGCCCCGGATAATGCGTAGCGAGCAGGGCCTGCGACTGGTCGCTGTGGCAGGCCAGCACCACCTGGTCGTACAGCCCCGACAGGCTGCCGCTGGCCACCTCGATCCTGCCGTTGCGCGGGCGTATGGCTTCCACTGCCTGCCCCAGGTGGATGTCATCGATGGCAGCGGCCAGTTTGTTCACGTATTCACGTCCGCCGCCCTTGACGGTGCGCCATTGCGGGCGGTCGAACACCTGGAGCAGGCCGTGGTTGCGGCAGAAGGTGACAAAGGACGACAGCGGGAAATCCAGCATCTGGGCTGCCGGACACGACCAGATCGCCGCTGCCATCGGCAGCAGATACCATTCGATGAAGGGCTTGCCGTACCCGCGCAGTTTCAGATAATCGCCCAGGGCCATGTTGGTGGCGAGCGCGGGTTCCCTGACCGATTCACGGTTGAAGCGCAGGATGTCGCGCAGCATCGACCAGAAGGCCGGCTTCGCCAGATTGCGGCGCTGGCCGAACACGCTGTCGAGGCTGGTTCCGGCCCATTCCAGGTCGGGATGGTCGAGGCGCACGCTGAACGACATGTCGCTGGCGACGGTTTCCACCTCCAGCGTGTCGAACAGGCGGGTCAGCTCCGGATAGGTGCGATGGTTGAACACCAGAAACCCGGTGTCGACCGGAAAGCGCACGCCATCCAATGTGACATCCACCGTATGCGTATGCCCGCCAAGGCGTGAGTTGGCCTCGAACAAGGTGACATGATGCTGCC
>JBFHQA010000090.1:0-10768 GCA_041592455.1 Thiobacillus sp. | reverse complement strand
CTCGACTCCAGGTAATAGTGGTCGAAGCGCACCGCGAAGGCCTTGAGGTCGAGATCCTGCTCGTGGCGCAGATAGGCCACGCCGAACTGGCGGATCGAGTCGAGGTCGTCAATGTCGCCCGTCGCGGTGTATTCGCGGTCGTCCGACTTTACGGTCTTCTTCGCCAGGAAGTCGGCTGCAATGTCGGCGATGTAATCGCCGTTGTAGGCCGATTCCGGCCAGCCGGCGTCGCCCGGCTTAAGACCCTTGGCGCGCGCCTGCACGCTGTTGGCCAGTGTCTGGATCTGCACCCCGGCATCGTTGTAATAAAACTCGCGATACACCTCCCAGCCCTGCGTCGCGTACAGATTACAGATCGCGTCGCCGAGCGCCGCCTGGCGGCCGTGGCCTACATGCAGCGGCCCGGTCGGGTTGGCCGAGACGAACTCGACCAGCACCTTGTGGCCCGCCTTGTCGTCGCTGCGGCCGAAGTTCGAACCGGCCGAGCGGATCTGCGGCACCAGGCTGTGCCACGCCGCCGGCGTGAGGTGGAAGTTGATGAATCCGGCGCCGGCGATTTCCGCCTTGGCGACCAGCGGCGATTTCGGCAGCTCGGTCAGGATCAGCTGCGCCAGCTCGCGCGGATTCTTTTTCAGCGGACGCGCCAGCTGCATCGCGGCGTTGCTGGAGAAGTCGCCGTGCGAAGCGTTCTTGGGGCGTTCGATTTCGAGGCTCACCGGTGCATCGGGCGCCACGATTTCGAGCGCTTCACCGATCAGCAGCGCGATCTGGTCTTTGATGGGATGGGCGTTGGGCATGGTGACAAAGAGGCCGGCAGGGCGCGCATCCTCAGTGTGTAAAAAGGTAGCCCGCGATTATAAGCGGTGGGGGCGGGGCCTCAAAATGTCGCGGGCGCTGAAGGGATGGACAAACCTGGCCTACGCGCCGTGGTCGCACCAGCCCCAAGCCTTGAAAGCATCGATCGTGCGCGTGGACGTGCTCTCGAAGCGAAAAGTGTGTGATACGGGCCCCGGTGCGCTGGCGCGCAAGGGTTCGCTTGACGTAGTCCTTTACGAGCGCCTGGTCCTTCAGGGGAGCTTGTCGAAGTGTTTCTGAATGGCCGCGAGGTCGGTCGTATCAAGCGGCAGCTTGGTGCTGTAGGGATCAAAAAGGCGAAGGTGCCCTGTGTGATGGCGCCGACGAACGCACCGTTCATGGTCTTGACTCCGATGCGTCGCTGAACCTATCCGGGGCGAGCCGGCAGATCGCCTTCGTCGCGCTCGAAATTTCGTTCACGCACATCACCGGGGTCGTCGTGGCGCTGGGGCTTGCGGAAAACAGCGTGCGAAGAGCGCCACGGAATCGGTACGCCGTCCGAACTCCTGGAGGGAATTTCGGCTGCACCTTTGTTCGCCAGGCCAATCGATGACGTTGCATTATTCAGGGGTAAGGTATACAAGTGAATGCAGGGTGCCGCCCTGCCGCGCTACGAGAATCGTTCTGTCGCTGGCGACATCATCCAAGCTGTGGCACCTGGCGGAGTGACCCCAACGACGGCTGTTGCGAGTGCTTGCCGGGCCCGACTTCCGCATGCTTTTCGGTGATTCCGCATCTGTTCCGGGGCTTTTGCGTTCAGGCTGTTTCTGAAGGAGCCATGCATGACGCGTCCTAACAATATCAGCATGGCCGCCCTGAGGCGCCTTCTTGCGCTCGCCCGTGACCTCATGCAGGCCCCCGACCTGAAATCGACCCTGAATCTCGTTGGTCCGGCGGTTCATGAACTGGTGGCAGCCGATGGAGCCGTATTGCTCCTGACCTTGGGAGACCGGCAGTATGGAGCCGAGTTTGACAATCGCGGCGTGATGACGCCAATACACGAAGCATCTGCTCTGTACCGATGTGCCCAAAAGGCTATGGACGACCATACGCCCATTCTGCTGCCGGACGTGGGCGCCGACCCAGACATATGGGCTCGAGCGCCTCCTGAAGCGGGCGTAACCAGCCTCCTTGCCTTTCCCTTCCCCCCCATCGAGCCAGCCTGCGTTCTTGCCGCTTTCTGGCATCGGACGAGGGCCCAGCATCAGCTGGCCAAGCAAGTACCGATCCTGCGCTCGATCAGCGAACTCACGGGCGCGGCCATTGGAAATATCGACTTCAGACTGAGTCTTGAGGAACAGATCCTGGAGAGAACCTACGAGATCGCAAAGACGGTCCGGGAGCACGCAACGGAACTTCAGCGGCGGGATCGCCTGGAGGCCGAGATTCACCGGATATCGGTTACAGACGTGTTGACTGGCATGTTGAACAGGCGCGGATTCTTCCTGCACGCCGAACAGGGCTTCAAGGTGGCACGGCGCCAGGGGCTGCCCAGCGCATTAATTTATGTCGACATCGATGGTTTGAAGGCCGTGAACGACGGTCTTGGTCATGACGCGGGTGATGCGCTCATCCAGACCGGGGCCCGGATACTCCAGGCATCTTTTCGTGACAGCGATGTCGTTGCGCGGCTGGGAGGAGACGAGTTCGCGGCGTTCACGCTTGACGCAACGCAACCCGATGCGATCCTGGCCCGGATTCATGAAAAAGTTGAACTTGCTTCCCAATCGTGCGCCCGCTCCTACCCGATCTCCTTCAGCATCGGTATCGTCCAGTGTGACCCGACATCGGACCTCACTTTGTCCGACTATCTTTCGCTGGCGGACAAGCAGATGTACATCAACAAGAAGCGCCCACTCGAATAAGAATTGCATGGTGCACCATGGTGCGCCTAGCCTGCAGTGTCCAGATGAGTTCCCGCATCACCGGTGGATCCATGGCTGGCCGGACCTCTGCGCTCCGTGATCTCCGGTGCGCGTTCCATACCTGGGAAGGCGCGACGCATTGTGCGTGCTGGGAACCCGTTAAGGATCCTGTCGTGCCTTCCGCCTAAGGTAGAGATTCATCATTGGCCGCACCGAGACGCCGTGCAGCACGATGGAAAAGGTCACCGTTGCCAGCGTGATGGCCGTGATCTGCTCGGCCAAGGCGCGAGGCAGGCCGTGATCAATTGCATACATGAGGTAATAAACCGAGCCGATGCCCCGGATGCCGAACCAGGCGATCATGATGCGCTGGTCCCGGGAGACGGGCCCACCGATGAGGCCAAGCCACACTGAGACCGGTCGGATCGCCAGAAACAGCAGGGCCATGAACACCAGCGTGCCGACGGAAAGATTGGCGAACGGTAGCATGGCCCCCACCACAAGCACGACGGCAAGCTCGCCGATCCGCTCCGTTTGCTCGTTGAAGCCTTGCACCGCCTGCATCATGTAGGCGCTGGCTTGATCGGCATGGGTGGCATGCTTGTCATTGACCGGTTCTCGTTGCTGCCCGGCGCCCCCCGCGACAAATACATGGATCATGCCGGACTGCTCCTTCACGCGTTGAAGGGCCAGCCCCGCGGCGAATACAGCCAGAAATCCATAGGCGTGGCAAATCACCGCAGCCCCGTAGGCGAGGGCAATGAGCCCCAGGGCCAGGAACTCGTCCAAGCCAATCGATTCCTGATGACGGGTGCGCAGATAGACCACCAGCCTGCCGATCAGTGCGCCGAGGGTGCCACCGATGAGCAAGCCGCCGGCGGTGGCCCAGATCACGTCCACCGCCAGCCAGCGCCAGCCGCCCGCGCCCAGGTCGTGGAGACCCAGCAGGCCCAGCCCCAGCATCACGAAGGGGAACGCGGCGCCGTCGTTGAGCCCGCCCTCGCCGGTCAGACTGAAGCGCAGGCGGTCGCGATCGCCGGAGGATTCGACCTGGACCGCCGAGGCCAGCACCGGGTCAGTGGGGGCAAGAATTGCACCCAGCAGGATGGCCGCTCCTGGGGGCATGCCGAGTATTAGTATCCCGGCCGCGGCGATCATCGCCACCGTGAATGCCATGGACACGAACGCGAGGCGCACCGGCAACAGCCAGTGCCGGTCCCGCAGGGGCAAGCCCAGCTTCAGTCCGACGGAAAACAGCGAGATCAGCACTGCCACCTCCGCCACAAGCTCCAGCAGGGCAGCGTGAGCCAGAGGGTGGGGCGTCAGGACGCCCCAGCCGGCCGGCCCCAGGGCGAAACCGGCCGCCAGATACAGCATCGCGGTGCTCAAGGGCAACCTGCTCAAGAGCGTGCCGGACAAGACCATGACGATCAGCAGCGCGCCAATGATGAAGGCCCAGGTCGCGAAGGTCATGACAGAAAGCGCTCAATGGGGCGGATGCCGCAGGGTCGGGCAGCCAATCGCCGGGGTCTATCCGTTCGGGTGTCCGCATGCGCCCCAGGGAAAACAGGCAAGAGTGTGACTTCAGGAAGGCTTGACAATCAAGGATGCGATATCACGAGCATGCTTCTTCGCTTGCTTGGCCGCCTTCTTTTCTCTCGGCGTCAGTAAAGCCTGCTTTTTTGCTTCCCTGTTGGATTTTTGTAACTTGGACATGGTGTTGCTCCTGCTCATGTTGAGGGAACCTACGAGGAGCGATATGGGGCGCACATGCAGGGTATTTCCCGGCGCCTGCATGATCGTGCCCTGATGGGCGTTATGCTAGTGTCCAAGTATAGGCGTGTGCTGACAAAGTGTTTGGTTTGTTCGCCGATCGTGTTGTGTACTGGAAGCCTTGGCACCCTCGCAGCCGTCCATTCCGAGCAAAACGCGCGCGATGCCCTGCTGCAAAGGGCTGTACCCCGCGAATCATATGAAAGGCACATCCATGCGGCGTCTCAACATCAGCCACATCACCGAGTACCGCTTCGCCACTGCCGTGACGCTGCTGCCGCATCGGCTGCTGCTGCGCCCCAGGGAAAACCACAACGTTCGGATCGAATCCTCGATCCTGGAAATCGCTCCCGCCCATGCCCTGCAATGGAAGTGCGACGTGCTGGACAATTCGGTTGCGCTGGTGAGCTTCGTCGAGCCCGCGAATCGGCTGCACATACACAGCAGCGTGGTGATCCAGCACTACGAGGACAACCCCTTCGACTTCCTGCTGGATGACTACGCGGTCATCTATCCCTTCGATTACACGCCGGAGGAGCAGGCCGGCCTTGCGCCCTTTCGCCAGGCCGTATATCCCAACGACCGCGAGGCCGTGCGACGCTGGCTGGACGGGCTTGATCTGCAAGGCCCGATGCAGACCTTTACGTTATTGGACCATGTGAACCGCGGCATCGCCGGCCAGTTCTTCTATCAGGTGCGCGAGGAGCAGGGCGTGCAACCGCCGGCGCTGACGCTGGCGCGCAACAGCGGTTCCTGCCGAGACTTTGCCGCCCTGTTCATGGAGGCATGCCGGCACCTGGGGTTGGCCAGCCGCTTCGTCAGCGGTTACCTCTATGCTGAGGCCACCGAGGCCGGCAACGCCTCGACTCACGCCTGGGCCGAGGTATACCTGCCCGGCGCGGGGTGGAAGGGATTTGATCCCACCAGCGGCGAGGTGACTGGCAACCGGCACATCGCGGTGGCCGTGGCACACCACCCCGAGGTTGTGCCACCCGTGGCCGGAAGCTTCGTCGGTCCGTCCGGCCTGCTGCCGTCGCTCAGCGTGTCGGTGCAGGTCAGCGCGCTCTCCGCGTGAGTGCAGCCAAGGAAAAATATATATTGTTTGCTTATCCCATCGATTGCGCGTACTTTGTCCTGGCAGTCAATTCAAGCAGTGTAGCTTCAGTCCCGCAGTCACCGCCGGATGCAGTCCCAGCAGCAGCCGACTCCGTCGCTTCAGTTCCTTCCTACAGTCCTTGATGCCGCCGCACCCAACCGGGCGCGAGCCTGGGTTATTTTTTTGTAAAGGAATGTAGATGTCTCAAGGTACAGTTAAATGGTTCAACGACGCCAAAGGTTTTGGCTTTATCACCCCTGACGAAGGTGGCGACGATCTGTTCGCCCACTTCTCTGAAATCCAGGACAGCGGCTTCAAGTCTCTGAAAGAGGCGCAACGCGTCTTCTTCGAGGTCAGGACGGGTCCCAAGGGCAAGCAGGCTGCTTCCATCAGGCCTGCGTAACTCCCTCGCCCAGAACACCGGAACGATTGAAACATGTCGTCCGGGTAAGGCACAAAGGGGCCGGGTCATCGATCCGGCCCCTTTGCTTTGCCGACGTCGCCAATACCGTTTTCAAGCAGCATTCCGTCAGCGGTTGTTGTGATGTGCCGTTTGCGGCGGGTATCTGCCAGTCAGGCGACTTCAGACAAGAACACAGAAGGGAGGCGCCATGCTCTTATCATGGAAAGACTGCATTTATATGCAGCGCGAGCAGCTGGCGCGCTTGCTGAGAGAACCGATCGTTCGCCTGGCCGAGCTCTGCGCGCCGGTCTGGGGCGTGCGCGAATCCCTGAACGCCGTGCTTCTTGATGGCCACTCCGGCATTCCCCACTGCTTTGCACTGTATTGCATCGGCACCGATGGCGTGCAAATTTGCGACAGCGTGGAATTGGCGGCGCCGTTGGCCGGCGACTTCGGTCGGGATCGCTCCCAGCGGCCGTACATGAAGGAAACAGTACCGGATTGGGGATTCCTGCTTTCGGACGCCTATATCAGCCTGAAGCGACAGCGGCCTTGTCTCACGGCCCTGCAGGTTGTGCGTTTAGATGACCGCGTCCTGGGCTACCTCGGCGCGGATTTCGACCTGCGTGATCTGCCGGTGACGGCGGAACTCTACGAGGAGCCCGGCACCTGGCGTCAGGTGAAGGGTGATCCGGCGATACGGGGCCGCGTCATGGAGCAAAGCCGCGCCGAAAGCCCGATGGATAAGAACCTGGATCGGGCGCTCTCCATCCTTGAGGAACTGCTGTCCGAGCGGGGCGTGTTCCAGTGCATGATCCACTTTTCCAGCAGCCAATTCACGATCTGGACGGTTGCCGACCCGTTTCGCTACCGTATCCTCGATCAGGAGGCTCTGGTCGATCCGGATATCTGCCTGGTCTATCCACCCCAGCCCTATCCGTCCGATGCGGCGATCCCTCCGCGCGACGTTGCCCGTGTCCTTGACACGCTGAGGGCGCTTCGCATGGCCGATGAGAACATCTACCTGCGCACAGCTTCCATCAACACCTTCAACGGCATGATCAGCCTGACCTTCTCATGCGATGGCACCCACTACATGCGCTACGACGAATTCCTCGGGAAAAGCATCTCGTTCTGGTTCGGGACCGATACCTGAGGGAATCCCGGTATTTGTGCGCGGGCCGGGCGGCTCCGCGCGGAGCTCGGCAAAACACCATGCAGGCCGCCCGTTTGCCGCGGGAGTGCGCTGTCGAACCGAGGGGGTCCGGCGACCGATCCCCGCTAGGGTAGCTTCGCGCCGGGAACAGCTGTCCCTGAGCAATCCCGTACGGGAAGGGCGTCAGCGGTTGGCAGGACCCGCGTTGCGGCGATGTGCCTCAAAACACCAACGGGTCCACATCCAGCGACCAGCGCGCAACACGGGGCTTGATCGCATCGAGCTGCGGGCGCCACTCACGCAAGAAGGCCTGCAGTGCCAACCGATTCGCCGACTGCACCAGCAACTGGGCGCGCTCGAGGTTGGCGACACGCGCCATCGGGGCGGGGGTCGCGCCGAACACGCTGACTTCTGGGATGCCTGGCGCGAGCGTAGCGGCCCGCTGCAAAAAGGCGAGCGCGGCGTCCATGGATTTGGCCTCGGCGCGCAGCAGCACCTGCCGGGTGTAGGGCGGCAGTTCGAGTTGGCGGCGCTCGGCCAAGAGTTCGCGTGCGTAGCCGGGATAGTCGTGGCGCTGCAGGTAGCGGAACAGCGGATGGTCGGGGAAGGCGGTCTGGATGACGACGCGGCCGGGCTTGTCGGCGCGGCCGGCGCGGCCGGCCACCTGCATCAGCTGCGCGAACAGGCGTTCGGTCGCGCGAAAGTCGGGGCTGTAGAGCGCGCCGTCGGTGTCGAGGATCAGCGCCAGCGTCATGTCGGGAAAATCGTGGCCCTTCGCCAGCATTTGCGTACCGACCAGGATGTCGACTTCGCGCGCGCGCACGGCGTCGCCGAGCTCGGCCCAGGCGCGCGGACGCATCGTGTCGCGATCGATGCGGCGGATGCGCGCTGTGGGCAGGAAGCCGCCCAGCGTTTCCTCCAGCCGCTGCGTGCCCTGGCCGAGCGGCGTGAGGTCGGGGTTGCCGCAGCTCGGGCATTCGGTCGGAATGCGCGCTTCGAGGCCGCAGTGGTGGCATTTCATCCGCCGTGCGGTGCGATGGAACACGAGCCGCGCCGAGCAGTGCGGGCACGGCGCGACCCAGGCGCAGCTCGGGCAGTACAGCGCTGGCGCGTAGCCGCGGCGGTTGAGGAACACCAGGCTTTGTTCGCCGCGCGAAAGGGTTTCAGATAGCGCCGTCAGCGCCGGGCGGGTGAGGCCGTTGTCGAGCGGGATGTGCTTGAGGTCGACCAGCTCGATTTCGGGCAGCTTCGCCGCAGTGACGGCGCGCGTCTTCAGTTCGATCAGGTCGTAGCGCCCGTTCAGCGCCTGCGCGTAGCTTTCCAGCGAGGGCGTGGCCGAGCCGAGCACGACCGGCACGTCGGCCTGCTTGCCGCGCGCGATGGCGACGTCGCGCGCCGAATAGCGCAGGCCGTCCTGTTGCTTGAACGAGCCGTCGTGCTCCTCGTCGACCACGATCAGCCCGAGTCGCGGCAGCGGCGCGAACACCGACAGCCGGGTGCCGAGCAGGATGTCGCAGTCGGGTGCGGCGAGCCAGTTCTCGGTGCGCGCGCCTTCGGCCAGCCCGCTGTGCAGCGTGGCGATGCGGCGGCCGGGAAAGCGGTTGCGGAAGTGCTGCTCCAGCTGCGGCGTCAGCGCGATCTCGGGGATCAGCACCAGTGCCTGGCGTCTCTCGGCCAGCACAGCGTCGATCAGGCGCAGGTAGAGCTCGGTCTTGCCGCTGCCGGTGACGCCGTGGACGAGATGGACGCCGAACGTCGTAAGCCTGGGCAGCAGGCGGTCGAGCGCGGCCTGCTGTTCGGGCGTGGACGCGTGCGGATCGGCGGTGACAGGGAGCGCGTCGATGGCCGGCGGCGTGCGCGTCCATGCGGCCCAGCCGGCCGCCACCAGCGCGGCGGCGTGGCGGGTCTGCTTGTGTTCGCGCACGCTGTCGCGGTGCTGCGGCATTGTTCGCAGGGCGTCGAGCAGCGCGCGCTGGGCGCGGGCCCGGGTGGGCGGCTCGGCGGCTTCGCCTGCTTCGGTGATGACCAGCCAGGGCGTGTCGGCGGCAAATGGCGTGGCGTTGCGCAGCCGTGGCGGCAGCGTGGCGAGCAGGATGGCGCCCAACGGATAGTGGTAATAGTCGGCGCAGAATTGCGCCAGGCGGAGTGTGTCGTCGGACAGCGCCGGGCGGTCGTCGAGCACACGGAGGATATCGCGCAGCTTGCCGGTCTGCACGGGGGTGTCGTTGATGTCGCCGAGCGCGACCCCGACCTGGTGGGTGCGGCCGAACGGCACTTCGACCAGTTGGCCCGGCGCGACCGGGCCGTGGCCATCCGGCAGGCGGTAGTCGAATACCCGGTGGAGCGGGGTGTCGAGCGCGACCTGGAGGATGGACGGCATGTTAGCGGTGAATCTTGGTTGTGTTTCGGGAAATGTTCACTAAGTTGCTGTCAGGCAAGGCTTATTCGGGTTTGTCCACGTAAGCTGTGGATAATTGTGTGGGTGATTTGTGTTGACTGCCCTCAAACGCCCGTATATTGGCCTACATGCCTTGTCGGACAAAAAGCAGGCAGGTCGATAATAATAAACTTATCAAAGACTTATAAACCATGCCCTGCTGTCAAGCAATTGACACAAAAAAAGTTCCCTTGCGCCAAAAATGTGCATAAGTCAATGTTTATATTGACTTGAATCGGGACCCTGGCGTCCTTTATGGGCGCGCAAGGTCCTGATTATGCTGGGTTTATTGCTGCTGGATGCCGGCGATGACCCAGCCGCCCTGGCCGCTGATCGGCTTGGCAAGGTGCCAGATCTCGTCGAGCGGCTGGGCGCCCTGGCCGTCGCCTTCGTTGACGACGCCGGTGAAGCGCACGCTGACGATGTGCTGGTTGCCTTCGTCGACGGCTTCCAGCACGTCGGCGTTGAGGCTCATGACGTCGGTCTGCTGGGCGGCTTCGCCGCGCTCGGACAACTGCATGCGGATCTCGGCAAACACCTCGGGCGAGGTGAAGGCGCGCAGGTCGTCGAGGTTGCCGGCGTCATAGGCGGCCTGCAGGCGGATGAAGTTGAGCTTGGCTTCGCGCGCGAAGGCGTCGGCGTCGAAGCCGGGCGGGAAGGCGCGGGCCGCGGTGCTGCCGCCCATGGCGGCGGGTGTGGCGTCGAACGCGGCGGGGCCGCCGGCTTGGGCGTCGTGGCGCGATGCGCCGGCGTACTGCATGGCCGGGGTGGCCGGCGCGTTGCGGCGCATGAACCAGCGGATCAGCATGAAGGCTGCCATTGCCAGCAGCGCCAGCATCAGGAAGTTGGCCATTTCCTCGCCGAGCCCCAAGTGCGAGAACAGCGCGGCGAGGCCGAGGCCTGCGGCGAGGCCGGCGATCGGGCCCATCCAGGAATTCTTCTTCGGCGCGGCCGTGGGCGCGGCTGCGGGCTGTTGGCGTTGCGGCGTCGGCGCGGCGTCCTGCTTGGCGGGAGCGCTGCGCTGCATGCCGAAGGACTTGCTGCCGCCCATGCGCTTGGCTTCGGCGTCGTGAGCGACGAGGCCAAAGCCGATGAAGACGGCAAACAGGCTGATCAGAATACGTTTCATGTTGGGTTGCCAGGAAAAGTTGAACATGGGTCCATGGTGGCCAGACGGCCCCCG
>JBFHQA010000089.1:0-10827 GCA_041592455.1 Thiobacillus sp. | reverse complement strand
GCCAGCGAAGAAGCCCCTTCTGTGTCGCCGAGTAGCGCAGCTGGTCGGGGAAAAAAGGCGCGGGGTGTCTGAGCCCGCCAGGGCGAGTTCCCGCGCCGCCCCGGCCGGCGAGCAACGCAGGGGAGCCGAAGGCCGACACAGTAGGGGTGGCTTTTTCTTTGGTCACTTTCTTTTGGCCACGCAAAAGAAAGTGACTCGCCCGCAGGCGAAAAGCGAAGCCGCCGCATATCCACCAAAGTCAGCGCAGAAGAACCCAACCCCATCCTCACACCCGCCCCGTCAAATCCACCACCCGTGCCACTTCCGACAGCGAGGTCACGCCGTCCTTGACGCGCTGGATGCCGTCTTCGGCCAGCGGGTGATAACCATGCTCGAAGGCCGCACGGCGGATTTCGTGCAGCGGGGCCTGGTTGGCCACCAGTTCGTCCAGCGTGGGATCCATCCGCAGCAGTTCGATCAGCGCCAGCCGGCCCTTGTATCCCTTGTTGCTGCAGGCGGGGCAGCCCACGGCGCGATAGATTTGCGGCGGCTGGGCCGGATCGGTCCCGAGAATGGCGGACTCGTGTTCGTCGGGTGTGTAGGCTTCCTTGCAGTGGGGGCAGAGCTTGCGGACGAGCCGCTGCGCCACGACGCCGATGATGTTGCCGGAGAGGATGCCGGGCTGGATGCCGATGTCCATCAGGCGCGGAAACACGCCGAGCGCCGAGTTGGTGTGCAGGGTGGTGAACACCTGATGGCCGGTCATCGCAGCGCGGAAGGCCATCTCGGCGGTGTCCTTGTCGCGGATTTCGCCGACCAGGATGATGTCCGGGTCTTGCCGCATGATCGAGCGGATGCCGGTGGCGAAGTCGAGCTTGATCGTTTCGTTGACCGAGCTCTGGCGCATCAGCGTGACCGGGTACTCGACCGGGTCTTCCAGCGTCATGATGTTGACGGTCTCGTTGTTCAGGTGCGAGAGCATCGAATACAGCGTGGTCGTTTTGCCCGAGCCGGTCGGCCCGGTGACGACGAGGATGCCTTCGGGGCGCGCCATCATCAGCTGCAGTTCGCGCAGGGCGTCGGCGGTAAAGCCCATCTGCTCCAGCGGCATGATGGATTTTTCGCGGTCGAGGATGCGCAGCACCAGGTTCTCGCCGTGGATGCCGGGCTGCGACGAGACGCGGAAGTCGATCGGGCGGCCGTTCAGCGTCAGCGACATGCGGCCGTCCTGCGGCGCGCGCGTCTCGGCGATATTCATGCCGGACAGCACTTTGAGGCGCACCAGAATGCCGGGCCAGTAGGTCTTGTGCAGGCTGCGGATCTGCTCCAGCACGCCGTCGATGCGGTAGCGGATGCGCAGGAAGGCGTGCTCGGGCTCGAAGTGGATGTCGCTCGACTCGCGCTTCATCGCGTCGGTGAGCAGCGCGCCGACGAGCCGCACCACCGGCTGGGTATATTCCTCTGTCTCGGGGTTGAGGCTGGCGTAGTCGACCTCGCCGGTTTCGATTTCGCGCAGGATGCCGTCGAGCGACAGGTCGAAGCCGTAGAACTTGTCGATGCAATCGAGCAGCTGCGCTTCGGCAGCCAGCAGGGTGTTGATTTCGAACTGGCCGCCCAGCGCAGCTTTCAACTGGTCGAGCGCCACGACGTTGAACATGTCGGTGGTGGCCAGCGTCAGCACATTGCGCGCTGCATCGTGGGCGATCGGCAGAAGATGGTGGCGACGGGCGAATTCCTCGGGCACCAGCTGCAGGGCTTCGGGGTCGGCGACGACCTGGGTAAGGTCGATGCCCTGGCTGCCGAGCGCGTTGGCGAGCTGGTCGCGCAGCACGGCCTCGGTCATGAAGCCCAGAGCCACCAGCTGGCGGCCGATCGGCAGGCCGGTGGCCTTCTGTTCCTTGAGGCCGATGCGCAACTGGTCGACGGTGATCAGTCCCTGTGCGATCAGGGATTCGCCCATGCGGAGTTTTTTTCGTCGCTCCATCGAACCCCCCTATAAATCTACTGCGCGTGCGTGATCCGGGCGCGTCCGGTGCTCGGAATCCTCATGTACTTCTGTGTACATTCCGGTTCCTGTGCTCCGGGCGCACCCGGCTGAGCGTGGTTGTTGCCGCTTGAGCGGCTTTACAACCACGGCCTGCACCTTGCGGGTAGACGCCCGCTCGCTACGATTTCCAGGGGGGTTCATCGTTGTGTTGCCTTCAGCTGCTGCACGCGGGCTTCGGCCTGTGCGCGGTCGAAGCGGTGCACGCCCTTGAGCGCGAGCGCCTTCTCGTAGTAACTCAGCGCAGCCGGGTATTGCCTCAGCTGTTCCAGGCTGACCGCCAGGTTGAAGGCATAGTCGGCATTGTGCGGGGCCGAGCGAAAGGATTCGAAATAGGCGGCCTGGGCATCGCTCCAGCGCCCCTGTTCGGCATACAGGTTGCCGAGCGTCTGATAGAGCTGAGGGCTGGGATCGCGCTCGATCAGGATCTTGAGACGGCTTTCGGTGGCCAGGTTGTCGGTGTTGCCCAGCAGGTCGAGCAGGGCGGCCTGGGCAGCAGCGTTGCGTGGGTCGAGGTCGAGCACTTCGCGATACAGGCGCTGCGCGTCGGCATCGCGATTCTGCACGCTGGCGATGGCAGCCAGCCCCAGCAGGGCATCGATGCTGCGGCCGCGCGCAGCGGCCTGGGAATACAGTCGGTGGGCCTCGTTTAGCGCACCGCGCTGATAGGCGGCATGGGCCTGGCCGAGCAAGGCGGATTGCACATCGGGCTGGAAAACCGGCAGCGGTGCGGAGGGCGCCGGTGCGGGGCGGTTTGCGGGCACCATGCGGGGCGGCGCGGCGGCAACCCGCGCTTCAGCTGCGTCCTGGGCAGGTGTGCTCGGGGCGGGCGCCGGGGCTGCGGCCGCTTCAGGCGGAACGTCCACGGGCGGGGCGGCCCGCATGGGCGGGACAGCGGGCCGTGCCGGAACGTTGGTTGTTAGCGGCGGTGCCACTGCCGGAACGGGCGATACGCTGCCGGCCGGTTCGACGGCCGCCATGGGAGCGAGAGGGGGGGCGGCAGGCGGCTGCAATTCGAAATAGAGATAGATGCCGTAGCCCAACGCAACCAGTGCGGCGAACAGGGCCGTCAGCGGCACCAGCGACAGCCGCGGCAAGCGGAAGGTCGCCGCGCGCGGCGGTTCGGGCGGCAGGCCGCCGTTTCCGAACAGCAGGCCGGGGGGCTCTACCCACTCCGGCGCGTCGGCCGTGTCGCCGGACAGCGTGGGCTCGATGTCGACGTTTCCCGCGCCGGCCTTGTCGTGTCCTGACCGGGTGTTGGCCGTCTCGGCCTGCTTCAGCGCTTTGAGCAGAAGGCTCAAGGCTGGCTCCGGGCGCTGCTCGGCAGCAGCCGCTGGAACTGGCGCAGTTCCTCGCTTTCCAGCGTGGGGTTGGTCACCACGATGGGGCGCAGGAAAATCACCAGTTCGGTCTGGTTGGTGATGCGTTCATGCTGGCCGAAGACGGCGCCAACCCCGTTGGGGCGCGACAATCCGGGCAGGCCGTCGCGCGCGCTGTTGCTGTCGTCCTGGATCAGGCCGCCGAGGATGACGGTCTGGCCGCTCCTGACCTGCAGCAGCGATTCCATTTCACGCACCTGGATGACCGGCACGCTGCTGTTGATGTTCTGTTTTTTCAGCTCGGGGTTCGGGTCCTGGACCGTGCCGACCTGGCGGGAAATAGTCGGGCGGACCGTCAGCGACACCATGCCGTTCTCGTTGATCTGCGGCAATACCGACATCACCACGCCGACGGGCACGGTCTGCGGCGTGGTCGTGAACGTGGTCGTCGTGTTGTTGGCGTTCTGGTTCGTGTCGGCCTTGACGGTGAAGTACACCAGGTTGTTGACCACCTTGAGCAGGGCGGTCTGGTTGTTCAGCGCCATCAGCTTGGGACTCGACAGCACCCGGGTGTTGCCGAAGGATTCCAGCAGGTCGATCGCAGCCTTGAAGCCATTGCTGCCGTTGTAGGTGGCCTGGATGAAGGGCGCCAGCGTGTCGGCGAGCGGGTTGGACTTGCTGCCGCTGATGCCGCCGACCGTACTGATCTGCCAGCCCACCGCGCCCTGCAAGGTCTTGGACCAGTCGATGCCTGCGCGGTACTGGTCCTTCAGCGTGACCTCGACGATGGTGGCCTCGATCAGCACCTGACGCTGCGCCGACTGCATCACGCGGTCGAGGTATTGCTGCACCAGTTCCTGCTGCCTTGCGGTACCGAGCACGGTGACCGTGCCGGCCACCGGGTTGACCGCCACGTCGTACTTGCCGTCGCCGACCGGCTGGTTGGCAAAGGCCGCGGTGAACAGGTTGGCAGCGCCTGCTCCCGCCTTGCTGGCGGCCTCGGCCTGAGACACGCGTTCGGCGCGTGCGGCTTTTTCGGCGTCCTCGCGCGCCACCCGCTCTTCGTTGCTCTGGGTCACGGCACGGGTGCCGGCGAGGATGGTGCGGATGTTGTCGGCCAGCACGGTCCACAGGTCGCTGTTGGACTGGCTGGCGACCGTGGTGGTCGACGAGTTGCCGGCAGCCGTGCCCGTCGAACTGCCGCTCGCTGACTGCCCGAGGCTGCTGCCGCCGCCGGTGCTGGCGATTTGTGCCGCTACACCGACGCTCGACGTGGTGTTGCGCGACACGTTCACATAGTTGACGGTGTAGGTCCTGACGAAGGGCGAGTCCGGCATGATCGACACGGTGCGCCCGTTCATTTCGTAACGCAGGTTGGCCTGGCGGGCGATGCGGTCGAGGATCGCCGGCAGCGGCTCCTGGACGGCGTTGAGCGACACGCG
This sequence comes from Thiobacillus sp., assembly GCA_041592455.1. Taxonomy (GTDB): domain Bacteria; phylum Pseudomonadota; class Gammaproteobacteria; order Burkholderiales; family Thiobacillaceae; genus Thiobacillus. Next base: position 6,043 of record JBFHQA010000089.1, on the reverse strand, counting down.
CCCGGCGATGCCGGGGTGCAGGTCGATGTTGTACTGGGTATCGCGGGCGATCGAGAACAGCAGGTCCTTGACCGGCACGTCGTTGACGACGACGGTATAGGTCGGGACCGGGGCCGCCGACGAGGGGGGCGGCAGGGTCGGCGCGGCCCTGACCGGAGCCGGCGGCGGTGTGACGGGCGCCTCGGTGCGGGTCGACTGCGAGATGTGCCCGGGCGAGGTGTCGAACGCCTGCGGCGGAACGCAGCCCGCCGCCAGGATCAGACTGGTCAGTGCCGGGCCCGTCATTACATAGCGTTTCAGTGCGTTCATCATCATCCAGTTGGTAATACGACAGTGCGCATTTTGCCCACTGTGCGCAGGAACGGGGCGCCATTCATGCCTGCGGGGAGGCTGTGCAGCGCCGCCATGGCCGTCTCGCGATCCGGGAACTCGCCTGCCAGGATCATCCAGGCAGGCGACCCCTGGCTCAACCCATGCAGCACGCGCAGCGGCTTCAGCTTGATCCTGTCAAAACCCTCCAATAATACGGCGGCCTGCCCGGCTTCTTTAGTCGAGGCGATCTGGATGACGTGGGTGCCTGGCGCGGCGGCGCCGAGCCAGCGCTGGGTCTGCCGAGCCAGTTCGCTGACGTTCACGGCAGGCGCCGGGGGCGGCGTCGCGATGGCGCGGGCCGCCGGCGAGGGGACCTGGGCCTGGGCGGCCACCGGCGGTGTCGGCGCAAGCGGCATCGCGTGCCAGGCCACGAAGGCCGTCAGGCCGAGCGCAGCGGCGAGTCCCATGCCGAGCCAGGCCCAGCGCGGCATCGCTGGAAGGGCACCGAGCCGGGCTAGCGAAAAACGCGCGGCGCGAGCAGGCATCTCGGCGTCGCCTGCGGCAGCCTGGAGATGCTCCAGCGTCAGCGTATGCGTTTGACCGGCATAGGCCGCCAGCAGGGACTTGTCGGCCAGGACGTTGATGCGGCGCGACAGGCCGCCGGAAAGCTGCGTCATGCGGGCAATCAGTGCGGCGGAAAACAGGTCGGGACCGTGATACCCCGCCACGGACAGCCGCGATCGCAGGTAGTCGGACACTTCCTGTTCGGTCAGCGGCGAGAGCTTAAGGCTCAGGGTGATGCGGTCCTTCAACTGGCGGATGCGCGGGTCGGCCAGTTGCACATCGAGTTCGGGCTGGCCGAACAGCACGATCTGCAACAGCTTGTCGGTCGCGGTTTCCAGGTTGGTCAGCAGCCTGAGAAATTCCAGGTTATCGAGGGCAATGCCCTGCGCCTCCTCGACGAACACGACGACGCGCCGGCCCGCTTCATGGCGGGCCAGCAGGGCCGTGTTCAGTTGGGCAAGGCGTGCCTGGCGGCTGTCGGCGGGCTGGTCGATCCCCAGGTCGGCCAGGATTGCCGCCAGCATGTCGTCGGGCGACAGGGTCGGGTTGCCCAGATAAACGCTGTCGACAGGATTGGGCAACTGGGCAAGCAGCTTGCGGCACAGCATGGTTTTGCCGCTGCCGACCTCGCCCACCACCTTGATGATGCCTTCGCCTTCGCCGATGGCGTACAGCAGCGCGGCAAGCATTTCCCCGCGTTGGCCGCCGGCATACCAGAACTCGGTATTCGGCGTGATGCGGAAGGGGGCTTCTTTCAGGCCGAAATAGTCAAGATACACAGGGTCTTATTCAGTGCCGTAGGTTTGCATGCGGCTATACAGCGTGGTGCGATTGATGCCCAGCAGCTTGGCCGCCTGCGACAGGTTGCCGTGTGTCATGTTGAGGGCCGCCTCGACATAGGCTTTTTCCCATTGCCGCAGCGTGACGTCCAGGTTGAAGTTCGCCAGCGTCTGCAACTGCTTGCGGGCCAGTTCGATCAGCGCCTTGCCATCGTTGGCCAGCGGGATTTCCTGGGGATAGGCCTGGTCGGTATCGAGCTCGTCTTCCAGCTGCTGCGCATTGACCGCCAGGCCGGGATACTTGGTCGTCAGGCGGATGGCGATGTTGCGCAGTTCGCGCACGTTGCCGGGGAAGTGGTAATCCTCCCACATCTGCTGCGCGCGGGCGTCGAGCGTGAACGGTTCGCTCTTGGCTTCGCGGGCGTAGAAATCGCGGAAATGGTTGAGCAGGGTCACCTTGTCCTGACCCATCTCGCGGAGCGGGGGCACGGCAATGGAGAACACCGACAGGCGATGGTAGAGGTCGGCGCGGAACCGGCCGGCCTTGATCTCGGCCCTGAGATCGCGGTTGGTGGCGGTGACGACGCGGGCGTTGGAAAAGCGCGGCTGGGTTTCGCCGACGCGCTGGTATTCGCCGTTTTCGAGCACGCGCAGCAGCTTGGCCTGCAGTTCGAGCGGCAATTCGCCGATCTCATCGAGGAACAGGGTGCCGCTCTCGGCTTCCTCGAAATAGCCGGCGCGCGCGCTGGTGGCGCCGGTAAAGGCACCCTTGGCGTAACCGAACAGCGTGGGCTCGACCAGGGTCGGCGAAATGGCCGCGCAGTTGAGCGCCAGGTAGGGCTTGGACGAGCGGGGCGACAACTGGTGCAGACTGGAGGCGACGCGTTCCTTGCCGCTGCCGGATTCGCCTTCGATCAGCACGGGGAAGGGGGCGGCGGCGTACTGGTTGATCTGCTGGCGCAGTTTGTCCATGGCGGGACTTTCGCCGACGATCCCGGATTCCTTTTCGGGCTCGACCTGCTTGTCGGCGCTGCGTTCGGCGTCCTGCACCATCAGCGCGTTGAATAGCAGGGACTTGAGGCGGTCGGGTTCGCAAGGCTTGGCGACGAAGTCGATCGCGCCCAGGGCGCGGGCGTGGCGGGCGTTGGCCTCGTCGCTCTGGCCTGACAGCACGAGGATCTTGATGCTCGGAGAAATCCCCAGCAGGTCGGCGATCAGGGCAAACCCCTCGTCCGGCTTGTGCGGTTGCGGCGGCAGGCCCAGGTCCACGAGGGCGAGTTGCGGCGGCTCGTCGAGCTGCATCAGCAAGCTTTTGACCTGAGCGCGGGATTCCGCGGCGGAAATCTCGAAATCCTTGCTCAACACATAGGTGAGCGTGTCTGAAATCAGTGGATCGTCATCGACGATCAACAGGCTGGGTTTATTGGTTGGGACCACGTGTCCTCCGAGTCGAGAGTGGCGCCGAACGCGCGGTTGCTTCTGGAGGCAGGGGCTATTGCGCGCGTGTCGGATTTTCGACGATTGTGCCAGAGACCCGCTGAAAGTAAAGGGTTTGGCGAATGGGCGGCCTCGACAGCCAGGTGACTCCGGGAGCGCCTGTGGCGGTATCGGGTCAGGTCTGCAAGGGCTCGGCCGTCACGTGTATCCAGCCTTCGCTATGCTCGATCGGGTGGCCCATCGTGATGAACTGGAGGTCTTCGGTGCCCTGGATCTGGAATACCTTGCCCGACATGAAGTCGACGGGGTCGATGATCAGGCTCGGTGTGCGCGGGCTGCCGTTCAGCCACAGGCCGGGGCGCGGCTTCTGGCTGCTGGCATTGCCGACGCCGTCCACGGTATAGGCCTGGGTGGCGGTGTCGTAAAGCATGGCCAGCGTGGGGGATTGCGGCAGGGTTTCAATGCCGACCGAACTGGTTTCGCTGTTGATGCGGGCCAGTCGGCGTACGAAGCCGACCTTCCAGTCGCTGGATTCGTGGGGCTTGATGCCGACCAGGGCACCGACGCGCAGCCAGTCCTTGTCGCGCGTCTCGACGACGGCTCCGTAACCGCATTCGCTTTCATCGTGCATGATCCAGCGCTCGACATCCGACGAGCCGCCGTGCACGGGGAATTTCAGGTGCGTCGTGCGTTCGCGCGTGCGGTCGGTGACGAATCCATACACCTGGACATCGTCGGCCTCGTTGTAGTTGAATCCGGCTCCGTAGGGGGAATCGCTGGGCGGCGCATCCCCCAGCTTGAGGTGGCTGATGATGGAATGCAGCCCGTGGGTCACGTCGAGCAGGCGCTTGTTCAGGACACGGGGGGCGCGCCGCTGTTCGCGAGACTCGAGCGAGGCCCACTGGTGCAGCAGGTGCTCCAGCAATTCGAGGCTCTCGGCCGTGCGGGCGGCCTCGGTGAGCCCCAGGTCGACCGGTGATTGCCCGGCTTGCAGGTTGGCCTGCAGGGCCTGGAGATTTTCCAGCAGCCTCGTGGTGTCCCAGAAGCGCATGGGCTTGTCGGCATCCAGCTTGCGGACGCGGCGCGGTCCGTGGTCGGCAGACAGGTCGATGACGAACGAATGCTTGTCGGTGTCGAGGCAGGGGTCGAAATGGAGGTCGTCGTGCCATCCGCATAGCCAGCGGTCGAGCAGGTCGATCTGCTTGGGGTAGAGGGTTCCCGAATCGGCCAGGTTCAGCATCAGGATATGCAGATAGGCCGTTTCGCAATTGCAGTCGGTCGTGTCTTCGGCATAGACCCGCTGGGGCTTCTGGTGGAATTGCTCGCTTTCCGCAATGCGGTACAGGTTATGCAGGCGCAGCCAGAGTTTCTCGCTCGCCGCCAGGTAGCGCACCGCCCGCCATTTCAGCAACTGGCCGAATGCCCGGATGGCGCGCAGGGTGATCAGGGGGATCATCCCATCCAGATGATTTCTGCCGGACTGGTGGTTGATATGCAGCACGAAGGTGTGGTAGCCCCGGGCGATTTCCCAGAACTGGCCGTAGATCGCATGCCACAACTGGCTTTCCACGTGCCGCGACATGCGGGGATTCCGGAGGTATTGGCGGACCAGGGTGTCCTGCAGGTCGCGGGACTTTTCGTCCAGCAACATGAAGATCGCCAGTCGATCTTTCGTAAATTCCGTCGAGGTTTCGTTAAACCGCTTGATCTCGGCAAAGATGGCCTGCTGGCACTTGTAGGCATCCCCGATCGGCAGATTGCCGAGCCAGCGATTCGCCGACTTGAGACTGACAAGGGGGTCTTCCCCCTGCTTGCCAGAAGGCATGAGGCGGGAAATTCCCGATGCAAGCTTTTCGGCCAGAGAGTTCATGATGTCAATTCAGTCAGGTCGGAGCGGTTGTCCGGATCGTTAACGGATATTTCAGCAAAATCTATACCTGTCTACGCCATCAGCCTGTTTTTTACCCAGTCGGCAACGGATTCCAGGGCGGTGGGCAGCTTGCCGGGCTCGCTGCCGCCGGCCATCGCCATGTCCGGCTTGCCGCCGCCCTTGCCGCCGACCTGGGTGGCGACGTGGTTGACCAGTTCGCCGGCCTTGAGCTTGCCGGTGACGTCCGGCGTCACCGCTGCGATCAGGCTGACCTTGCCGTCGGCGATCGTGCCAAGCACCAGCGCGCAGGACTTCAGCTTGTCGCGCAGCTTGTCGGCCGTCTCGCGCAAGCCCTTGGCATCGACGCCGTCGAGTTGCGCAGCCAGCACCTTCACGCCGCCGACGTCGGTGGCTTGGGCGACCAGTTCGTCACCGGCGCTGGCGGCGAGCTTCGATTTCAGGCGGTCGAGTTCCTTTTCGAGCGCGCGCACGTTGTCGAGCATTTGCGTCAATTTCGCGCCGAGTTCAGCCGGCTGGGCCTTGAGGGCCGCCGCGGCCTGGCGGATTTCGTTTTCGCGGGTCTGCAGGTAGGCGAGCGCGTTGTCGCCGGTGACCGCCTCGACGCGCCGCACGCCGGCGGCCACGCCCGATTCGGACACGATCTTGAACAGGCCGATGTCGCCGGTGCGGCTGACGTGGGTGCCGCCGCACAGTTCGCGCGATGTGCCGATGTCGAGCACGCGCACCTCGTCGCCGTATTTCTCGCCGAACAGCATCATCGCGCCGGTCTTCTGTGCGTCCTCGATGCCCATCACGCGCGCTTGCGTCGCGGTGTTGGAAAGGATCTCGGCGTTGACGCGCGCCTCGACTTCGCGAATCTGCGCGTCGGTCATCGGGCTCGGCTGCACGAAGTCGAAGCGGGTCTTGTCCGGGTCGACCAGCGAGCCCTTCTGCTGCACGTGGTCGCCGAGCACTTCGCGCAGCGCCTTGTGCATCAGGTGCGTGACCGAGTGGTTGCGCATGGTGCGGGCGCGCGCGACTTCATCGACGCGGGCGAGCACGGCGTCGCCGACGACCAGCG
>JBFHQA010000088.1:0-11207 GCA_041592455.1 Thiobacillus sp. | reverse complement strand
ATCGAGTGGCTGGAAAGTCTGCTCAACGATTTTCGCGGCGCGCTGCTCTTCATCACGCACGACCGGCGCTTCCTCGACAACGTCGCCAATCGCATTATCGAGCTCGATCGCGGCCAGTTGCGCGAATATCTGGGCAATTTCAGCGCTTATCAGGTCAAGAAGGCCGAGCAGCTGGAGGTCGAGGCGGTGCACAACCGCAAGTTCGACAAGTTCTGGAAGCAGGAGGAGGCCTGGATCCGCAAGGGCGTCGAAGCGCGCCGCACCCGCAACGAGGGCCGCGTGCGCCGGCTCGAGGCGTTGCGCCGCACGCGCGAGGCGCGCATCGCGCACCAGGGGCAGGTCGGCTTCCGGCTCGACGCCGGCGAGCGTTCGGGCAAGATCGTCGCCGAGCTCGATCACGTCGACTACGGCTACGACGATCGGGTGCTCATCAAGGACTTTTCCGCCACCATCCTGCGCGGCGACAAGGTCGGCCTCCTGGGGCCCAACGGCGCCGGCAAGACCACGCTGATCCGCCTGATCCTTGGCGACCTCAAGCCGCAGGCCGGCTGGATCAAGCAGGGCACCAAGCTCGAGGTCGCCTACTTCGACCAGTTCCGCAACCAACTCGACGACGAAGCGACGCTCGTCGACACGATCTCACCGGGTTCCGACTACGTCGACATCGCCGGGCAGAAGAAGCACGTCATCAGCTACCTGGAAGACTTTCTGTTCCCGGGCGAGCGCGCGCGCGCCAAGGTGTCGTCGCTCTCGGGCGGCGAGCGCAATCGTCTGTTGCTGGCGCGCCTGTTCGCGCGGCCGGCCAACCTCCTGGTGCTCGACGAGCCGACCAACGACCTCGACATCGACACGCTCGAACTGCTGGAGCAACTGCTGCAGGACTACGCCGGCACCGTCATCATCGTCTCGCACGACCGCGCCTTCCTCGACAACGTCGTCACCCAGTCGGTCGTGTTCGAAGGCGAGGGCAGGCTGACCGAGATCGTTGGCGGCTACGCCGACTGGAAGGCGTGGGCGCAGCAGCGCGCGACCGAAGCCGAGGCCGCGAAGCCGGCGGCGAAGCCCGCGCCGGCGCGCCCCAGGGACGACAAACCCGCTGCCAAGGCCAGGCTCAGCTACAAGGAAGCGCGCGAACTCGAATCGCTGCCGGCGCGCATCGAGGCGCTCGAATCCGAGCAGGCCGAGATTGCCGGGCGGCTGGCCGACCCCGCGCTCTATCAGTCCGCACCGCAGGACGCGACGGCGCTCAACGCGCGCAGCGAGGCGATCGAAGCGGAATTGCTCGACGCGCTGACCCGCTGGGAGGCGCTCGAGGCGAAGGCGACCGAGGCCGGGTAGGCGTCTGCTACGGTGGTGTCCTGATCCGCACCGGAAGGTTTCTCGTGAAACGACATCCGTCGATTGACGGTGTCGTCATCAACCGGGAGCAGGCCAACGCGTGCGGGTTGGCCTGTGCGGCGTTCAGGCGAGGGTCGAAGATTTGCGCCGGCGGGCGGCAGCAAAGACGAGGCCCACGCCAAGTGCCATCATCAAATAGGTTTCTGGTTCAGGTACGGCGGAGGGGATGGTCAGGCCCACGGTCGAATTGAAGCGAAGCGATCCAAACAAGGCTGGTCCCGACTGAGTGAGGTTCTCGCCATACTGCGTGAAGTCGATCGCGAGCTTCTGGATGTGCGTGTTGCTGGGGTCGTATTCGACTTCCAGCACTTCAAACCATCCGGAAAGTATGTTGTTTCCACGGCCGTCACCGGATACGCTCAAACCGGGCTTTGTCGGGGAATTGAAAGGAAAGCGCGTCGCGTTGTCGTAGCGGCCGATAGCCAGATAGTTGCCGTTGTCGGTGTTGGTCGAGGCATTGTAGGTTGGCGCCGCAAAGTCAAAATTGAACAAGGAGTCGCCGTTGTAACGAATGCTCGCGCCCTTGTCGAAATTCACGCTCTCGGAAAACAGGCCATCGATGCCGTGAATCCAGGTCACGCCATTCGTCATGCCGTATCCAACGAAATTGCCGGGCTCTGAAATCATGTAGACACTCGCAGTGGTGGCGAGTCCGGCATGGGCATATCCACTAAACATCAACGCGCTGGCAGCCAGCAGTTTGGCAAAACTTCCTTTCATGTTTACCTCCCCAGAGAAAATAGAATGGGACGTCAGTTGTCTGACGCCACGACGATTGTTGTTATTTCTGTTTTCTCCGCGTGATCGAATGCTATCAGTTAAAGTCTTCGCGCGGTCATCGCTGAAACGTTTCACGTGAAACAAACCCCGTCCGCGGGTAGAATGCGGTCCATGAAATTCCCCGAGTCCTTCGATGTCATCGTCGTCGGTGGCGGCCACGCCGGCACCGAGGCTGCGCTCGCGTCCGCCCGCATGGGCGTGAAGACGCTGCTCTTGACGCACAACATCGAGACGCTCGGCGCGATGTCGTGCAATCCGTCGATCGGCGGCATCGGCAAGGGGCATCTGGTCAAGGAGGTGGACGCGCTCGGCGGTGCGATGGCGCTGGCCACCGACGAGGCGGGCATCCAGTTCCGCATGCTGAACTCGTCGAAGGGGCCGGCGGTGCGCGCCACCCGCGCGCAGGCCGACCGCGTGCTGTACAAGGCCGCGATCCGCTACCGTCTCGAAAACCAGCCCCACCTCACGATCTTCCAGCAGGCGGTCGACGACCTGCTGCTCGATGGCGACCGCGTCGCCGGCGTCCGGACCCAGCTCGACATCGTCTTCGAGGGCCGGGCGGTTGTCCTGACTGCAGGCACCTTCCTCGCCGGCCTCGTCCACGTCGGGCTCGAGAACTTCGAGGCCGGGCGCATGGGCGATCCGCCCGCGGTCTCGCTCGCCGCACGGCTGCGTGAGCTCAATCTTCCTGTTGGCCGCCTCAAGACCGGCACGCCGCCGCGCATCGACGGTCGCACCATCGATTATTCGCAGACGCAGGTACAGCCCGGCGACGATCTGACGCCGGTGTTTTCGTTCATGGGCAGCGCGGCGATGCACCCCGAGCAGCGCCCGTGCTGGATCACGCACACGACCGAACGCACGCACGACATCATCCGCGGCGGCCTCGACCGCTCGCCGATGTACACCGGCGTCATCGAAGGCGTCGGGCCGCGCTACTGCCCGTCGATCGAGGACAAGATCACGCGCTTCGCCGACAAGGCCAGCCACCAGATCTTCCTCGAGCCCGAGGGCCTGACGACGCACGAGATTTATCCCAACGGCATCTCGACCTCGCTGCCGTTCGACGTGCAGCTCGCGATCGTGCGCTCGATCCCGGGGCTGGAGCACGCGCACATCCTGCGCCCCGGCTACGCGATCGAGTACGATTACTACGACCCGCGCAACCTCAAGGCCTCGCTCGAAACCAAGTCGATCGCCGGGCTGTTCTTTGCCGGCCAGATCAACGGCACCACCGGCTATGAAGAGGCCGCCGCGCAGGGCCTCCTGGCCGGCATCAACGCGGCGCTGCAGGTGCAGGGCCGCGACGCCTGGAGCCCGGGGCGCCATGAGGCGTATCTGGGCGTGCTCGTCGACGACCTGATCACGCGCGGCGTGTCCGAGCCCTACCGCATGTTCACCAGCCGTGCCGAATACCGCCTGCAGCTGCGCGAGGACAACGCCGACATGCGGCTGACCGAGATCGGCCGCGGATTGGGCGTGGTCGACGACGCGCGCTGGGATGCGTTCAACCGCAAACGGGACGAAGTCGCGCGCGAGACCGAGCGGCTCAAGTCGACCTGGGTCAACCCGACGATGCTGCCGGCGGACGAGGCCACGCGGCTGATCGGTCAGCCGATCGAGCGCGAATACAGTCTGTTCGACCTGTTGCGCCGGCCCAAGCTTGATTACGCGCAAGTGCTTGCGCTGCCGGGCGGCGGGGCAGGTGTGGCCGACGCGCGCGTCGCCGAGCAGGTCGAGATCGCCGCCAAGTACCAGGGCTACATCGACCGCCAGAACGACGAGGTCGAAAAGCACCGCGAGCAGGAAAACCTGCGCCTGCCGCCGGATCTCGATTACAGTCTGCTGACCGGGCTGTCGATGGAAGTGCGCCAGCGCCTCGCCAAGGCGCGACCCGAGACGCTCGGCCAGGCGGCGCGCCTGCAGGGCATTACGCCAGCGGCCGTCTCGGTGCTGCTGATTTATGCCAAGCGCGGGTTCGCTCCCGACAAGAAACCGGGCGATCCCGAGAAAAAAAGCGCATGAGCATCGAGCCACAACTGAAGGCGGGTATCGCCGCCCTCGGCCTCGCATTGCCCGATGGCGCGGAGCAGAAGCTGCTCGCCTACCTCGCGCTGCTCGACAAGTGGAACCGCGTCTACAACCTCACGGCCGTGCGCGACGCCGAGCGCATGGTCAGCCACCACCTGCTCGACTCGCTGGCGGCGGTGCCTTGTTTTGATTCGCTTCTCGCTGCGCGCCCTCACCCCAACCCTCCCCCAGAGGGGGAGGGGGCAAGCGTTGGGCTGCGCCCGCCCACGGCGATTGACGTCGGCAGCGGCGGCGGTCTGCCCGGCATCCCGCTCGCGATCGCGCGACCCGACCTGCAGGTGACGCTGATCGACAGCATCGCCAAGAAGACCTCGTTTCTGCTACAGGCCAAGGCCGAGCTGGGTCTCGCCAACCTCGCGGTGGTCACGAGTCGCGTCGAGGATTTCCGGCCGGAAACCGGTTTCGACGTGATCACCTCGCGCGCGTTTTCCGACCTCAAGGAGTTTGTGACGCTGACCCGGCACCTGCTCAATCCGGGTGGCCGCTGGCTCGCAATGAAGGGCCTGTATCCGAATGAAGAGGTCGCCATGTTGCCGGCTGGCGTGCGAGTGAGTGCTGACTATCAACTCGTCGTCCCGGGGCTGGACGCCACCCGTCATCTGATTGTTCTGGAGCCTGCCGAATGAGCCGAATACTCGCGATTGCCAATCAAAAGGGGGGGCGGTGTGAGCCACCCGGCGAGGGGCCCCGCGTGCGGGGATCGACGGCACGGCGAGTCGCCGCCAGCCGCCGGAGGGACGCATCATGAGAATCCTTGCGATCGCCAACCAGAAAGGCGGCGTCGGCAAGACGACGACCGCGGTCAACCTCGCCGCCAGTCTCGCCGAACTCGGCCAGCGCGTGCTGCTCGCCGACCTCGATCCGCAGGGCAACGCGACCATGGGCGCGGGCATCGAAAAGCGCACCGCGCTCCCGACGGTCTACCAGATCCTGCTAAACCAGGTCACGCTGCGCGACGCGCGCATGCGCTCGGAGCCGGGGCACTTCGACGTCATCCCCGCCAACCGCGAACTGGCTGGCGCGGAGATCGACCTGGTCGACCTCGAGCAGCGCGACCTGCGGCTGAAGGCGGCGCTCGCCGAGGTCGCCGACGAATACGACTTTGTGCTGCTCGACTGCCCGCCGACGCTGAACCTGCTGACCGTCAACGCCTTCGCCGCCGCGCAGTCGGTGCTGATTCCGATGCAGTGCGAGTATTACGCGCTCGAAGGGTTGACCGACCTCGTCGCGACGATCAAGAAGGTCAAGCAGCGGCTCAACCCGGAGATCCAGATCGAAGGCCTGCTGCGCGTGATGTTCGACCCGCGCAGCACGCTGGCGCAACAGGTGTCGGACCAGATCAAGCAGCATTTCGGCAACAAGGTGTACGACACCGTGATTCCGCGCAACGTGCGTCTGGCCGAGGCGCCCAGCCACGGCCTGCCGGTGCTGGCCTACGACCGCCAGTGCAAGGGCGCCAAGGCGTACATGGACCTGGCCGAGGAGACGCTCAAGCGTGCCGGCCTCACAGCAAGGGAGACAGCATAATGGCCAAACTCAAGGGACTCGGGCGCGGACTCGACGCACTGCTGGGCGGGGAGGACAATGCCGCGCCGCCGCAGGGCGATCTGCGCCTGATGAAAGTCACGCAGCTTGCGCCCGGCAAGTACCAGCCGCGCACCCAGATGGACACCGAATCGCTGCAGGAACTCGCCGACTCGATCCGCGCGCAGGGCCTGATGCAGCCGATTCTCGCGCGCGAGATCACCGGCGGCTACGAGATCATCGCCGGCGAGCGCCGCTGGCGCGCCGCCCAGCTCGCCGGGCTGGCCGAAGTGCCGGTGCTGGTGCGCGAGGTCGCCGACGACGCCGTCGCCGCGATGGCGCTGATTGAGAACATTCAGCGCGAAGACCTCAATGCCATCGACGAGGCGCACGGCCTGCAGCGCCTGATCCAGGAATTCGGCATGACGCACGACGCCGTCGCGCAGGCGGTCGACAAGTCGCGCGCGGCGGTCTCCAACCTGCTGCGTCTGCTCAACCTGTCGCGCCCGGTGCAGGACATGCTCGTCGCCGGCCTGCTCGAAATGGGCCATGCGCGCGCGCTGCTGCCGCTGCACGCGACCCAGCAGCGCGAACTCGCGCACGAGATCGAGACCCGCGGGCTGTCGGTGCGCGAGGTCGAGCGCCGTGTCGCCAAGCTGAAAACCGCGCCCGAGGCGCCCGCCAGGCAGCCCGTCTCGCGCGATATCGTCCGCCTCGAAGAAGCGCTTGCCGACGCGCTCGGCATGACCGCGCACGTGCAGACGACGAAGAAGGGCGGCGGCAAGCTCACGCTGCAGTTCGCCAGCCCCGAAGAGCTCGAAGGCCTGATGCTGCGCCTCGGCATTCAGCTCTGAGGCGCCTTACGCTGCGCGCCGGACCCGCTTCAGCAGCAGGCCGATCGTCGGCGCCTGCACGAACAGCGTGAACACCACGACGCCGAACGCGATCGACTGGATCGTCCACCAGTAGTCGAGCTCGGTCGGCAGCGACAAGGCCAGCGCCAGCGTCACCGCGCCACGCTGGCCACCCCAGAACAGCACCGCCTGGCTGGGCCGGTCGATCGGGTCGTCGGGGGTCAGGCGGGTCGCGGCCGGCGTCAGGATGAAGATGCCGACCGCACGCGCGACCAGCACGCCGCCGATGCCGATCAGCATCGCCAGCCAGCGGTATTCGAACATCTCGAGCGTGATCGTGACGCCCATCAACAGAAACAGCAACGCATTGGCCACGAAGGCCGACAAGGCCCAGAAGCGCCCGAGAAAGCGGCCGGTCTCCATCTCGGCCGCCCGCATCTGCCGGCCGACGACCAGCCCCAGCACCAGCGTGGCCATCACCCCCGATACATGCAGGACGGTCTCGGCCAGGATGAACGAGCAATACACGGCGATGATCGAAACCAGCCCGTGTATCGTCGCATCGCCCGGCAGGCGCAGGAACAACACTGCGACCAGGCCGACCAGCAGCCCGACCAGCGCGCCGCCGCCGAACATCAGCAGGAACTGCAGGACCGCCGGGCCGGCTCCAGCAGCCTCGGCCGGATGCAGCGCGAGGCCGAGCAGGATGCCGAACAGCACGATCGCCGTGGCGTCGTTGAACAGGCTCTCGCCTTCGAGCAGGGTCGTCAGCCGCGCCGGAGCGCCGGATTCGCGCGCCATCGAGACGGCCGCCACCGGGTCGGTGGCCGACAGCAGCGCGCCGGTCAGCAGCGCCGCGATCCACGGAAAACCGGTCGGGTGGGCGATGCCAAAATACACTAGAGAGCCGGTTATCAGCGTCGACGCCAGCAGGATCGGTATCGCCAGCACCAGCACCGCACCGAGGTTCTTCGCGAGCAGGCGGCCGTCGATGTTGAGCGCCGACTCGAAAATCAGCACCGGCAGGAATACATGGAACACCAGGTCGTGGAACAGCGGGGCGCGCAGCCCCGTGTCGCCGCCGCTGCGCACCACGACCTCCGATCCGACGAACCCGATCAGCACCAGCAGCGCGGCAAACGGCAGCCGCGTCAGCCGCGCCAGCGGCCGGGCAAGCAGGGCGGCCAGCAGCATCGCCATCAGGGTCAGCACGAGGGGGGCAAGGGCGCTGTCCGTCATGGCGGCCGCTTGCTTGCTGGCGGAAAGGCTGCACCGGCTGCGGGGACCGGCCGCCCGTCAGATAACAGGATGATCATCGGCAGGGCTGTGCGTGAGGGACGTCCCTTCATCATAGATAAGCGGCCGCCAGGGCAAGCGGGCCACGTTCGGGCCGGGCAGCGTCCGGCGGCAAAAATTGCCGGGTGGCTACTCTGCAACATCGGTACATACTGAAATTCATCATCAAGCACTCTGATGATTGCATAGACCCTACTAATTCTTGTATCATCGCCGGCTAATGTTTACCGGCCATCCTACCGGCACCCGCAAGGTTGCTCTGGCGCAGGCGGCGCTTGCGCCGATCGCATTCGCAACGGGAGCCCTGATTGCCGGGATCGATGCAGGAATGGCCGCACTGTACGGCGTTCTGGTGGCCCTGGCCGTCAGCGCCGTGCTGGTCTGGAGAGAACACCAGGCCATGCAGCACCCCGAATGGGATCAGCACCGCTTGTTCAAGGTGTTCATCCGGGTCGGCATCGAACGACTGGTCGTGCTGGTCGGCCTGGTGAGCGTCGGGCTGGGCGTGCTGAAGCTGGCGCCGCTGCCGCTGCTGCTGGGGCTGGTGCTGGCCCAGATGGCGTGGCTGGCAGCCGCGGTCGGTCGGCAAAAGAAATAGCCTGTCTGCAGGACGGGCACCCAAGGTTGGTTTTGAATAGGGCGCGCGCCGTGCCTATCCAAAACTCACTTATTGAAACTGATCACTATGGCTACGGAATACGCGTCCTCCGGTGAATACATCAAGCACCACCTCCAGAACCTGACCTATGGTCAACTTCCCGAAGGGTTCGAGCGCCATGATGCGCACGGCAACGTAGAAACCCTGCAGCAGGCCACCTGGACGTTCGCCCATGGCGCCGACGAAGTGAAGGCGATGGGTTTCTGGTCGATCAACGTCGACAGCATGCTGTTCTCGATCGGTCTCGGCCTGATCTTCCTGTTCCTGTTCCGCATGGCGGCCAAGAAGGCCACCACGGGCGTGCCCGCCGGCCTGCAGAACTTTGTCGAATGGATCGTCGAGTTCATCGACAATTCCGTGCGCGGCTCCTTCTCGCACAAGAACGCCATGGTCGCGCCGCTGGCGATGACCGTGTTCCTGTGGATCTTCCTGATGAACCTGATGGACCTGATCCCGGTCGACTGGCTGCCCTATGCCGCCACGCTCGCAGGCGTTCCGTACTTCAAGATCGTGCCGTCGACCGACCCCAATGTCACTTTCGGCCTGTCGCTGTCCGTGTTCGCACTCGTGCTCTACTACAGCGTCAAGATGAAAGGCGCAGGCGGCTTCTTCTCCGAGCTGGCCTTCCAGCCCTTCCCCAAATTCCTGTTCCCGGTCAACCTGCTGCTCGAAGGCGTGGGCCTGATCGCCAAGCCGATTTCGCTGGCCCTGCGTCTCTTCGGCAACATGTACGCCGGTGAAATGATCTTCATCCTGATCGCGCTGATGTTCGGCGGCGGCTGGATCCTGGCTGTGTTCGGCGGCGCGCTGCAGTGGGCGTGGGCGGTGTTCCACATCCTGATCATCACGCTGCAGGCGTTCATCTTCATGACGCTGACCATCGTGTATCTGGACATGGCGCATTCCGAGCATCACTAAGATTTCTGGTTTCTTGTTTTAACTTCAACTTCACTTTTTATTTTTAGGAGCAACAAATGGAAATGACTCAAGCCGTGCTGTTCATCGCTGGTGCCCTGATGATGGGTCTGGGCGCACTCGGTGCAGCCGTTGGTATCGGTATTCTCGGTGGCCGCTTCCTCGAAGGCGCTGCCCGCCAGCCCGAACTGATCCCGATGCTGCGCACCCAGTTCTTCATCGTCATGGGTCTGGTCGACGCCGTCCCGATGATCGCTGTCGGTCTGGCCATGTACGTTCTGTTCGCCGTTGCCGGTTAATAGCGGGTTGATACGGAACTTGTCTAACTCCCGTCTTTAAAAGGTGCGGATATGAATTTCAACGCAACTTTGATCGGCCAGTCCATCACGTTCATCTTCTTCGTGTGGTTCTGCATGAAGTTCGTGTGGCCCCCGATCATGAATGCGCTCGAAACGCGCAAGAAGCAGATCGCCGACGGTCTCGCCGCCGCCGATCGCGGCAAGCACGAGCTGGAGCTGGCTGCCAAGAAGGCCGGCGACAACCTGCGTGACGCCAAGGCCCAGGCGGCCGAAGTGATCGCCCAGGCTGAAAAGCGCGCTGCGCAAATCGTCGAAGAGGCGAAGGCTGCTGCCAAGGAAGAAGGCGACCGCCAGCTGGCCGCCGCCAAGGCCGAGATCGATCAGGAAGCCAATCGTGCGCGCGAAGGTCTGCGCGAGCAGGTCGCAGCCCTGGCTGTGGCCGGCGCGGAGAAGATCCTGCGTCGCGAAGTCAACGCGCAAACCCACGCTGACCTCCTGGGCCAGCTGAAAGCCGAGCTTTAAGTCATGAGCGAACTGTCTACCCTGGCCCGTCCCTACGCCGAAGCGGTGTTCCGCATGGCGCAGGGCGAAAGCGACCTGGCAGGCTGGTCGTCTCGCATCGCCACGCTGGCGGCCATCGTCTCCGACGAGCAGGTCGCCCGCCTCATTGCCGACCCTTCGGTGTCGGCCGAGCGCGTGGCTGGACTGATCATCGACGTGTCCGGTGCAAGCCTGGGCGAACGCGGTGCCAACTTCGTCAAGGTGCTGGCCGAGAACGGCCGACTGTCCGTGCTGCCCGAGATCAGCGCGCAGTTCGAAACGCTGAAGGCCAATGCCGAAGGCGTGGTCGAAGCGACGATCACCAGCGCCCAGGAAATGTCGCAGGCGCAGATCGACGAGCTGGTGGCCGGCCTCAAGGCCAAGTTCAACCGCTCGGTGACCGTGCAGGTCGCTGTCGACCCCGCACTGATCGGCGGCGCAGTGATCTCGGTCGGCGACCAGGTGATAGACGGCTCGGTCAAAGGGCGTCTGCAGCGCATGAGCTTCGCGCTGCAAGGCTAATCCAAGTACTCATATTTATCGGAACCTCACGGTTCGGAGAACACACATGCAATTGAATCCAAGCGAAATCAGCGAACTGATTAAAGCCAAGATCGAAAACCTCGGTGCCTCGAGCGAGCTGCGCACCCAGGGCACGATCGTGTCCGTCACCGACGGTATCGTCCGCATTCATGGGTTGTCCGACGTGATGTCGGGTGAAATGATCGAAATGCCGGGCAACACCTTCGGCGTGGCGCTGAACCTCGAGCGCGACTCCGTTGGCGCCGTGATCCTGGGCGACTACGAGCACATCAAGGAAGGCGACGTCGCCAAGTGCACCGGCCGC
Source organism: Thiobacillus sp. (assembly GCA_041592455.1). Lineage (GTDB taxonomy): Bacteria > Pseudomonadota > Gammaproteobacteria > Burkholderiales > Thiobacillaceae > Thiobacillus. The sequence continues at coordinate 5 of JBFHQA010000088.1, read as the reverse complement.
ATCCT
>JBFHQA010000087.1:0-11297 GCA_041592455.1 Thiobacillus sp. | reverse complement strand
GGGTGGTGGACCGAAGGAGGATCGAACTCCCGACCTCCGCATTGCGAACGCGGCGCTCTCCCAGCTGAGCTATCGGCCCTGTGCGCGAGATTATAGCGTCAGCGTTTGCGGGCGGGAAGCGCGGCCAGGCGTTGCGGCAGGTTCGGCAGGCGGCGGGCCGCCAACCAGCCGAGCAGGACGCCGGCGGTGTTGGCCAGGGCGTCGAGGGGATCGGGCATGCGGTCGGGGGTGAGGCCTTGCAGCAGTTCGATGGCGACGCCGAACAGCACCACGGCGATCGCGAGCCTGAGGGTGCGGTGGGTGACGAGCTGGGCCCACCAGAACATCAGGACGGCATAGCCCAACAGGTGGACGAGCTTGTCGATATGCGTGGTGTCGTCGCCCAGGGTGGGCGGCATCAGCGAAACGACCAGGGTGACGATGACGCCCAGCCAGCCGCATGCCGTCCAGATGCGCAGGATGCGGTCCGTGCGCCGGCGGCGATCCGACTCGATCCGCCGCTTGAGCGTCTCGATCATGAGGCGCGCTGCCGGTGGGCCCAGCGCAGCATCGCCACGCCGGCGACGATCATCGGCAGGCTCAGCCATTGGCCCATGGACAGGCCCAGGCCCAGCAGGCCGAGGTAGCTGTCGGGTTCGCGGGCGAACTCGGCGAGGAAGCGGAAGCCACCGTAGCCGATCAGGAACACGCCCGACACCGCGCCCACCGGCCGCGGCTTGCTCGAATAGAGCCACAGGACGACGAACAGCAGCAGGCCTTCGCCGGCAAATTGATACAGTTGCGAGGGATGGCGGGCGATGCCGTCGCCGGCTTGCGGAAACACCATGGCCCATGGCAGGTCGCTGGCGCGGCCCCACAACTCGCCGTTGATGAAGTTGCCGAGGCGGCCGGCGGCGAGTCCCAGCGGCACCAGCGGAGCGATGAAGTCGGTGACCGACAGCCAGCGCATCTGGTGCCGGCGCGCGAACAGCGCCATCGCGACGATGACGCCGAGGAAGCCGCCGTGAAAGCTCATGCCGCCTTCCCACACCTTGACGATGTCGAGCGGGTTCGCCAGGAACTCTGCCGGCTTGTAGAACAGCACGTAGCCGAGCCGGCCACCGACGACGACGCCGAGCACGCCGTAGAACAGCACGTCGTCGAGCATTTTCGCGTTCCAGGTCGTCCACGGACGGTGCGTGATGCACCAGCGCCCGAGCAGGATTACCTGCACGAAGGCGACCAGGTACATGAGGCCGTACCAGTGGATGGCGATGGGCCCGATCTGCAGGGCAACGGGATCGAATTGCGGATGAACGAGCATGAAAGACAGGGTCCAGGTTTCAGGATGCGGGCTTCAGGGGGATCAAAGCTGGGTAAAATACCCGGCTGATTATAGATTGCTGGAAGACCATCATGCCTGACTACCGTTCCTGGACAACTACCCGTGGCCGCAACATGGCGGGGGCACGCGCGCTGTGGCGCGCCACCGGCATGAAGGACGGCGATTTCAGCAAGCCGATCATCGCCGTCGCCAACTCGTTCACGCAGTTCGTGCCGGGCCACGTGCACCTCAAGGACATGGGCCAGCTGGTGGCACGCGAGATCGAGGCGATGGGCGGCGTGGCGAAGGAATTCAACACCATCGCCGTCGACGACGGCATCGCGATGGGCCACGGCGGCATGCTGTATTCGCTGCCTAGCCGCGAAGTCATCGCCGATTCGGTCGAGTACATGGTCAACGCGCACTGCGCCGACGCGCTGGTGTGCATTTCCAACTGCGACAAGATCACCCCCGGCATGCTGAATGCCGCGCTGCGCCTCAACATCCCGACGGTATTCGTCTCCGGCGGCCCGATGGAAGCCGGCAAGGTGAAATGGGGTCGCGAGACGATCAAGCTCGACCTCGTCGACGCCATGGTGTCGGCGGCCGACGACAGCTACACCGACGAAAAGGTCAACCAGCTCGAGCGCTCGGCCTGCCCGACCTGCGGTTCGTGCTCGGGCATGTTCACGGCCAACTCGATGAACTGCCTGACCGAGGCGCTGGGCCTGTCGCTGCCGGGCAACGGCTCGCTGCTGGCGACCCACGCCGACCGCCAGAACCTGTTCCTTGCGGCCGCGCGCCTGATCGTCCGGAACACGCGCCGCTACTACGAGCAGAACGACCACTCGGTGCTGCCGCGCTCGATCGCGAGCTTCGACGCCTTCGAAAACGCGATCGCGCTCGACATCGCGATGGGCGGCTCGACCAACACCGTGCTGCACCTGCTGGCCGCCGCGCGCGAGGCTGGCGTCGACTTCACGATGGCCGACATCGACCGCATGAGCCGCCGCGTGCCGCACCTCTCCAAGGTCGCGCCGTCGACGCAGAAATACCACATGGAAGACGTCCACCGCGCCGGCGGCGTGATGGCGATCCTCGGCGAGCTCGAGCGCGGTGGCCTCGTGCACCGCGACCTGCCGACCGTGCTGATGAAGACGCTGGGCGAGCAGATCGACGTCTACGACATCCGCCGCAGCACCAGCAAGGACGTCAAGCACTATTTCCGCGCCGCCCCCGGCGGCGTGCCGACGCAGGTGGCGTTCTCGCAGGATCGCCGCTACCCGTCGCTCGACGACGACCGCGCCAACGGCTGCATCCGCGACATCGAGCACGCCTACTCGCGTGACGGCGGGCTGGCCGTGCTTTACGGCAACATCGCGACCGACGGCTGCATCGTCAAGACCGCCGGCGTCGACGCCAGCATGTTCGAAGTCGACGAGACGCGTTACACGACCAGCGTGCCGACTTCCACGCTCAAGGTGTTCCGCGGCCCGGCGCGCATTTTCGAATCGCAGGACGCGGCCGTCGAAGCCATCCTCGGCGACCAGATCAAGGCGGGCGACGTCGTCGTAATCCGCTACGAAGGCCCGCGCGGCGGCCCCGGCATGCAGGAGATGCTCTATCCGACCTCGTACCTGAAGTCGAAGGGGCTCGGCAAGCATTGCGCGCTGCTGACCGACGGCCGCTTCTCGGGCGGCACGTCGGGCCTGTCGATCGGCCACGCCTCGCCCGAAGCCGCAGAGGGCGGCAACATCGGCCTGGTGGAGGAGGGCGACATCATCGAGATCGACATCGCCAAGCGCAGCATCAACATGCTCGTTTCCGACGCTGAAATCGCGCGCCGCCGCAAGGCCATGGACGCCAAGGGCGCACAGGCCTGGAAGCCGGTCAACCGCGTGCGCCACGTCTCGGCCGCGCTGCGCGCCTACGCGGCGATGACGACCTCGGCCGCCTACGGCGCGGTGCGCGACGTCAGCCAGGTCGAGCATCCGACCGAGGCGCGCGAGCACGCCGATCCGCTGTCGCGCTTCGCCATTCCCGGCCAGCTGAGCTTCCGCGAAGGCGCGGGCGGCCTGACTTATGCCGACATCGACAACCACGGCGGCCGCGCGACCGTATGCCTGCAGGGCGCGCATGTCGTCAGCTTCCGTCCCAAGTCGCAGCAGGAGCCGGTGGTGTGGGTGTCCGACGCGGCCAAGTTCGCGCCCGGCAAGTCGATCCGCGGCGGCGCACCGGTGTGCTGGCCGTGGTTCGGCGCGCATGCGACCGAAGCCGCGTTCCCCGCGCATGGCTTTGCGCGCACCGTGCCGTGGGACGTGATCGGCAGCCGCAAGCGCAACGACGCCAGGACCGAGCTCACGCTGCAGCTGGTCGAGACCGAGCAGACCCGCAAGCAGTGGCCGCATGCCACCCGGCTCACGCTCACGATCATCGTCGGCGATAAGCTGGAACTGCATCTGGCCACGACCAATCAGGGCAACAAGCCGGTGCAGATCGGCGAAGCGCTGCATACCTATCTGCAGATCAGCGATGTGGGCTCGGTCAAGATCACCGGGCTGGAAGGCTGCACCTACCACGACAAGGTCGAGAATTTCGCGAAGAAGAAGCAGTCTGGCGCAGTCGCGCTGAAGGGCGAGGTCGACCGCGTCTACGTCAACACGCCGGCCGACTGCGTGATCGAGGACGCCGGCCTCAAGCGCCGCATCCGCATCGCCAAGACCGGTTCGCTGTCCACCATCGTGTGGACACCGTGGACCGACAAGGCCGCGCAGATGGGTGACATGGGTAAAGGCAAGTCGGGCGACGGCTGGCGCGAGATGGTCTGCGTCGAATCGGCCAACGCGATGGACAATGTCGTGACCGTGGCGCCGGGCGAGACGCACACGCTGGCCGTGACCTACAGCGCCGAGGCGCTTTGAGTTTGAGCGGCAAGCACGCCACGCGCGTCATTCTCGTCGCCAACCCCAAGGGCGGCAGCGGCAAGACCACGCTGTCGATCAACCTGGCGGGCTACCTGGCCGCGCAGGGCCAACGCGTGGCGATGCTCGACCTCGACCGCCAGAAATCGGCGACGCAATGGCTGGCAATGCGCGATGCCGGCCTGCCGGCCATCGACCTGCTGCAGGACGGGCAGAAGACCGGCAGCGACTGGCTGGTGATCGATTCGCCCGCCGGCCTGCACGGCAAGACGCTAGAACGCGCGCTGAAGCTGGCGCACAAGGTGGTCGTGCCGATCGCGCCGTCGCTGTTCGACATCCGTGCCAGCCAGGCTTTTCTGGCCGCGCTGCATGCCGAAAAGGCGGTGCGCAAGGCGCATGCGTTCGTCGGCGTGGTGGGCATGCGCGTCGACCCGCGCACGCGTGCGGGCGTCACGCTCGAACAGTTCATGGCGCAGCAGGATCTGCCGGTGCTGGCGCACCTGCGCAACACCCAGCATTACGTCAACGCCGCATTCGAGGGCAAAAGCCTGTTCGACCTGCCGCATCACGTCGCCGAGCGCGACGTCGAGCAGTGGTCGGGCCTGATCGGCTGGCTGAACGCGTAAGGCCTGCCCGCCCGGTGGGGACTTAGTGCGTGGTCGGCTTCATCAGGTTGACCACCTGCGGCTTGACGACACTCTTGGTCGACGAGCAGGAGCCATCTTCCGATACGCCCAGCTGGCGCTCGGCATCGGTCAGCAGGTTGATCACGTCCACGTAGAACTTGTCGTTCGCCATCATGCGGGCGGTGCGGCCGCCCTCGTTGGCGGCGAGCACGTCGGCGCCGGCGTTGATCAGCCACTCCACCACCGGCGCATCGCCGCCGCCCGCGGCCAGCATCAGCGGCGTGATGCCGAAGAAGATGCGCTCGTCGAGCGACGCGCCGGCGTCGGCCAGCACTTCGATGACTTCGGCGTAGCCGCGCTCCGTCTCGCCGTTGTAGGCGGCCTTGGCGAGCGCGGTCCAGCCCTGCGGCGACTTGGCGTTGACGTCGGCGCCAGCGGCAATCAGCACCTTGACGGCTTCGACGTGGCCGGCGTGGGCCGCGTGCATCAGGGCGGTTTCGCCCGCTTCGTCGGTGGCGGCGTGGTCGACGCCGGCGTCGAGCAGCTGCTTGATTTGAGCGGCATCGCCCGACTGGGCGGCAGCGAAGAATTCCTGGGACATGGTCGAGACTCCTGCGAAATGCAAATGTTCGGATAGCGTACAATTGTTGACTGATTTTATCAACTATTATCCGCGCATCATGGCCAATCGACTCGCCGCCGAATCCAGTCCCTAACGCCTGCGGCACGCGGACAACCCGGTCGACTGGTATCCGTGGGGCGAGTAGGTGCTGCAGCGCGCGCTGCCTGCGGCTCTTCCCGCGCACCTGGCGCAGCAGCCGATGCCCTATCCGACGTTGCTGGTCGTGCTCGACGAATCCCTGGCGCTGCCGCGCATCATCCTGCTGCGCGGGCCGGAGGCTGTTCTCGAAGCCTGGCAAGCCGCCCTGCGAACCCGGCTGGGCGCGCGCGACATGCTGCTGTGCCAGTCCAACGGACTGCGCCTGCCGGCCGCCCCGGACAATCCGGAAGCGGATCGTCCGACGGCCTGGATCTGTTGCTGAACGGCCTGCCACAGACCGAGACCGACCTCGCCGCGCTCACCGGCTGAAGCCCTTTATCAGCGTTTGCTATTAGCGAAAACAGCAGCCAATGCTATGAATAAAGGACGATAAACCGTGAGGAGGAACGATGAGCACTCATACCGAACCTGCTGTTTTTCATCCGCATGCTGCGCGCATGGACCTGCCCGGCATCCGCAAGGTGTCGGCGATCCAGCCTTTTCACTGGCTGCGCGACGGCGCGCGGGACATGATCAAGGCCTGGCCGTTGAGCCTGTTTTACGGCCTGGTGTTCGCGCTGCTCGGATTCGGCTTGCTGAATGCCGCGCAGGACATGCCCCACCTGGGCATGGCGCTGACATCCGGCTTCCTGTTCGTGGCGCCGGTGCTGGCCACCGTGTTCTATTGCGTGAGCCATCGCCAGGAACATCACCACAAGCTGCCGCACCTGTTCGTGCCGCTGCTGTCGTGGCGTGCGAATCCGTCCTCGCTGGGGCTGTTCACCGTCATGCTGGTGTTCATCCTGATCTCGTGGGAGCGCATTTCGGCCATCCTGGTCGGCCTGTTCCTGAGCGGCTCCGGCATCGCGGGGCTGTCCGATCTGCTCAGCTTCGAGGCGGTGCAGGCACACATGGACTTCGTCATCGCCTATCTGGCGTTTGGCGGGGCGCTGGCACTGATGGTGTTCAGCCTCTCGGTGGTGTCGCTGCCGATGATGCTGCACCGCAAGGTCGACTTTGCGACCGCGCTGGTGACCAGTTTCATGGCAACCCGCCTCAATTTCCCCGTCATGCTGCTGTGGGGCCTCATCATCGCCAGCCTGATCGCCATCGGCATGCTCACCTATTTCATCGCCATGGCCGTGATTTTCCCCTGGCTCGGGCATGCCAGCTGGCACGCCTACCGTGAACTGATCGAACGGGATTAATAATGTTTTACCGGGGTTGGTAGCAAATAACCAACCCCCCTCCTTGCGCGAGTTGACATTTTCTTGGATATTGTGAGTGCGAACAGATAAACGCACACAACTCGACCCCCGAAGGAGATTGACCCATGAAAACATTGATGATGACCGTTGCCAGCGCCGCCCTTGTGATGATGTCCGGCATGGCATCCGCTGACCAGGCCCTGGCCCAGAAGAACGCCTGCATGTCCTGCCACGGCGTCGACAAGAAAATCGTCGGCCCCGCATTCAAGGATGTCGCCAAGAAGTATGCCGGCGACAAGGGCGCAGACGCCAAGCTGGTTGCCAAGGTGAAAGCCGGCGGCAAGGGCGTCTGGGGCGAGATCCCCATGCCGCCGAACCCGCAGCTCAAGACGGAAGATGCCGACAAGATCATCGACTGGATCCTGAGCCTGAAGTAAGCCTGGCTGGACCCCGAACAAGGCCGACGCATGCGTCGGCCATTGTTTTTGCGGTTCCTTTATGCTCCAGGTTTGTTATTGTTGCGGTCAACAACAAATCTCAAGGGGAGCAAGCGGTGATTCGTTCTTGTCTGTTCATGCTTATTCTGGCTGTGCTGCCGGGCTATGCCCTGGCGGCCGAGCCGGGCGCGGTCGACGCCTTCTTCGGCACGCTCAACGGCTATCTCGCCAGCGTCATCTTCTTTGACGTGTTTCCCGGTGCGCCCGAGCTTCCGCTCGTGGTCGCCTGGCTGGTCGTCGGCGCCCTGTACCTGACCCTGCGCTTCAGCTTCGTCAACCTGCGCATGATGGGCCACGCGTTCCGGGTGATGCGCGGCAAATACCGCACCGCGGATGACAAGGGGGAGGTCAGCTCCTTCCAGGCGCTGACCACGGCGCTGTCGGCGACGGTCGGACTCGGCAACATTGCCGGCGTGGCGATCGCGATCTCGATCGGCGGGCCGGGCGCCACCTTCTGGATGATCGTCGCGGGCTTCCTCGGCATGACCACCAAGTTCACCGAAGCCACGCTGGCCCAGCGCTATCGCGAAACCCGCCCCGACGGCCGCATCATGGGCGGCCCGATGGAATACCTGTCGAGAGGCTTCGCCGAATACAAGCTGCCGCGTGTCGGCAAGTTCCTGGCCGCGACGTTCGCCGTCTTCACCGTTTTCGGCTCGCTGGGCGCAGGCAGCGCGTTCCAGGTCAGCCAGTCGCTGGGGGCCATGCAGGAAGTCGTGCCCTATTTCAGGGACGTGCCGATCGCGTATGGCCTGATCATGGGCCTGGCCGTCGGGGTGGTCATCATCGGCGGCCTGCGCCGCATCGCCCATACTGCAGAAGCAGTCGTGCCGACCATGGTCGTGCTGTATCTGGGTGCCTGCCTGTGGATCATCCTGGGCAATATCGAACACGTCCCGGACGCGCTGGGCAAGATCGTCACCGAGGCGTTCGCGCCGATCGCGGTGGCTGGCGGCATGGTCGGCGTGCTGGTGCAGGGCTTCAAGCGGGCGGTGTTCTCCAGCGAGGCCGGCCTCGGTTCCGCGGCCATCGTCCACTCGACCGCATCGGTCAAGTATCCGGTTCGCCAGGGCATGGTCGCGCTGTACGAGCCCTTCATCGACACCATCGTCATCTGCACCATGACCGCCCTGGTGATCGTGATCACCGGCGTCTACAACGACCCGGCCACGCTCGCCATACGCGAAGCCAGCAAGGGCGCGGCGCTGACGTCGGTCGCGTTCGGCACCGTGTCGGACTGGTTCCCGATCATCCTGACGGTATCGGTCGTGCTGTTCGCCTACAGCACCATGATCTCGTGGTCCTACTACGGCGAGCGTTGCTGGGCCTATCTGTTCGGCGAATGCACCTCGATGATGTATCGCGTGATCTTCCTGGGCTTCATCGTCATCGCATCGGTGGCGAGCGCCGCCAACATGCTCGACTTTACCGACCTGCTGGTGCTGGCGATGGCGTTCCCGAACTTCCTCGGCCTGTACCTGCTGAGCGGCAAGGTCAAGGCCATGCTCAACGACTACGAGGCGAAGCTGAAGGACGGCGTGTTCGAGCAGGAGCGGGCCGCTGCGCGGGAGTAGCCGGGCGAGAACACAGCCCGCATGGGCTGGCGCAAGAGGGGGTCTGGTTAGGCAGAACGTACTAAGTGGAAAAGCGTAAATCGGGCAAACGGTATTTTTATACTCATTTACAATAAACAGAATATGCTAATATTCCGATTGTTCATTCGAGTTGTTTATCGTTTTGTTCCTGCAGTGCCCATTTAATCGCTGTTCCTAACCAGGAGTCATCATGCAAATCGCCAAACTGACCGCTGCCCTGATCGCAGTTGCCGCTTCTTCTGCCGCCCTTGCCAACGGCACCGCTGCCGCCACCCCCACTACCGCTGATGCCTGGGTCGCCAAAATGACCGACCCGACGCAGAACGCCTCGGCATTCAAGGATCCCAAGACCTTCGTGCCCTGGATGATGGCCGTGACCGACCCCGCCACCGCGATGGCCATGGGCAACGCCGCGATGAACCCCAACACCAGCATCAAGTTCATGACCGGCATGATGTCGCCCGCCGCCTTCCAGAACTACATGCAGTTCATGGATCCCGCCGTGTCGATGAAGTGGATGGGCGCTGCGATGGACCCCAACTTCTACACCGCCGCAATGACCCCGTTCATCAACCCCAACACCTACATGAAGGCCATGATGATGCCCATGGACCCCCGCATGATGCAGATGGGCATGCAGATGATGAACCCCGGCCTGTACACCAACTGGATGATGGCCCCCATGAGCCCCGCCGCCATGAACGCCATGATGATGCCGATGAACCCCGCGACCTACACCAACTGGATGGGCGTGGCTGCCAACCCCCAGACCTACGGTCCGATGGTGGCTCCGATGGCTGATCCCGCTCAGTACAACAACATGATGCAGGGCTTTAACCCGATGACCATGATGGCCCCGATGATGGCTCCCATGGGCGCTGCTGCTCCCGCTGCTGCACCGGCCAAGTAATTCCGCCGCTGCCTGAACGCAAAGCCCCCGGCATGCCGGGGGCTTTGTGCTTTCTGCGCGGTCCGATTGGCCGGAACTGCACCTTCTCTCCGTTGCCGGCGAGGCGACCGCTGTTTCTCTACGGGCCGGTTGGCGTGAAGCGGTATAGCCGCTGCTCGGTCAGCACCGCGTCGAGCGGCATGTCCCAGGGGTCGTGCGGCAGGCGCTCCACCCGCTGGCATTCGTAGGCGATGCCCACCAGCCGCGGCTTTCTCCAGCTGCGCCGATGCTGCATGTAGGCCAGTGTGGCGTCGTAATATCCACCGCCCATGCCGAGGCGGTAGCCCTGATGGTCGAATCCCACCAGCGGCATCACCAGCAGGTCGAGCTGGCGCGCACGCAAGGGGCGGGCGTCGACGGGCTCGGGGATGCCGTAGCGGTTGGGCTGCATCGGGGTATGGCGTTCGACGCGGCCGAAGCGCATGACGCGCCCGCGGCGCGGCAGCACGGGCAGGTAGCATTCGCGCCGCATCGAGCGGGCCTGGTCGAGCAGGGGGTGGGCATCGAACTCGCCGCCCTGCGGCAGGTAGAAAGCGATGCGCCGGGCGCGCAGCAGCAGACCGTGGCGTAGCGCGAGCCGGACCGAGGCGCGCGCGGCCAGGCGGCGGGCCGTGGGCGTGAACGCCTTGCGTGCCGCCTTGAGCTGGCGTCTGAGTGTGAATTTGTCCATCAGGAAAAGGCTCCCCGCCTGTGCCGTGACGAGCCGCAGACTCTTGAACCTGGGTTCAAGACGGCCGCGGTCAGAGGCGCTTTGGGCGCATGAGACGTGTCACGCGCACACCCACGCCGGAATAGACTGCAGCCTTGCACGTATGCATTGGTTCAGAGAAATAGCAGCCCACCTCGAACACCGCAGGGAACGCCTACAGTTTAGAAGAGTTTGTCCTGATCTTCCAGTACGCCGTCGAGCAGCGTATTGCATTGATCCAGGCGGGAGCGGGTTTCCTCGATCAGGCCGCCGCCGCCTTTGGTGATGAGATCGTGCGCCAGGTTGAGGCCGGCCATGATGGCGATGCGCTCGGCGCCGATCACCTTGCTGTTCTCGCGGATCTCGCGCATTTTTTCGTCGAGGTAGTCGGCCGCGGCGATCAGCGCCGGTTCTTCCTCGCGGGTGCAGGCGACCTTGTAGGGCCGTCCCAGGATATTGATTTCGATCGAGCGCGGGCTGGCCATCACTCTTCCTCCGGCAGGGTTTCGAGCAGGGTGTTCAGGCGTGTCCTGGCGGCGTCCAGCCGGCTGGTCAGTTGCTTGTTGTCCTGCTGCGCCGTGACGAGCTGCTGGCGCAGGGCGATGTTTTCCCGCCGCAAGGCGTGGCACAACTCGGCCACCTGGCGGATTTTGGCTTCTAGCGTATCGAGTTCGGCGTGCATGGCGGGACTATAGCACCCGCAAGGAGTACGCCGCCAGACACTCGCCCTATGGGCGGTCTTGGCGCAGC
>JBFHQA010000086.1:0-11428 GCA_041592455.1 Thiobacillus sp. | reverse complement strand
GTTCTGGTTGTGGTGTTGCTGGTGTTCGGCACCAAGAAGCTGCGCAACATCGGCAGCGACCTCGGCGGCGCGGTCAAGGGCTTCAAGGAAGGCATGAAGGATGATGCGGCCAAGATCGACGACAAATCCGAGAAGGGCGGTCACACCATCGACGCCGAGGTCAAGGACAAGCAGAACTCCTGAGTGAGGGGAGAGGCGTCAGGAGTGAGGAGCATGCCTCCGGATCACCGCCTTCCGCCTCCCGCCTCCCGCCTCGCTTATGTTTGACATCGGGTTTACAGAACTTCTCGTGATCGGCGTCGTGGCGCTGATCGTCATCGGTCCTGAGCGCCTGCCCAAGGTGGCGCGCACGGCCGGGCACATGTACGGCCGCATGCAGCGCTACGTGTCCTCGGTCAAATCCGATATCAGCCGCGAAATGGAATTCGACGAACTGCGCCGTACCGGCCAGCAGTTCAAGGAATCGCTCGAGTCGACCGTCTCCGAGGTGCAGCAGCAGGCCACCGTGGTCGATGACTATCTGCGCGAGGAGGCCTCGGGTATCCGCAACGCCGTCGAGGAGATCGGAACCTCTGTCGAGGAAGCCGAACCGGCGGCCGAGCCCGTGAAGCCGAAGCGGGTGGCCGCGAACACGCCGCAGCAGAGCCTTCCGCTCGACGAGCCCGACCAGAATCCCAACCCAACGCCCCAGGCTGTCATCGAGACAGCCCGTGGCAGCACCGGCGGGCCTCACGCATGAGCGATCTCGATACCTCCTTCGTCGCGCATCTGATCGAAATGCGCGATCGCCTGCTGCGCGCGGTGATCGGCGTGGTGGTCATGTTCGTCGTGCTGTTCCCCTGGGCCCAGGATTTGTATGCCCTGCTGGCGCAGCCCTTGCTGGCCGCGCTGCCCCAGGGCGGGCAGATGATCGCCACCGAGGTGACCACGCCCTTCTTCGTGCCGATCAAGGTCACCATGATGACCGCGTTTCTGCTGGCCATGCCCTGGGTGTTCTACCAGGCCTGGGCCTTCGTGGCGCCCGGCCTGTACCAGCACGAGCGCCGCATCGGCGTGCCCCTGGTCTTCGCCAGCGTGATCCTGTTCCTGCTGGGAATGGCGTTTGCCTACTTCCTCGTGTTTCCGGTCGTGTTCGGCTTCATCGTCGGCGTGGCGCCGGAAGGCGTGGCGGTGATGACCGACATCGGCAAATACCTGGATTTCGTCATCACCCTGTTCATGGCGTTCGGCATTACGTTCGAAGTACCTGTGGCCGTGGTGCTGCTGGTGAAAATGGGCATGGTCTCGATCAGCAAGCTGCGCGAGATCCGTCCCTATGTCATCGTCGGTGCATTCGTCATCGGCGCGATCTTCACCCCGCCCGATGTGATCTCGCAGTTCATGCTCGCCGTGCCCCTGTGGATCCTCTACGAACTGGGGATCATTGTCGCCTCCATCATTTCCCGTCCCCAGCCCGAGTCCGACCCGGACTACACCCCCATGACCGAAGACGAGATGGACGCGGAGTTCGATCGCATCGAAGCCGAGCAGTCCGATTCGACGCAGCGCAAATCCGATTAACGCACCATTCCGGTGCTTGTTTTTTGCTCATGCACAACATTGGCGCACGAATTCGCTGTCCGTGGAAGTGTAATTGTTAAAAATCAAGTGTTTATGGTTTTGGAACAAACCTTGCTATAAAAGCCCGCATTCGAAATGGGAGCAGGTGCATGGAAGCGCTGAAATCGGGTAGTGACGTGTTGTTCGTATTGCTGGGGGGCATCATGGTGCTGGCCATGCATGCCGGGTTTGCGTTCCTGGAACTGGGGACGGTACGCAAGAAGAACCAGGTCAATGCGCTGGTCAAGATCCTGACCGACTTCTCGGTCTCGACGATTGCCTATTTTTTCATCGGCTACAGCGTCGCCTACGGCGTCAGTTTCTTCTCCAGCGCAGAAGTGCTGTCGGCCAAGAACGGCTATGACCTGGTCAAGTTCTTCTTCCTGCTGACGTTTGCCGCGGCCATCCCGGCCATCGTGTCGGGTGGCATTGCCGAGCGTGCCCGCTTCAATCCGCAACTGGCCGCGACCTTCGCGCTGGTGGGCCTGGTCTACCCGTTCTACGAGGGTATCGTCTGGAACGGGAACTTCGGCATCCAGGAATGGCTGTCTGCCACGTTCGGCGCGTCCTTCCATGATTTTGCCGGTTCCGTGGTGGTCCACGCGGTCGGCGGCTGGATCGCCCTGCCTGCCGTGATGTTGCTGGGCGCGCGACGTGGCCGGTATACGAAAGAGGGCATGATTTCCGCCCATCCGCCCTCGAATATCCCGTTTCTGGCGCTGGGCGCCTGGATCCTGACGGTCGGCTGGTTCGGGTTCAACGTCATGTCGGCACAGTTGATCGAAGCCGTTTCCGGCCTGGTGGCGGTCAATTCGCTGATGGCCATGGTGGGCGGCACGCTGGCTGCGCTGGTCATCGGCAGGAACGACCCGGGTTTCATCCATAACGGTCCGCTGGCCGGCCTGGTGGCGGTGTGCGCGGGCTCGGATCTGATGCATCCGCTCGGCGCGCTGGCAACCGGGGTGGTGGCTGGCGCCCTGTTCGTGTGGATGTTCATGGTGACGCAGAACCGCTGGAAGATCGACGACGTGCTGGGCGTCTGGCCCTTGCATGGCCTGTGCGGCGCCTGGGGCGGCATCGCGGCCGGCATTTTCGGTTCCGAGGTGCTGGGCGGGATCGGCGGCGTGAGCCTGATGTCCCAGATCGTCGGTACGCTGGGCGGCGTGGCCGTGGCCATGATCGGCAGCTTCGTCGTGTACGGAACGCTGAAGCAGGTGACGGGCCTGCGCCTGGATCCGGAGGCCGAATTCACCGGGGCCGATCTCAGCATCCACAAGGTCTCCGCCACGGCCGAGCGCGAGACGAACTGGTAAGCCTTAACCGCCTGGCTTTTTCTTGAGTTGCCGCAGATACCTGCGGCGCTCGTCGCGCAGCTGTTCGAGCTGCCTGTCCACCTGAACGACGTCCGGGTGCTGGTCGGTGTATTCGAGCAGCAGTTCGGTTCGCTTGATACGCAATTCAACCTGTTTCTTGTCGAGGCCCGCCAGATAGGGGTCGGCTTTGAGACGAGGCTGGGCTGTCGGAGGGGCCTTTGAGGGTGGGCTTGCCGCAGGCGTTTCTGCCGCGGCAGGGCTGTCAGGCTCGATGGGTTGCGGGATCGCGGCAGCGCTATCGAGATCCGGAGGCTGCGCGATACGGGAGGTCGCCTCGCGGGGCTCAATAAAGTGGTCTATGACGATGAGGCCCAGGCCGATCGGCAAAAAAATGACGAATGGGGTGGCAAACGCCAGGACGGAGAGCAGTCTCGGAACCTGGTTGGGCGTGCGAGGCGGCGGCAGCAGGGCCGTCGGCGATGCGAGGCCGCGAAGTGCCTGGGCAACCGATTGGGCCTCGGGTCGCGCCTCGGGCTGCTTGTGTAGCATGCCTGTCAGCAGCGTGGTCAGCGCCTCGGGCAGACCAGGTCGAAGCGAACTGACAGGCTGGGGCGTTTCATTGACGACTCGATACACGATCGTCGGCAGGCTGTCGCCGTCGAACGCGTAGCGTCCGGTCAGCATTTCATACAGCAAGGCACCCAGGGAAAAGATATCCGATCGTCCGGTCACGTCGCGCCCCATGGCCTGTTCGGGGGACATGTAGCGGGGCGAGCCCAACAACTGGCCCGAATGCGTGGCTTCGCTGTCGGCGAGGTGGGCGATGCCGAAATCGGTGATCTTGATGTGGCCGCGTTGCCCGGTGATGACGACATTGGAAGGCTTGATGTCGCGGTGGATCACGCCGTGATCGTGCGCGAACGCCAGGGCTTCGGCCATCTGGACGGCGGTTTCGACCGCCAGGTCGAGCGGCATGGGGCCGTTGTTCATGACATCCCTGAGCGTGGCGCCGGTCAGGAATTCCATGGCGATGTAGGCCTGGTCGTCGGCCTCGCCCACATCGTAAATGGTCACGATGTTGGGATGAGACAGTCTGCCGGCGCTCTGTGCTTCGCGCAGGAAGCGTGATTCCGAATCTTTCCCCTCCTGGCGCAATTCGGATAGGGGCACCGTCTTGATGGCGACCGTACGCTCGATCAGGGGATCGCGCGCCCGGTACACGGTGCCCATCGCGCCTTGGCCGATTGCTTCGAGTACTTCGTAGCGGCCGATTTTCATGACTGGAGGGGCGTTATGTCTGGCACTCGATGATCTGTCCGCGGACGGCGCGGCTGTCCGTTCCCATCAGGTAAAGATAGCAGGGCATCAAGTCGTCGGCGCTGGCAATCGTTTCTGGGTCCAGGCCGGGATGGGTCTTCGAGCGCAGGGTGGTTGCGACCTGGCCGGGGATCAGCGTGTTGACGCGAAGATTTTCTTCCTGGCCCAGTTCGTCGGACCAGATGCGCGTCAGGGTTTCGAGCCCGGATTTGGAGACAGCGTAGCCGCCCCAGTAGGCTCCGGGATGGTGGCCGTGGGTTTCGCCCGTGAAGATCACCGAGGCGTCCGGCGCCTGCCTGAGAAGCGGCAGGCAGGCACGCGTCAGCGCGAACGGCGCGATCAGGTTCACCCGCATCAGGGTCTGCCATTGCTCGAGCGTCTGCAGTTCGAGCGGGGTCAGGCTGTAGAACTGGTGCGCACTGTGCAGCACGCCGTCCAGCCGCTTCAGGTGGTAGGCGATGGTGCCGGCCAGGGTTTCCAGGCTGCGGTCGTCGGCTGCGGCAAGGTCGTAGGGAAACATCGCCGGCTCTGGGCCGCCGGCCGCCAGGATCTCGTCGTAGACCGATTCCAGGCGGGCGGCGTCGCGTCCCAGCAAGGCGACGGTTGCGCCATGGCGGGCATAGGCGAGGCTGGCGGCGCGACCGAGTCCGGAGCCGGCTCCGGTCACGAGGATGACTCGACCCGCGAGCAGGTCAGGGGAGGCAGTGTAGTCTTTCATAGCTGTTCAAGTAATTCGCTGGCCGATTGTACTCCGCTCCGGGTGGCGCTTTCGAGCGTGGCAGGGTAGGGGCCGGCCGTATAGTCGCCTGCAAGAAAAATGCGCGGATGCGCGGTTTTGACATCGGGGCGGGCCATGCCGGGCGTGCAGGCATAGGTGGCCTGCTTCTCGACGATGGTCTTGCGCCAGCGTGCGGGGCCGGGCCGGGCAATGCGGCCCAGCTGGGCTTCGGTCTGGTCCAGCCAGTCCGGACGAAGGTCCCGGCCGGCGCTGACGACGAAGGCCATCAGGCCGGGCTGTCCGTGGCTTTGTCCGCGATCGAACACGAATTGCGCGGGCCCGTCGGCCAGGGCGAACATGGGCTGGTCCAGACGAAAACCCGGGTCGTATTCGATATAGCCGGTCGCGATGGGCTCGTATGCATAGCCGGACACTATCCGGCTGGCCGGCGCAAGCTCGGGCACCTGTCCTGCCAGGAAGGGCAGGTGCTGTGGCGGAACCGCAAGAATGACGCGGTCGAATGTGGCCGTGTCTTCGCGCGTGCCGATCGAGACACTCGTGGCTGTGGCCGACAGTGCCGTGACCCGGCTGGACAGGCGCACCGTGCCGCCGTGCGCCACCAGGCGATCGGCGGCGCGCGCCGGGAACAGTTCGGTCAGGTCGACGCGCGGCAACACGAGGTCGCTGTGAGCGTGGTTGCCGCCGAACGCACCTCGAATCACGTCACGAAACACCCGGGCGCTGGCTATCTCGGGGGCGGTGTTCAGCGCTGAAATGCACAGGGGATGCCACAGCAGTCGACGCAGCCGGTCCGGCTGGCGGGCGGTCAGCTGGCTGACGCTCAGGCCGTCCAGCGTGTCCTGCGTTTTCAGCAGGCCATGGGCCCAACGGATGGCCGAGAGTTTTTCGGACCAGCCGAGGCCACGGGCTCCGAGCAATCCGGCCAGCAGGTGCAACGGCGCGGGCAGGCGCGGACAGGCGAGGCGGAATTCCGGCGGCTGTTCAAGGGTGAGCGGCAGGCGCCAAATGGGTGCCATGGACGACCCCAGGCTCAGTCGATCGATGAGTTGCAGCGTCTGCTCGTAGGCGCCGAGCAGGATGTGCTGGCCGTTGTCGAGCGAGCGGCCGTCGAGCGCGACCGCGCGTGCGCGCCCGCCCAGCGTGCGGCTGGCTTCGTACAGCGTGACCTGCACACCGGCTTCGGCGAGCGTCAGCGCAGCGGCACAGCCGGCCCAGCCGCCGCCGATCACCGCGATCCCGGGAGAGGACGTCCGTCCGGTCATGGAAACAGCCAGGTCTTGCTCGCCAGCCACAGCTTTCTGAGCGGCGTGAGCGCCACCCGGGCGCGCAGGACGGGAAACCCGGAGGCGCGGATTTCGTCCAGCAGGGTCCGGTAGATTGCCGCCATCACCAGTCCCGGTCGCTGGGCGCGCCGCGACGACGCGGGCAGGGCGGCGAGCGCGCGCTCGTAGCAGGCGGCGGCCCGCTCGAACTGGAACTGCATCAGGGCCTGGAACGCAGGCGTATCGACCCCGTTGAGGATGTCGGCCTCCTGCACGCCGAAGCGAGCCAGTTCGTCCTGCGGCAAATAGATCCGCCCGCGCCGCGCATCCTCGCCCACGTCGCGAATGATGTTGGTGAGCTGGAACGCCAGCCCCAGTTCATGCGCATAGCGGCGCACGGCGCGGTCGTCCTCGTCGCGTTCGCCGCCGAACAGGGACGCGGCCACTTCGCCCACCACGCCGGCCACGCGATAGCACTACAGATGGAGCGACTTGAAGTCGGGATAGCGCAGGTGGTCGAGGTCCATCGCCATGCCGTCGACGATTTCCAGCAGCAGGGCGGGCGGGGCTTCGCGCCCGCGCGGCGTGTCGTACAGCGCGCGGGTGGCGGGATGTTCCGCCTGGCCTGCGGCGAAGCGAGTGATTTCCGCGCGCCACCACTCCAGCTTGGCGAGCGCCACCTGGGGCTCGTGACATTCGTCCACTACGTCATCGAGTTCGCGGCACAATGCGTAAAAGGCCGTGATCGCGCGCCGCGTATCCTGCGGCAGGAAGACGAAGCTGTAGTAGAAGCTGGAACCACTGGCCGCGGCACGTTCCTGGCAGTACTGATGTATATCCATGTTCAGGCGACGAGCCCGCGGCCGAGCATGCTGATCCAGTCTTTCCGGGTCAGCACGGGGCGATTGCCGAACACGCAGCCGGGGTCGGCATGCAGCTTGCGGAGGATGGTTTCCCCCCCGAGTATCGTGACGCGCAGCTCCAGCCCGATGCGCCCCTTGAGCGTGCGGCCCAGCGGCGCCCCTGCCTGCAGCAGCCTGCGCGCGCGCTCGATCTGCTTGTGCATCATCGCGTGCCACAGGCCGCGCGTGTCGCCCTCGGCGATCTGCCGTTCGCTGACGTGATGGGCGGCGAGCTCGTCCTGAGGCAGGTAGACGCGGTTCTTCTGGTAATCGACAGCGATGTCCTGCAGGAAGTTGATCAGCTGCAGGCTGCTGCAGATGGCGTCCGAATAGGCCTGGTGGCGCGGGTCGTGGTCGCCGTACAAATGCAGCATCAGGCGTCCGACGGGATTGGCCGAGCGGCGGCAGTAGTCCATGAGCTCACCAAAATTGGCATAGCGCGTTTTCTCGACATCCTGGGCAAACGCGGACAGCAGGTCCCGAAACGGCGCGATCGGAATGGCGTGAGCGCGGATGGCTTCGGCGAGCGGGCCGAACACCGGGTCGGTCGGCGTGTCGCCGGACTCGATGCGGTCGAGCGCCGACTGGTAGGCAGCCAGCCCGGCCAGCCGCTCGGATGGCGAGGCGTCGCCTTCGTCGGCGATGTCGTCGGCCGTGCGCGCGAACCGGTAGATGGCTTCGACCGGTTTACGCAGCCTTTTGGGCAGCAACCAGGAGGCAACGGGGAAGTTTTCGTAATGATCGACCGGCACCGGCAACAAAAAAAGGAATGGGAATAATGACTTAGGCGGGATGTCCGGTCGGCTTGGGTGACAGCATCACTTTGATTATATTACACTTATCGGCTGTAGGTTTTGCGGCCACGCCGCGAAAGTGGCGGAATTGGTAGACGCACTGGATTTAGGTTCCAGCGCCGCAAGGCGTGGGGGTTCGAGTCCCCCCTTTCGCACCATCGGTCATGTACCGATCACCCCTTTTTTCAAATCAGCCAGGAAGTATTTTGATGCAAGCAAATCTTGAAGTTCTCGAAGGTCTGGCCCGGCGCCTGGACATCAGCGTGCCCATGGATCAGCTGGAAACCGAAGTGCAGAGCCGTCTCAAGCGGCTGGCACGCAACGTCAAGATGGACGGTTTCCGTCCGGGCAAGGCACCCATGAGCGCGGTCGCGCGCCAGCACGGTGCAGGCGTGCGCCAGGAAGTCCTGGGCGAGACGCTGCAGAGCCGTTTCGGCGAGGCCGTGCAGGCCCATCAACTGAAGATTGCCGGCTATCCGCGCTTTGAACCCAAGGCGGGCGAATCGGCTGCGGCTGAAATGATGTTCAGCGCCAGTTTCGAGGTCTATCCTGAAGTGAAGATCGACGATCTGGGCGACGGCAAGATCAGCCGCCCGGCCGTCGAGGTGGGCGACGCCGAAGTGACGAAGACGCTGGAAGTGCTGCAGAAGCAGCGTCGCACGTTTGCATCCGTCGACCGCGCCGCGGCTGAAGGCGACCTGGTCAAGTTCGACTACCAGGGCACGGTCGACGGCGAGGCATTCGAAGGCGGCAAGGGCGAGGATTTCGCCGCGGTCATCGGCGAAGGCCGTTTGCTGAAGGATTTCGAGCAGAGCCTGGCCGGCCTCAAGGCGGGCGACAACAAGGGTTTCGACCTGACGTTCCCGGCTGAATACGGCGCCAAGGAACTGGCTGGCAAGGCTGCCCACTTCGAGGTGCAGGTCAAGGACGTGCAGGCGCCGGTGCTGCCGGCCATCGATGCGGACTTTGCCAAGGCGCTGGGTGTCGAGGACGGCGATGTCGAGAAGCTCAAGGCCGAGGTGAAATCCAACCTCGAGCGTGAAGTCAAGCGCCGGGTGCAGGCCAAGCTGAAGGAGCAGGCCATGGAACTGCTGCTCAAGAAGAGCACGCTCGACCTGCCGAAGAGCCTGGTCGAGATGGAAACCGACCGTCTGCGCAGCATGACCGAAGCCGACATGAAGCAACGCGGGGTTCAGACCATGAAGCTTTCTGCCGATATGTTTACAGGACAGGCCGAGCGCCGGGTTAGACTGGGCCTGATCCTGGCCGAGATCGTGCAGGCGCACAAGCTGGTCGCGCAGCCCGAGCAGATCCGCGATCTGATCCAGGAGCAGGCGCAAAGCTACGAGGAGCCCGAGCAGGTGGCGCAGTGGTACTACCAGAGCCCCGAGCGCATGCAGGAGATCGAGTCCATGGCGCTGGAAGAGAATGTGGTAGCATGGGTTGCAGGTCAGGCCCAAGTGGAAGACGTGACAACCTCTTTTGATGAATTGATGGGACGTGGCTGATGCACATTGATTTCGAACGTAACGGCTTGGAGCCTCAGGGCCTGGGCCTGGTCCCGATGGTCGTCGAGCAGAGCGGCCGTGGCGAGCGCGCCTACGATATTTACTCGCGCCTGCTCAAGGAGCGCGTGATCTTCCTGGTGGGACCGGTCAACGACGCAACGGCCAACCTGGTCGTCGCGCAGATGCTGTTCCTCGAGTCGGAAAATCCCGACAAGGACATCTACTTCTACATCAACTCGCCCGGTGGTTCGGTCTCGGCCGGCCTGGCGATCTACGACACCATGCAGTTCATCAAGCCGGATGTGTCGACCCTGTGCATCGGGCAGGCCGCCAGCATGGGTGCCTTCCTGCTGACCGCAGGCACCAAGGGCAAGCGTTACTGTCTGCCCAACTCGCGCGTCATGATTCACCAGCCGCTGGGCGGATTCCAGGGCCAGGCGTCGGATATCGAAATCCACGCCAAGGAAATCCTGTATCTGAAAGCGCGCCTGAACGACATGCTTGCCAAGCACACCGGGCAGAGCATGGAAGTAATCGAACGCGACACCGATCGCGACAACTTCATGAGCGCAGAACAGTCGGTGAACTATGGTCTGGTCGACAAGGTGTTGACCAGCCGCACCGAGGCATAAGATTAATTAGCAAGGAACAGGCATGGCAGACAAAGGCTCAAGCGACAAACTTCTTTACTGCTCTTTCTGCGGCAAGAGCCAGCACGAGGTGCGCAAGCTGATTGCCGGGCCGTCGGTTTTCATCTGCGACGAATGCGTCGAGTTGTGCAACGACATCATTCGCGAGGAAATCCAGCAGGCCGACAGCCAGAAAGGTGCCAGTTCCGATCTGCCGACGCCTCATGAGATCAGCGCCATTCTCGATCAGTACGTGATCGGGCAGGGGCAGGCCAAGAAAGCGCTGGCGGTGGCGGTTTACAACCACTACAAGCGGCTGCGCAACAGTTCGGGCGCCAGCACGTCTGGTTCCGCCGATGTCGAACTGGCCAAGAGCAACATCCTGCTGATCGGCCCGACCGGCTCCGGCAAGACCCTGCTCGCGCAAACGCTCGCCCGCCTGCTGAACGTGCCGTTCGTGATCGCCGACGCCACCACGCTGACCGAAGCCGGCTACGTGGGCGAGGACGTCGAGAACATCATCCAGAAGCTGCTGCAGAAGTGCGACTACGATGTCGACAAGGCCAAGCAGGGCATTGTCTACATCGATGAAATCGACAAGATTTCGCGCAAGTCCGACAATCCCTCGATCACCCGCGACGTGTCGGGCGAGGGCGTCCAGCAGGCCCTGCTGAAGCTGATCGAAGGCACCACGGCCTCCGTGCCGCCGCAGGGCGGGCGCAAGCATCCGAACCAGGAATTCGTGCAGGTGGATACCAGCAACATCCTGTTCATTTGCGGCGGCGCGTTCAGCGGACTCGAAAAAGTCATCCGCGGCCGCACCGAAAAGGGCGGCATCGGCTTCGGCGCGCAGGTCAAGCATGTCGACGAGACCAAGCGCGATGCCGCGCTGCTGCATCAGGTCGAACCTGAAGATCTGATCAAATATGGCCTGATCCCCGAGTTTGTCGGCCGTTTGCCGGTCGTCGCCACGCTGGACGAGCTCGATGAAGCCGCCCTGCTGCAGATCCTGACCGAGCCGAAGAACGCGCTGACCAAGCAGTTCGCCAAGCTGTTCAAGATGGAAGGCGTCGAACTCGAATTCCGCGAGGACGCGCTCTCCGCCATCGCAAGGCGTGCCCTGGCGCGCCGTACCGGCGCGCGCGGCCTGCGCTCGATCATCGAGCACGCGCTGCTCGATACCATGTACGACCTGCCTTCCCTCAAGGGCGTCAGCAAGGTCGTGGTGGACAACAATCTGATCAACGGCGAAGGCAAGCCCCTGCTGATCTATTCCGAGCAAGGCGACGAACCGCTGGCTGCTGGAGCTTGAGTACAAATGGCTGATGGGGAACCAATCAGCCATCTTGAATTTCGAACTATGCC
>JBFHQA010000085.1:0-11597 GCA_041592455.1 Thiobacillus sp. | reverse complement strand
CTGCAGAACGGCCTCGCGTGAAACCGTCGGCGACAGGCCGCGCAAATCCGAGAACACGTTGCGCGCCCCGCACACTTCGAGCGCATCGCTGATCCAGTGGGTGCCGCCCACGGTGATCAGCGGGCGGTCCCATACCTGGTAGAACACCTTGACCGGGGGGGAGCGACCCTGCTTCGCCTTCAGCGTGTCCAGGCTGTAGGCAAACGCCTGCGCCGCCTGTTCGCCTTCCCTTGCATGTCCACTCACCCGGCCGATCAGGCGCAGCAGGCGCGGCACGTCGTCGAGCCGGGTTGCCTGGGTATGCAACACGGGAAGCCCCATCTTCTGGAGGCCGTGGATGTCGATGGGACGATTGCCCCCCACCCAGACGATGACGAGGTCGGGCTTCAAGGCCAGCACGCGTTCGAAATGGATCCGGCTGTAGTCGCCCACGCGCGGCAGCGCTCGCGCTTCAGGCGGGTAGTCGCTGGCGCCGTCCACTCCGGCAATCTGCGATTGGGCGCCCACGGCAAACAGCAGTTCGGTGAGATGCGGGGTCAGCGAGATGATGCGTTGCGGAGGCTGGCTGAACACGAGCGTCTGGCCGATATCGTCGACGACCCGGAGGTCGGCTGCCTGCGCAGACACAGCCAGCAGCAGCACTGCCCAGAAAACAAGCCGTCGAATCACCGTCCGGCCAGATTACTACCGTGAAACACCAGACTGGCGCGCCCTTCTTCAAAGCGCAACCGCGTCAGCGAGGCCGTGGCCACCTCGATGCGATAGGCGTTTTCGAGCGGAATGTGCAGCGCCCAGGCCAGCGCCATGCGCATGACGCCGGCATGCCCGACCAGGAGCACATGCTGGCCAGCATGCTGCGCCATCACGTCTGCCAGCCCGGCGGCGACGCGCTCGTAAAACGCATGGAGCGGCTCGGCCCCCTCCGGCCTCGCATTCAGCGGGTCGGCCTTGAAGCGGGCAAGCGTTCCCGGGGCCTCCTGCTCGATGTCCTGGGCCGACTTGCCCTCCCACACGCCAAACCCGACTTCCATCAGCCTGGGATCGAATGCCAGCGGCAGGGCGTGACGCTCCGCGAGCGACTCTGAAAACGCCCGGCAGCGGGCGAGCGGAGACGACACGATCTGCGTCCAGGGCGCCGCCTCGCCGACGGCCTCGCGCATCTGGGCCCAGCCCTTTTCGGACAGGGGATCATCGATCTGGCCGCGGTACTTTCGCCCGCCGACCGGTTCGCCGTGCCGCATCATGTCAAGCGTGGTGGTCACGTCAGAATCACCAGGTTGTCGCGATGGATCAACTCGGGCTCGTCGATGTAGCCGAGTTCGGCCTTGATTTCGCCGCTGGGCGTCCCCGTGATCCGGCGTGCTTCGC
Source organism: Thiobacillus sp. (assembly GCA_041592455.1). Lineage (GTDB taxonomy): Bacteria > Pseudomonadota > Gammaproteobacteria > Burkholderiales > Thiobacillaceae > Thiobacillus. Next base: position 10,229 of record JBFHQA010000085.1, on the reverse strand, counting down.
TCGAACTGTAATTCGTCAGGCCGCGTGCGATTTCGTTGCCTTCGGAATCAACGATGGCCACGACATCGCCGCGCAGGAAATCCCCGGTGATGCCGATGACGCCGACCGGCAGCAGGCTCTTGCCGTCTTCCTGCAGCGCACGCACGGCTCCGTCGTCGATGACGACGCCGCCCTTCAGCTGCAGGTGATCGGCCAGCCACTGTCGCCGGGCCGCCAGGGTTTCCTGGCGTGACACCAGTTGGGTGCCGATGGGCTCGCCTTCCGCCAAACGCAGCAGGACATTTTCTTCACGACCACTGCAGATGATGGTATGCGCCCCGCTGCGCGCCGCGCGTTTGGCTGCCAGGATCTTGGTCAGCATGCCGCCGGTCCCCACGCTGCTGCCGGCTCCGCCCGCCATATCCTCGAGTTCGGGATCGCCGGCGTATGCGTTCATCACCAGCGTGGCATCGGGATTCTTGCGCGGGTCGGCGGTATACAGGCCGGGCTGGTCCGTCAGGATGATCAGGCAACCTGCTTCGATCAGGTTGGTCACCAGCGCACCCAGCGTGTCGTTGTCACCGAGCCGGATTTCGTCGGTCGCCACCGTGTCGTTCTCGTTGATGATCGGCACCACGCCCAGCGACAGCAACTTGCGCAGGGTGGAGCGCGCGTTCAGATAGCGGGTGCGGTCGGCCAGGTCTTCATGGGTGAGCAGCACTTGCGCGGCATGCAGGCCATGATTGCGGAATATGGACTCGTAGGCCTGGATCAGGCCGGTCTGCCCCACGGCCGCTGCGGCCTGCAGTTCGTCCACGGCCTGCGGGCGCTTGTCCCATCCCAGCCGCGAAATGCCCTCGGCAATCGCTCCGCTGGATACCAGGACGACTTCCTTGCCCTGCTCGGTCAGGGCGGCGATCTGCTCGGCCCAGTGCGACAGGGCGGTGCGGTCGAGGCCACGGCCTTCGGATGTAACCAGACTGGAACCGACCTTGATGACGACGCGATGGGCGTGCTTGACGACCGATGTGCTCATCGGCCATTCCTGCGCAGGTTGCGAGCTGCCGTGGCAGCATCCTTGACGACGATGCCATCGGAGCAGAACAGGTCCTCGTACAAGGGCTTGTGGTAAGACAACAGTGAGCGCAGCTTGATGCCTTCCCAAGCCGCATAGCGCGCCTTGGACCAGGTCCCGTCGGCATGGCCATACGCATACAGGCGGCGCTCGCCGGTGTCGCACCGCAGCCCCTCGAAGGCCACGTTGCGGGCCCCGCCGGCCGCCTCGACGACCACGGTGTAGCGGATGACCTTGTCAGAGCCGATGCTGATCGAATTGACATCGATGAAATGCTGGTTGCGCGTGACGGACGACACCGTGAACGGAACGAGATTCTCCGCACGGGGATAAGGAGGCAACTGGACGGCCAGCTCGACCCAGGGCTTGTCCTCCTCGAAGTCATGATCGAACTGCGCCCATTCGGCCTGGGACGCCAGGGGCAGGCATAGCAATATGGCAAGCAGATTTTTCATGACCGGCATTCTAGGGGTTCGGCAGCGCGATGTCTTCCATAAATCGTCGCGGCCCCGGCGGGATTTTTAATCGACATGCAGGAACGGTATGCTTGAGGGAACACATAGGTGGCCGGATGCTTTCTCGCGACAGCCTGCAAGCCCAAACGAACTGGACCTGAGACCCGATATGTACGAACAAGCCTCGCATGCCCTGCTGAATGAAATCCTGGCGAAACTGAGCCCGGAAATCGGGAACATGCGCCTGAGGCATTTCTACACCCGCCTCGGGGCGAACTTCTACTCCATCCATTCCCTGTTCAGCCTGCTGTATGGCGACCGGCCCGACTTCAAGGACCAGATGGTCAAGCTGGTCGAGACCATGGCGTTCCGGTATATCGAACGCACCCCCACGCTACGCAAGTCCGACCTGGCGCGTGAACTGGACTACAACTGGTTCCTGGGCCAGAAGTGGGTCGGCATGGCCCTGTATTGCGACCGCTTTGCCGACGACCTCAAGGGCCTGCGCGCCAGGCTGCCCTATCTGCAGGAACTGGGCGTCAACATGATCCATGTCATGCCCATCCTCGATTGCCCGCCGGACCGCAGCGACGGCGGGTATGCGGTGCGCAATTTCAACCGGATCGATCCGCGCTTCGGCACGACCGAGGATGTCAGCGCCCTTGCTTCCACGCTGAAGAAGCGCGACATGCTGCTGGTCCTCGACATCGTGGTGAACCACACCTCGGACGAGCACGAGTGGGCGCAAAAGGCGCGCCAGGGCGAGAAGAAATACCAGGACTATTACTACGTGTTCGATGATCGGGAAATCCCGGACATCTACGAGGAAAGCATGCCGGAAATCTTTCCCGAGACCGCACCGGGCAATTTCACCTGGAGCGAGGAAATGGGCAAGTGGGTGATGACGGTATTCAATCATTACCAGTGGGACCTGAACTACCGGAATCCCGCGGTGCTGATCGAAATGGTCGACATCATCCTGTTCTGGGCCAACAAGGGCGCGGACATCCTGCGGCTGGATGCGGTGGCCTTCCTGTGGAAGAAAATGGGCAGCATGTGCCAGAACGAGCGCGAGGCGCATCTGCTGCTGCAACTGATGAAGGACTGCTGCCAGGTGACGGCGCCGGGCGTGCTGTTCATCGCCGAGGCCATCGTGTCGCCGAGCGAGATTGCCAAGTATTTCGGGGAGGACGCGATCAACGCCAAGGAATGCGAGATCGCCTACAACGCCACCTTCATGGCCCTGCTGTGGGACGCCGTGGCCACCAAGAACGCGGCCGTGCTGAACCAGGGCATCAAGAGCCTGCCCGGCAAGCTGGAACGGGCGACGTGGCTCAACTACGTCCGCTGCCACGACGACATCGGGCTCGGCTTCGACGACAACGACATCCGGCTGGCGGGCTTCGATCCGGCCCAGCACCGCCGGTTCCTGATCGACTACTTCACCGGACGGTTTCCGGGTTCGCTGGCCAAGGGGCTGCCCTTCGGCGAAAACCCCAAGACGGGCGATGCGCGCATTTCCGGTTCGCTGGCTGCCCTGGTGGGTCTCGAAGCCGCCGAGGAAAGCGGCGACGAACAGGCGATCGAGGAGTCGATCAAGACGATCCTGCTGCTGCACAGCATGATCCTGTCCTTCGGCGGCATTCCCCTGCTCTACTACGGCGACGCCATCGGCATGCCGAACTGCAAGGCCTACCTGACCGACCCCGCCAAGCGGGACGACAACCGCTGGGCGCACCGCTCCCATTTCGACTGGGACAAGGCCGCCAGGCGCCACCAGACCGGCACCGTCGAAAACCGGATATTCAGCGCCCTGAAGAAAATGATCGCCCTGCGCAAGGAGACCCTGGTCTTTGCCGATTTCGACAACCGCACCCTGCTTCCGGTCGACAACTCCAACCTGCTCGTGTTCTCGCGCAGCGCCACCCTGGCCAGCCGCGACCGGGTGCTGGTGGTGGGCAATTTCAACACCGGTGCGCAGGCCGTCCCGGCCGGCGTGCTGCAGGCACACGGATTTTTCCTGCAGGGCGGCATGAAGGACATCCTGACCGGAACCCGCCTGGATGTGGAAAACGACGCGGTCGTCTTACCGCCGCTCTCGACCTACTGGCTGACCGACTGACCCCGGTCAGCGGTCGCCATAGATGTAGTCGCGCTGGAAGGGATAGTTCGCCTGGCGGCCGTCGGTCCCCTTGCCCGCCAGCACCTGCCACAACTCCATCCAGCCGTGGTCGAACGCGTAGGCCGAGCCGCCCATGTAGATCCGCCAGATGCGGTATCGCTGCTCCCCGATCAGCTTGCGCGCCTCGTCGGCATGCGCCTCCAGCCGGGTCACCCAGTGCCACAGCGTCTTGCCGTAATGCGGGCGCAGGTTTTCGGCATCGAGGCATTCGAGGCCGCTGGCCGATGCCGAGCGCAGCACGTCCGACACATGCACCAGCTCGCCGCCCGGGAACACGTAATCCTCGATGAACTCGGCGATCCCGCTGCCCAACCCGCTGGCGTCCGGCTCGGCGGTCGTGATGCCATGGTTGAGCACCAGCCCGTCCGGCTTCAGCAACGCCGAGATCTTGTCGAAATAGGCGCTGAGGTTGATGCGGCCGACGTGCTCGAACATGCCGACGCTGGCGATCTTGTCGTAGTGTTCCTGCTCCGGCACGTCACGGTAGTCCATCCTGCGGACGTCGACTTGCCCGGCGAGCCCGCGGGCCTCGATCTGCTGCGCGACATACGCATGCTGGTCCTCAGCCAGCGTGATGCCTGTCGCCTGCACGCCGTAGTGTTCCGCAGCATGCAGGATCAGTCCGCCCCAGCCGCAGCCGATGTCGAGAAACCGTTCACCGGGCTTCAGGTCGAGCTTGCGGCAGATGTGATCGAGCTTGGCCGCCTGGGCGGCGTCGAGACTCATGTCGGGCGTCCTGAAATAGGCGCAGGAATAGACGCGCCGTTCATCCAGCCACAGCCCGTAGAACTCGTTGGAAACGTCGTAGTGATACTGGATGTTCTTGCGATCGCGTTCGCGGGTGTGGCGCCACCACTTCCAGGCTTCCGAGCCGGACTTGGGCGTGCAGTCGCCGGCATTGCACAGGCGATCGCCGAGCGCGAGGATGTCGCGGATATCGCCCTCCAGGTCGAGCTTGCCTTCGACATAGGCGCGCGCCAAGGCCCCGAGGCTGGGGTCGGCCATGGCCTTGAGGCTGGCCAGCTGATGCAGCCGCACCTTCACGGCGGCGATGGCTGCCTGCCCCAGCTGCTGGCCGTTCCACAACTCGACGACCAGCGGCAGGCCGGATGCCTCCAGCCGCCTGCGTACCTGTTGAACCAGCAGTTGATCCAGCATGCCGCCCTCCTCCAGGTGGGCGGCCTGTTGTTGGACTGCTAGAACCGCCCTTGATTGAATCTAGGACAAATCGACGACCAGGGCAGCCCGGACGTTGTCGGCCAGGGTCAGCGGCTCGACCGGATAGGCAGCGAGGTCGATGCCCATGCGGATCGCGCTGCCCGACTTGGCGGCGGCAATCGACGTGGCGTCCAGCTCGAACCGCAGGAAGTGAACGGCCGAGGTCTTCTCGGCGTTCTCGCGCTCCATGTCCTCGTCGGCGATGGCGTAGACCTTCGGCTGGTCGGCCACCTGCACCCACACGCGATCCTCGATGCCCTTGAGCTTTTCCAGCGCAACCTTGCGGGCATCTGGATCGGAGTACTGGATCATCATCGTGGCCTTCCAGTTGGTGCCGTCCGGAATCAGCGGGTTGTAGGCATCGAGCTCGTCCTGGATGCCGGATTCCTCGAACGTGCGCTCGGCGCGCAGCATTTCCTGGATCTGGTAGCGCATGGTCTTCTCGTCTTCGAAAATCAGCGTGACGTGGTCGCCGAGGTCGACCATGCGGTTCTTTTTGTGCGCCATGACTTCGGCGCGCCATTCGGGGCGCACCTTGGCGTACGTCTCGAGGGGCATCAGGCTTTCACGGGTGATATGCGGCATGTTGTTCTCCTGGATGGTCTGTTTCATTCAAGGCCGTAGGCGATGCGCAGCAGTGTGATCGGGTGCTGCTTCTGCGCGGTGGCTTCTTCGCCCATGCCCTGCAGGATGTGACGCGCGGCGATCGCGCAGTCGGAACTGACGTAATCGGGCGCCGGCTCGGCCATCTGGCGGAACACCGGGCGCCCGATTTTCATCGACTTGTCGAAATACTCGCTCTTCACGCCCCAGGTGCCGTCGTGGCCCGAGCAGCGCTCGACCAGCGTCACCTCGGCACCCGCGAGCTGCAGCGCGTCGCGCGTCTTGTTGCCGATGTTCTGCACGCGCTGGTGGCACGGCACGTGGTACGACACCTTGCCCAGCGGCTTGTTGAAGTCGGTCTTCAGCAGCCCGTCGACGTTGCGCGCCATCAGGTATTCGAACGGATCCCACATGGCCTCCTTCACGGCCTGCACGTCGGTGTCGTCGGGGAACATCAGCGGCAGTTCCTGCTTGTACATCAGCGTGCACGAGGGCACCGGCGTCAGGATCGCGTAGCCTTCGCGTGCGAGCTTCGCCAGATGCGGGATGTTGGTGTCCTTCAGGTGCGCGACGGCGTCGAGGTCGCCCAGCTCCAGCTTGGGCATGCCGCAGCAGGCTTCCTTCTCCACCAGCACGTGCGGGATTTCGTTGTGCGTCAGCAGCTTCAGCAGGTCGTGGCCGATGCCGGGCTCGTTGTAGTTGACGTAGCAGGTCGAGTAGATCGCGACCTTGCCGGGGGTCTTGTCACCGTCCTTGACCGCGAAGTCGTTGCGCGGCTTCGCGGTGGCGCGGAACTTGGCGCTGTCGTATTCGGGCAGCTGGCGGTCGGGGTGGATATGTAGCACGCCGTCGACCAGCTTGCGCAGCGGCTTGCTCTTCAGGCTGGCGTTGACCGCCTGCACCACCACCGGAATCGACGCGAGCTTGCCCATCGCGTCGGTCGAGGACAGCAGCTTGTCGCGGAACGACGTTCCGCCCTTTTTGAATTTGATTGCCTTGGCGCGCAGCATCGTGTGAGGGAAATCGAGGTTCCACTCGTGCGGCGGCACATACGGGCACTTGGTCATGTAGCAGAGGTCGCACAGATAGCACTCGTCGACGACTTTCCAGTAGTCGGACTTCGCCACGCCATCCACTTCCATCGTCTCGGATTCGTCGACCAGGTCGAACAGCGTCGGGAACGCCGTGCACAGCGACACGCAGCGGCGACAGCCGTGGCAGATGTCGAAAATGCGTTCGAGCTCGTGGTTGAGCTTGTCTTCGTTGTAGAAATCCGGATTTTTCCAGTCGAGCGGGTGACGGGTGGGGGCTTCGAGGCTGCCTTCTCGTGTGCTCATGCGAACTCCAATTTAGACTTGGTATAAATAGAACTGCAGGTTCAAAAAAAGCGGGTCGATTCGACCCGCTTTTTGGCTGGGCCGTATCAGGCGCCCAGGGTGTCCAGGGTCTTCTGGAACTTGTTGGCGTGCGAGCGCTCAGCCTTGGCCAGCGTCTCGAACCAGTCGGCGATTTCGTCGAAACCTTCCGAACGCGCGTCCTTGGCCATGCCCGGGTACATGTCGGTGTACTCGTGGGTTTCGCCGGCGATTGCGGTCTTCAGGTTGTCGGCGGTGGGGCCGAATGCCATGCCGGTGGCGGGGTCGCCGCACTTTTCCAGGTACTCCAGGTGGCCGTGAGCGTGGCCGGTCTCGCCTTCGGCGGTGGAACGGAACACGGCAGCCACGTCGTTGTAGCCTTCGACGTCAGCTTTTGCTGCGAAATAGAGGTAACGACGGTTGGCCTGCGATTCGCCGGCAAAAGCGGCTTTCAGATGGCCTTCGGTTTTAGAACCCTTGAGTTGCATAACCTGATCTCCTTGGTTGACATAAACATGCTTTGCAGCACTGACAATTCATCCCTGTCCGGCCTGCGCAACGATTCTGTATAGCAGAACGGACAGCGGCTGAAATCCCGGTTTTTAGACTTAGTCTAATACCTGAACGAAGATTAAACCCGCTCCAATCCCGCTGTCAACCTCGTATTTGCACGAAGCCATGTTTTCAATGGGTTAGCACGAGCTGTCTATCGCGCCTTTAGCCATGCCTAGTATAGGGTCATTCTGGCATGAATCTAGCTGGACTCGGGATGTTCTCTTTCCGGATGCTGCACCATGAACATGACAGAACAGCCCCCCAACCCCGGCTCTGATGGCGATATTGTGGAATCCGAGTTGCAGGACATGCTGCAGACCCTGATCGATGCACGCTGCGGACTGTCGGCAATTCATCAATTGCTCGACGGTGCCCGGACAATGGCCGAAATCAGGGCAAGATTCATGCAGTGGCAGGCCAGTCAGCACGACAGGCACTGAATCCACTCGAAACCCGCACCACACAGCCGGAAGGCTCCCGCATGCCGGCCACCCCGGCCTTCACGACGATGGCCTGACCGATTTCCCCGTTATCCAGTCGCCACATCCGGATTTCCCGGCTCCAATACCATCATGGGTTCCTCCACGGGTACACTCTAGGGTGACAAGGAGACTGGCCATGAGCTTTGACAAAACCAAAACCGACGCCGAATGGCGCGCCGAACTCAGCCCCGAGCAATACCGCATCCTGCGCGAACACGGCACCGAACGGGCGTTCACCGGGCAATACTGGGACAACCATGAAGCAGGCGAATACCGTTGCGCTGCATGCGGCGAGCCGCTGTTCACGTCCGACGCAAAGTATGATTCCGGCACCGGCTGGCCGAGCTTCTACCAGACGACGACGCCCGACGCGGTGGCAGAAAAGCGCGATGTCAGCCACGGCATGGAGCGGGTCGAGGCCCTGTGCCATCGCTGCGGCTCCCACCTGGGCCACGTGTTTCCCGATGGCCCTGCTCCCTCCGGATTGCGGTACTGCATCAATTCGGCCGCACTTGACTTCAAGCCTGCCTCATCCAGGCAAGACCGGGACTGAACCTTGCATATTTTTGACGCGCAGATCGCTGCGATCACCCAGGCCACGCCCAGCATTCGCGCCCTGCGAATCGCCCTGCCAGCCGAAGACTTTCGTTTCCTGCCCGGCCAATGGGTCGACCTCGAGGTCGAAATCGATGGTGCCGTCCATCGATCGGGCTATTCGATCACCACGTCCCCCGAACATGCCGGAGAAATCGAACTGGCGATCAAGGCCAGTACCCGTCACGCCCTGTCGCGCTGGGTGCACGAGCGCGCGCGCGTAGGCGACCGCGTTCGGGTGACGCAGGGCCAGGGGCCGTTCGTCTATCTTCCCGAAATGAGCGACAACGTCGTGCTGATCGGCGGCGGCGTCGGCGTCACGCCCTTGCTGTCGATTTTCCGCCATGTGCGCGACGCCAGGCTGTCCACCCAGGTCCATCTGGTCTACAGCGTCTCGGACAGCCAGGAAATCCTGTTTCGCGACGAACTCGAGGCCGCCGTGCGCACGCATGACAACCTTCACGTGAGCATCACGGTCACCCAACCGGATGAAAAATGGCACGGACTCACAGGCCGCGTCGACCCGGTCAAGCTGCACGCGCTCGACGTGCCGGATGACACGCTGTATTACCTGTGCGGCCCCAAGGGCATGGTCGAGGACATGAGCACCCTGCTGCACGGACTGGGCGTGCCGATGAACCGCATCATTTTCGAGAAGTGGTGGTAAGAATATTTGACTATCGCGGGCCAGGCCTGGCTGCGATAACCTTCATATAACAAGGGTTTTAAAACCAGACAAACCGGAGACTTCCATGCGCATCGCCGCCTTCTTCATCGCTGCCACCCTGGCCCTGGGCGCCCACGCCGGCCCCAGGGATACGGTCAAATCCTATCCAGCCAAGCGGGTCGCGCCCGACACCTGGGTGATCACCGGCCCGCTGGGCGAGCCCTCGGTCAGGAACCAGGGCTTCATGAACAACCCCGCCTGGGTCATCGCGGGCGACCAGGTCGTGGTCATCGATCCGGGTTCCAGCGTGCAGGCCGGGCGCATGGTGGTGAAGGCCATCAAGAAAACCACCAAGCTGCCCGTAACGGCGGTCTACAACACCCACGTACACGGCGACCACTGGCTCGGCAATCAGGCGATACTAGATGCCTGGCCGAACGCCATCCTGATCGCGCACCCCGACATGATCGCCAAGGCCAAGGCAGGCGATGCCGACACCTGGGTCAACATGATGAGCCGCCTGACCCGCGGCTATACCGATGGCACGCAGGCCGTCATTCCGACGATCGCGACGTTCAACGGCATGACCTCCAAGATTGGCACGCGCTGGTTCAAGGTGCATTCGTCCGACGACGCGCACAGCAAGACCGACATCATGATCGAGGTCGACAACGGGGTGCTGTTCACCGGCGACAACGTGCTGAACGGCCGCATTGGACGCATCGACGACGGCACGATCAAAGGCAATATCCGGGCGATCGAGCACGGCATCGCCATGCAGCCGAAGGTCGTGGTGCCGGGCCACGGCAAGCCGGGCAGCTCGGCCATGATGGCTGCCCAGCGCGAGTATTTCCAGACCCTGTATGACGCCGTCAAGGCCGAATACGACGCGGGCAAGAGCGATTTCGAAATGAAACCGGCGGTCGCGAAGAAACTGGCTGCGTTCAAGAAATGGAACGGCTTCGACGAGGCCCTGGGCAGGCACATCAGCCTGGCCATCCTCGAGATCGAGCAGGAATAAGGCGGGCGCGCTGCCAGCGGGCAGCGTATCCGCCAGGGACCCT
>JBFHQA010000084.1:0-11662 GCA_041592455.1 Thiobacillus sp. | reverse complement strand
CCGGCAGGGCTGAGCGCGGGAGCCGCACACGCCCTCCCTCACCCCCGGCCCCTCTCCCAGAGGGAGAGGGGAGTTCGCAGCCGTCAAAATATTCTGCGATCGCAAACAACGCCGCCTTGGCGTTCAGCGTGTCGAAGATCGTCTCGACCATCAGGATGTCGGCGCCGCCCTTGACCAGCCCGTCGATCGCTTCGAGATAGGCGACGCGCAGCTGGTCGAAGGTGACGTTGCGGAAGCCCGGATCGTTGACGTCCGGGGAAATGGTGGCGGTACGCGACGTCGGGCCGAGCACGCCGGCGACGAAGCGCGGCTTGTCGGGATTCGCCGCAGTCGCCTCGTCGGCCGCCTCGCGCGCAAGCCGGGCGGCGGCGAAGTTGAGCTCCGGCACCAGATGCTCCATGTGGTAGTCAGCCATCGAGATCGAGGTGGCGTTGAAGCTGTTGGTCTCGAGGATGTCGGCGCCGGCCGCCAGGTACTTGGCGTGGACTTCCTTGATGATCTGAGGCTGCGTCAGGCACAACAGGTCGTTGTTGCCCTTGAGGTCGTGCGGAAAATCGGCAAAGCGTTCGCCGCGATAGTCCGCTTCCTCGAGCTTGTAGGACTGGATCATCGTCCCCATTGCGCCATCGAGGACGAGGATGCGCTGGGCGAGCAGGGAATGCAGCAGGTCGGTGCGGGACATGGTGAGGCAGGACTGGGAAAACGCCCATTATATAAGGTGAGCCGCGCTCGCTTCACACGACGGCCAGTCGAACCGATCTGCCTTCGATGCCAAGGGGCAAGCAAGGGACGGACATCCTGCTTGTCGCGCTTCGGGTACGATAGGGCCGATAAATGAATACAGGATGGGGGAGCACGATGATTCATCCCGGGTGGTTGACCCTGCTGCTCGCCAGCACGCTGCTTTCAGGCGCGGTGCGGGCGGATTCGGCGGTGGAGGCCTCGCGCTACTACGAAGACGCGCTCAAGCGGTATGAACGCAAGGACGACGCCGGCGCCATCATCCAGCTGAAAAATGCCCTCAAGGCCGACAGCCGCATGCTGCCGGCGCTGGTGCTGCTGGGGCAGGCGCATCTGCGCCGGGGCGATCCGGCTGCAGCCGAGCGGGTGCTGGCTGATGCCGAAAAGCTTGGGGCGGCACGTGGCCAGATTGCCGTGTTGCAGGCGCAGGCCTATCTGGCGCAGGGTCGGTCCAGGCTCATGCTCGAAAAGTTCGGGGCGGACGGCCTGCCGCCGAAGGCCCGTCTGGACATGCTGCTGATGAGGGGGCAGGCGCAGCTCGGCCTGAGCCAGCTCGACGCGGCGATGTCCTCGGCCGAGCAGGCGTCACGCATCCCGGGCGGGGCCGCGCGTGCGCTGGCCCTGCGGGCGCGCATCCACCTGAATGCCGGCCGCGAGAAGGAGGCGCAGGCGGCTGTCCAGCAAGCCCTGAAGGCCTCGCCGGGCGATGCGGATGTCCTCAACATGCAGGCCTCGATCCTGCACGCGCGCGGCGAATTGCAGGCCGCTGTTCGCGAATACGGCCGCGCGCTCGAAGCCGAGCCCCGGCATGTCGATGCGCGCCTGTCGCGGGCCGGCATCCTGTTCGACCTGCAGCGTGACCAGGAGGCCAAGCCGGATCTGGATTACCTGCAGAGCCATTTTCCCTACGATCCGCGCGGCGCCTACCTGAGGGCGCTGTTCTACAGCCGCAACGGTGACGAGGCGCAAGCCCGGTCTGCCCTGCAGGATGCCACCCGAACGCTCGAACAGCTGGCCCCTGAATTCCTGCAGGCCAGCGACCAGCTGCAGTTCCTGGGCGGACTCGCCCACCACGCGCTCGGCGAATACGAGCGCGCCAAAGGTTTCCTGATTCCCTATCTGGACAGGCACCCGCGCGATGTCGCGGCGCGCAAGCTGCTGGGCAGCCTCTACCTGGCCGGCCGCCAATACGATCGCGCCGTCGCCACGCTCCAGCTCGCGCTCCGCGAGCAGCCCGACGATGCCAGGACGCTGGCCATGCTGGGCGAGGCCGCCATGCGCCAGGGCAACCACGCCAAGGCCGCCAGGCTGTTCCAGGAAGCCGCTGACGCCCAGGACAGTCCGGACATCCAGTCCGGGCTGGGCGTGAGCCTGTTCAGTGCAGGGCAGCAGGCCGCCGGCTTCCAGGCGCTGGAGCGTGCCTACACGCGTGCGCCGGATTCGACCCAGGTGGCCATCCCCTATGCGCTGGCGCTTCTCAAGCGTGGCCAGGCCCAGAAGGCGGCCCCCGTGGTGGATGGCATCGTCAGGCGCGAGCCGGGCAACGTCGCCATGCTGAACCTGCAGGGCATTGTCCGGCTGGCCAGGGGAGACCGTGCCGGTGCACGCGCCGCCTATGTGGCGGCGATCAAGGCGGCGCCGGCGTTTTATCCGGCTCACCTCAACCTGGCGCGCATCGACGAACTCGACAGCCGGCCGGAGCGGGCGCGCACCCGCTACCTGGGCATCATCAAGGTCGCGCCGGCGCACGTCGACGCCATGCTCGAACTGGCTCGCCTGGAAGATGAGCAGGGGCGTCCGTCCGAAGCGCTGCGCTGGATCGAGAAGGCACGCAGCCTGCGCAGCCAGGATATTCGCACGCACCTGGCCCTGCACGCCCATCACGTGCGCCGCGGCCAGGCCAGGCAGTCGCTCGATGCCGCCAAGGACGCTCAGGCCCAGGCGCCCGACAATCCGCATGCCCTGCTGGCGCTGGCGCAATCGCACATGGCCGTCGGCAACGGCGATGCTGCGCGCAGCGTACTGAAGCGCCTGGTGCAGGTCGCCGCGTTTCATCCGGCCCGCCTGACCCAGGCCGCCGCCCTGCAACTGCAGGTGGGCGATGTCGATTCGGCGCGCTATACGCTCAGCAAGGCCCTGCTGGCCGACGCAGGATATGTCCCCGCGCTCGCGCTGCAGGTGCGTCTGGAATTGAAGAGCGGCCATCTCGCCGAGGCCGAAAAACGCGCGCAGGCCCTGGCGGGCCGCCAGGGCGTGGAGGCGCAGCAACTGATGGGCGAGGTCCGCATGGCCCAGCGGCGCTATCCTGAGGCCGTCGCGGCCTTCCGGCTGGCCTACGAGCAGTCCCCCACCGAGGCTGGCGCGTTCGGACTGTTCGACGCGCTGATGGCGTCGAAACAGCCCGCCGAGGCGGCCACGCTGATGACCGGGGTGGTGTCGCGTTACCCGCGCAACCGGCTGGCTGCGCATGCCCTGGGCGAGGCCTGGATGGCGTCGAAGAACCTGGCGCAGGCGCGCAAGGTCTACACCGGCCTGGTGCAAAACGATCCCCGCGACGCGCGCGCGCACAACAACTTGGCCCACGTGCTGCTCCAGCTCGGCGACGCGGCGGCCCTGACGCACGCCGAGCAGGCTCGCGCGCTGGCGCCCAATCAGCCGCAGGTCAACGATACGCTGGGCTGGGTGCTGGTGAACCAGGGGCAACTTGAAAAAGGTTTGCGCTACCTGCGCGAGGCCGCAGTGCGGGCGCCCGACGACCCGGAAATCCAGGCCCATCTGAAGGAAACGCTGGCCCGGCTCAGGAAGTAAGCTTGTAAAGAAGGTGTCGAATTTGTTTACATGTCGAACTCTACCGGGTCGGGTGATGCTTTTTTGACATTGATTTTAATAAGAATTATTTTTTCGGCATTGTTATTGCTTGTTTTCAGCCAGTCTTCCTGACGGGTGCCTAGGGTCAACACAATGAAAACTATCCTGCAATCCACTTTCCCTGCCTGCCTGGCCGCCCTGGCCTTGACGGCTGTTCCGGCGCATGCCGCGACCTGGACCTACAGCAGCACCAGTCCCACGACGACCTCTGGGCTGACGGCAACGGCGACGGCCTTCTCGGCCGCCAACAACACCACCGCCTCGATTACCGCCACGACGGCCTATTACAGCGGCGGGCTGGGCGTAACCTCGCAAGGGGAATCCACCGGCAGCCCGCAGCATGCCATCGACAATAACGGTGCCATCGAAACCGTCCTGTTTTCCTTCTCCGACGGCGTGGGCGGCATCACCAGCGCCGACAGGGTCAATCTCACGTCGGCCCGTTTCGGCTGGTCCACGACCGATGCCGATTTCAGCGTCTACGCGTATACCGGCACCGGGACGCCCACGGTGCTGGGGCTGACCTACAGCAACCTGACCAGTGCCGCCAACGGCTGGTCGCTGATCGGGCATTACAACAACAGTGCATCGTCCACAGCCAAGACGGTGAACTTCGCCAATAGCGTGTACTCCAGCGCGTGGCTGATCGGTGCCTATAACGGCCTGACGACGACCAGCGGCGCCAACTTTGGAAACGATTATTTCAAGATCGCCAGCGTGACGGGCACCAAGTGCCCGACCACCGGGACGCTTCCCCAAGGCTGCGGCAACGGAGGCGGCGGCCAGCCTGGCGGTGGCGTGCCCGAGCCGGGTACGCTTTTCCTGATGGGGGCCGGCCTGCTTGGCCTCACCCGCCTGCACCGCCGCAGCAAGGCATGACGACAGGCTGCATCGAAAAGCCCCGCACAAGCGGGGCTTTTTTTTGGCCGGGTGAGGGATGCTATGCTCAGTGCTATGCATCGTAGGAGCGAACCATGAAGCATTTCAGCCCGACCGAGGCCCATGCCTTCCTGCAGTCCCATCCCGAGGCGGTCTTCGTCGATTGCCGCTCGGAAATCGAATACCTGTTCGTCGGGCACCCGACCGGCGCGATTCATATCGCCTGGCAGGACGGCCCGGACTGGGACGTCAACCCGGATTTCCTCGGGCATGCGCGCAAGGCCGCGTCGGTCAACCGCCCGGTCGTGCTGATCTGCCGCTCCGGCCGCCGTTCGATCGACGCCGGTCGCTATCTTGAAAAATATGGCTTCCCCGAGGTCTACAACGTGCTGCACGGATTCGAGGGCGACATGGACGAGGCGCGCCATCGCAGCACGAAAAACGGTTGGCGCTTTGACGGCCTGCCGTGGGAGCAGACCTGATCCCGCTCCATGTCGAGCCCGTACTTTGCCGGCGCACCCGCTAGGGGTAGGCCATGGGTGTATAGAAGCTTGCGTGCCGACAGCCACGCGCTCGCCTCACCGTGCTCAATGCACTGTCTACGGCTCGCTTTCGCATTCAGACTGAAATGGAGCGGGGGCTGTTACCCCAACGTGACTCCGAGCCAGGAGCCGATGAACCAGGTGGCGAGCCCTGCGCCGCCGCCGATGGCCAGCATGCGCAATCCCGACAGCAGGGCGCGGCGTCCGGTGAACAGGCTCATGCTGGCGCCGACGCCAAACAGTCCCAGCGCCGTCAGGCCGACGGAGGCTGTAAGAGCCTGGTCCAGACCCAGCAGGAAGGGCAGCAGCGGCAGCGCGGCGCCGGCCGTGAAAGCGGCAAACGAAGAACCTGCCGCCACCCAGGGTGAACCGAGTTCGTCCGGGTTGAGTCCCAGTTCCTCGCGGGCCAGCGTGTCCAGCGCGCGCTCTGGGTCCTGCATCAGGCGGTCGGCCACCTGCCGCGCCTCGTCGGGCGACATGCCCTTGGCGGCATAGATCAGCGCCAGCTCTGCGGCTTCCTCGTCCGGATAAGTTTCCAGTTCGTCGCGTTCCAGTCCGATCTGGTATTCGAACATCTCGCGCTGCGATCTCACCGAGACGTATTCGCCCGCGGCCATCGAAAAGGCGCCCGCCAGCAGTCCGGCCACGCCGGTCAGCACGATGATGGCAGGCTCGGGGGCCGCGCCCGCCACGCCGTAGATCAGGGCCGCGTTCGACACCAGGCCGTCGTTGACGCCGAATACGCCGGCGCGCAGGGCATTGCCGGCCGCACCGTTCTGGTGGCGTCTGCCGATCTCGTCGACGCGGGTCGGCATGGCGTGGGGCGGCGTGTGGGTATAGATCGCCATGCCGCGCACCTTCATCGCAGCCAGCACGCCGCGCATGGCGCGCGGTTTCAGCTTTCGGGTGAGGGCGGCGACGACGCGGCTGCGCAGGTCGGGCCGGAATTCGGCAGGCTTTGCCTCGCCGCGCTTCTGCATGGCCTCAAGCCAGATGTCGGCCTGGTCTTCGGCGGCCTGCGCCAGTTCGCTGAACAGCGCTTCGCGCGGCGTGCCGTGCTCGCATTCCGCCATCACCCGGTAGAGCCAGGCGGACTGCTTTTCTTCACGCCACGATTCGAGCGGATCGCTCATGCGGCCTGCCTGCGATACTGAATCGCCTCGGCCAGGTGCGACGTGCCGATCGTGTCGCTGCCGGCCAGGTCGGCCACGCTGCGCGCCAGCTTGAGCACGCGGTGATACGCGCGTGCCGAGAGGTTGAGCTGGGTGATGGCCTTTTTGAGCAGGGCCTCGCCGGCAGTCTCCAGCCGGCAATGCGCGTCGATCTCCTGGGTCCCCAGCGCGGCGTTGGGTTTGCCTTGGCGCGCCATCTGGCGTTCGCGTGCGGTCTGCACGCGGCTGCGGATCGCGGCGCTGGATTCGCCTGCGCCCGCCTGCATCAGTTCGTCCTGGCTCAGGGCCGGTACGCTGACCTGGATGTCGATGCGGTCGAGCAGCGGGCCGGACAGGCGGGCGCGATAACGCGCGATCTGGTCCGGTGTATCCCGGCACGCTTGCGTGGGGTGGCCGAGGTAACCGCAGGGACAGGGATTCATCGCAGCAACGAGCTGGAAGCGCGCCGGAAAGTCGGCCTGCCGCGCGGCGCGCGAAATCGTGATGTGGCCGGTTTCCAGCGGTTCGCGCAGGACTTCGAGCACCTGCCGGGAAAACTCGGGCAGCTCGTCGAGAAACAGCACGCCGTGATGCGCCAGCGAAATCTCGCCCGGGCGGGGATTGCCGCCGCCGCCGACCAGCGCCACGGCGGAAGCCGTGTGATGCGGCGCGCGAAAGGGGCGCCGCCGCCAGTGTTCCTGGCGGAAACCGCCGTTGAGCGAAGCGACCGCGGCGGCTTCCAGCGCCTCATGATCGTCCATGCCGGGCAGGATGCCAGGAAAGCGCGCGGCAAGCATCGATTTGCCGGTGCCGGGCGGGCCGGCCAGCAGCACCGAATGGCCGCCTGCCGCCGCCACTTCGAGGGCGCGCTTGGTGGCGGCCTGCCCTTTGACATCGGCAAAGTCCGGATAGTCGGGCGCGTGGGGCGTCGTGTTCGGCTCGGGCGCCATGAGCGTGCTCTGGCCAGCCAGCCAGGCGCAGACCTCGAGCAGGCTGCCTGCGCCGAGCGTGTCGACGCCGCTGGCCAGCGAGGCTTCGGCGGCCGATTGCACCGGCAGAACCAGTTTCCGGTTGGCGCCGCGTGTCGCCAGCGCCATTGCCAGCGCACCGCGCACCGGGCGAAGCTCGCCGGTCAGCGCCAGTTCGCCGGCGAATTCGGCATGCTGGAATTTGTCGGCCGGAATCTGCCCGGAGGCGGCCAGAATCGCCAGCGCGATCGGGAGGTCGAAACGCCCGGATTCCTTGGGCAGGTCGGCCGGCGCCAGGTTGACCGTGATGCGCCGCGCAGGGAATTCGTAGCGCGCATTCTGGATCGCGGCGCGCACCCGGTCGCGCGCTTCCTTGACCTCGGTTTCGGGCAGGCCGACCAGCGTGAACGCCGGCAAACCGTTGGCCAGGTGCGCCTCGACCACGACCTCGGGCGCGTGCATGCCGGCGAGCGCCCGGCTCTTGACGACGGCAACGGCCATCTATTCGGTGCGCTGCTTTTCCAGTTCGGCCAGACGGGCTTCGAGTTGCTCGAGCCTGGCCCGCGTGCGAGCCAGCACCTCGGTCTGCACGTCGAATTCTTCGCGACTCACCAGGTCGAGCTTGCCGAGCATGGCTGTCACGCCGGCCTTGAGGTTCTGCTCGATGTCTTTCGCGGGGGAGTTCTTCATGACATCGCCGAGCTTTTCGGCAAGATCGTTGATGAAGGTCGGTTGGGGGAATTTCGGATTCGGATTCATGGGGGCTCCAGTAACGGTGTGAGTGTAGCAAGTCACCGGATGGGCGGGGCGGGCCAAAAAGGTGCATCGCATTTTCAGTGTGCACCACGAGAGTGCAGAGCAAGGTTTGTCGATTATCGCCAAAAGAATAACCGTATGAAAAATAACAGAAAAATAACTGGCACAGCTTGTGCTAAAACGAATTACGCAATATTGCGGATCTTCAACGACGGAGAAATTTGATGAAAAAACTCATGCATGCTTTGGTTCTGGTTGGTCTGGTGGGCGTTCCCGCTGCGGCGGTGGCTGCCGACAGCCCGCATAGCGTGTCGGCGAACGTTTCGCTGACCAGCGATTACGTATTCCGTGGAATTACCCAGACCGGCGGCGATCCGGCGATTCAGGGTGGTCTCGACTATGCCCACAGCAGCGGCTTCTACGTGGGTACCTGGGCATCGAACGTGGGCTGGCTGGAAGACTTCCAGGGCTATGACCGCGGCAACATGGAAATCGACGTGTACGCCGGCTTCGGCGGCGACATCGGCAGCACCGGCCTGACCTATGACGTGGGCGCGATCCAGTACATGTACCCCGGCGACCGCAACGGCGCCACGAAAGCGGATACGACCGAAGTCTACGGCTCGCTGGGCTGGAAGTGGTTCACCGTCAAGTATTCCTACTACCTCAGCGAAGAAGTGTTCGGCTTCGGCAGCAGCACGGCCAAAGCTGATGGCTCCGACTATCTCGATATCTCGGCCAGCGTGCCTGTTGGCGAAACCGGCCTGACGCTCGGTGCCCACTGGGGCACGTTCAAGTTCGAGAACAACGGCACGGCTGACTACGAGGACTGGAAGGTCAGCGCCGAGTACGACATGGGCAAGCTCGGCAAGCTGGGTGAGGGCGTGACTGTTGGCGTGGCGTACTCCGACACCAACGCCAAGCGCAGCACCTGGACCGAGACGAGCACGGTGAAGAAGAAGTTCCTGGGCGACAGCACCACCGCCGTGTGGATTTCCAAGTCGTTTTAATTCCTGACTGAGCGGGGCGGGGCAGGCGCCCGCTCCGTTTTTCCCCACGCCTGAATTGGGAGACACCATGAAATTCGTAACGGCAATCATCAAGCCGTTCAAGCTGGACGAAGTGCGCGAGGCCTTGTCGGCCATCGGCGTAACCGGCTTGACGGTCACGGAAGTGAAGGGGTTCGGACGCCAGAAAGGCCACACCGAACTGTATCGCGGCGCGGAATACGTAGTCGACTTTCTGCCCAAGGTGAAGATTGAGGTGGCCATCAAGGCCGAACTGCTGGAGCGCGTGATCGAGGCCATCGAGAAGGCAGCCAACACCGGCAAGATCGGCGATGG
The DNA here is from genome assembly GCA_041592455.1 of Thiobacillus sp. GTDB lineage: Bacteria > Pseudomonadota > Gammaproteobacteria > Burkholderiales > Thiobacillaceae > Thiobacillus. The sequence continues at coordinate 2,414 of JBFHQA010000084.1, read as the reverse complement.
CAAGATATTTGTCACCAGCCTGGAACAGGTCGTGCGGATCCGCACGGGCGAATCCGGCCCTGAGGCTCTTTGAGGAGGATGACCATGAAAAAGTTGATGACCTCATTGGGCCTGTTGGCCTGTCTGCTGGCGCCTGGCATGGTGCTGGCTCAAGAAGCGGTGGTCGAGCCGGTTGTTGAAGCGGTTTCCGTGGCAGTGGACGCGGCTGCGACCGAAGCTGCTCCGGCCGCTGAAGCTGCTGCTCCCGTGCCCGACAAGGGCGATACGGCCTGGATGATGCTGTCCACGCTGCTGGTGATCCTGATGATCATCCCGGGTGTGGCGCTGTTTTACGGTGGCCTGGTGCGCGCCAAAAACATGCTGTCCGTGCTGACGCAGGTCATGGCCATTTTCTGCCTGATCTCGATCCTGTGGGCCGTATATGGCTATTCGCTGGCGTTTGGCGATGGCGGTGGCCTCAACTGGGCGATCGGTGACCTGTCCAAGATGTTCCTGGCCGGGATTACTGCTGACAGCACGGCTGCCACCTTCACCGATGGCGTGGTGATTCCCGAACTCGTGTTCGTCGCCTTCCAGCTGACCTTTGCCGCCATTACCGTGGCGCTGATCGTCGGCGGCCTGGCCGAGCGGGTGAAGTTCTCCGCCCTGATGGTGTTCGGCGCGCTGTGGTTCACGTTCTCCTACCTGCCGATCACGCACATGGTGTGGGCAACCGGCGGCTACCTGTTCGAAGCGGGCGACCTCGACTTCGCGGGCGGTACCGTGGTGCACATCAACGCGGGTATTGCGGCGCTGGTGGGTGCGATCGTGCTGGGCAAGCGCATCGGCTACGGTCGTGACGCCATGCCTCCGCACAGCCTGCCGATGACCATGATCGGTGCCTCGCTGCTGTGGGTGGGCTGGTTCGGCTTCAACGCCGGCTCCAACCTCGAAGCGACCGGCGGTGCGGGCCTGGCCTTCATCAACACCATTCTTGCCACCGCAGCTGCGGGCATGGCCTGGATGTTGACCGAGTGGATGCTGCGCGGCAAGCCCTCCATGCTGGGCGTGGCGTCCGGCGTGGTCGCGGGCCTGGTTGCCGTCACGCCTGCTGCCGGTCTGGTGGGTCCGATGGGTGCGATCGTGCTCGGCGCAGTGGCTGGCGTGATCTGCCTGTGGGGCGTAACCGGCCTGAAGAAGGCGCTGGGTTATGACGACAGCCTCGACGTGTTCGGCATCCATGGCATCGGCGGCATCGTCGGCGCCATCGGTACCGGCATCTTCGTGTCGCCGGCTCTGGGCGGCGTCGGTGTCGACGACTACTCGATGGCCGGCCAGGTCGTGACGCAGGCCACCGGCGTGCTGATCACCATCGTCTGGTCGGGTGTCGCCAGCCTGGTGCTGTTCAAGCTGATCGACATGACCATGGGTCTGCGCGTGACCGAAGAACAGGAACGCGAAGGCCTGGATACCGCAAGCCACGGCGAGCGGGCCTACAACCTCTAAGCCATCCCTTTCTCCGAAGGATGCTGGGGCGCTCTGCAGAGCGCCCCATTTTTTTGCCGGCCGAAAGGCGCAACGCCTTACGTCTGATGTTTCACCTGCGCGAGTCGGGCATACGCGGAAGGACGGGTCTGGAGGGCGCCCTGTTTCGGAGCTGGGATCGTGCAGGCCCGCACCAAATTGATGCTCTCGTCAGCCTGGCCGATGGCATGAAAACGCCAGTGTTATTCATGTGATTCAATGGGTTATTGCAACCTGGTTGCAGTGGCATGGTGGTTGCTAAAAGGAGAGTGAATATTACGAATATTCACCTTGGTAATACCTTTCTGCTAGGAGCCCACCATGAATGTGAAGCACATCGGAAGTACCCTAAAAACGCTGTTTGCCCGTTTGCTGGTCCCCGTCGCGGCTGCGATGAGCTTTTCGGCCCAGGCCGCCCAGCCACTCAAGATCGGCTACAGCGACTGGCCAGGCTGGGTCGCCTGGCAGGTCGCCATCGACAAGGGCTGGTTCAAGGAAGCAGGCGTGCCGGTGACCTTCGAGTGGTTCGACTATGTCGCGTCCATGGATGCCTTCGCGGCCGGCAAGCTCGATGCCGTCACGATGACCAACGGCGATGCGCTGGTGACCGGCGCGGCCGGCGCCAAAAGCGTGATGATCCTGATCACCGATTACTCAAACGGCAACGACATGATCATCGGCCGCCCCGGCGTCCGTTCGCTCAAGGCGCTGAAGGGCAAGAAGGTCGCGGTGGAGATGGGCTTCGTCGAGCATCTGCTGTTGCTCAATGGCCTCAAGAAGGCGGGCATGAAGGAGTCCGATGTCACGCTGGTCAACGCCAAGACCAACGAGATGCCGCAGATGCTGGCGTCCGGCGACGTCGCCGCCGTGGGCGCGTGGCAGCCGATTTCGGGCATGGCGATCAAGGCGGT
>JBFHQA010000083.1:0-11728 GCA_041592455.1 Thiobacillus sp. | reverse complement strand
GGCAACCAGTTGATCCGCATTACCGCCGACAGCACGCTGGGCTGCTTCAACTGATGACGATGCGGCAATGGGCATGACTCGTTGCCGCGACATTCAAAGTACCCGGGTTGCAGGTCTGCCGCCCGGTTCCTGATCAGAGAGCGTTCAGCCCGGTTTGACGGCCTGGTACTCGGCAAAGAACGAGAGCGCACGGGTTTCGACGTGCCGTCTGGCACCGTTGAACCCCGCTTCTGCGAGCGCGTCGACTACGCCGCTCGGCGGCACGCAGGCCTCGATCGTGTCCCAGTAATAGCGCCACAGCTTGGCCGAGTCGGCGCTGCTGCCGGCCAGGCGCGCCAGCACCGGCACCACGCCCTTCATGTAGCCCTTGAGCAGCATCTGGCTCCAGGCTTTTTCCGGCTTGGTGATCTCGAGCACGCAGACGCGGCCGCCCGGCTTCAGCACCCGATGGAATTCCCTGAATGCTGCCGACAGGTCGCTGATGTGGCGCAGCGCGTAGCCCATGCTCAGGAAATCGAAGCTGGCATCGGGGAAGGGGATCGATTCCGCTCGCCCCTCGATCAGCTTGACCCCGGGCAGCTTGGCGCACGACATCATGCCCACGCTGGGATCGACGCCCACCACCAGGGCAGGGTCGCCGGCCAGCTTGACCGCCTCTCGCGCCACCAGGCCGGTGCCGACGCCGACGTCAACGACGCGCATGCCGGCCTTGAGCCCCGCCCGTTGCAGTGCCTGGTTGCGGTACCAGGGGCCGCTTCCCAGCGCCAGCAGGCGGTCGATGCGGTCGTAATCCGACGCAGTGCTGTCGAAGATGGTGCGCAGAAATCCGAGCCGGGCCTGCTCGTCGGCATAGTATTCGGTGAGAGGGGGGTGGGGGACGCGTGTGATGATGGACTCCGTGAGATGCAACGAATCGAGACGATATCAATCCAGCTGCCAGACCAGTCCCACGTTGAGGCCGAGCACGTCGATGCCCGGGTTGGGGTCGGTCATGCCGAGGTTCGAATGGTGGGTGAAATACCCGGCAGCGGTCACCGCCTGGCTTTTGCTGAACTGGTGGCGGACGCCCAGCTGGGAAAACCAGTTGAACGTGAAATCCTGCCCCTGTCCGCCGGCGATGCCTTTCGAATTGGTGAGGCCGGCGCCGCCGCCGATCTCGAAGAACAGCGCGGAACGCTGGTCGGCGCCCCACAGCTCGAAGCTGGGCGCCCCGGCGAACGCGAAGTAATAATCCTCGCCGCCCTTGAGGTAGGTTTCGTAGATGACCGACACGCGGTTGCGCACCGTTAGGCGCGCGCCGCTGTCGCCTTTCCACAGGTCGAACATCGCCGGTGAACGCCAGGCCAGCTGGGCCGGCGCGATCACGTAGTCGAGCGAGGAATTGTTCCTGACCTTTTTCAGGTACCCGGCCTCGAAGGCCATCTCCCAGCGGTCGGCCGGATGGTTCGGCGCGTCGGCGCGGGTGGGCTGGGCCGACAGCATCAGGGTACAGGCAGCCAGAATCGCGGCAGGCAGGGCAGGTCGGCTGTGTCGGGGGCGAGTGTCCATGGGTCTGAGGCGTGTCCTGTCGTTCAGGGTTGAATTCGCCGCGCGCCCCAGGCAGGGTGCGGGCGGGCCAAACGTCGAATTGTAGCGGGATTCACCGCGCTGTCGCCGGAGGCCATGCGGATCAATGCCGGTTTGCCCCGGACTGCCGGGAGAAGAGCCGCCTCGTCAGCAGCAGCGGCAGGCGCACCACAAACCCCAGCACCAGGCGCGTGTGCATCCAGGTCAGCAGGGCGTTGTCGCGCAGATAGTTGAAGTGCGACACGCCGCCCTCGTCGGCGCTCAGGTACTTGACCGGCGCCTTCAGGTTGACCGGCCGCACGCCGCGCCAGCACAGACGCACCACGGCCTCGGGGTCGAAATCGAAGCGGCGCATCCAGTGCTGGCCACGCATCACCTGGCGCAGCGGCTCGATGGGGTAGACGCGAAATCCGTACAGCGAATCGCCGATTCCCATCCACAGCGTCTCCAGGTTGGCCCACGCGTTCGACACCTTGCGCCCGTTGACGCGCAGGGCAGGGGCGCTGGCGTCGAACACCGGCACGCCCAGCACCATCGCCTCGGGCGCCTGCTGCGAGGCCGCCATGAAATCCGGTATCAGGTCGGCCGGATGCTGGCCGTCCGAATCCATCGTCAGCGCATGCGTGTAGCCTTGCTCGGCCGCGAGGTCGAGGCCGTGCAGCACGGCGGCGCCCTTGCCCTGGTTGTGGTCCAGCACCAGCACGGTCAGGTCGGGGTCGTCTGCCGCCATGGCCTGCAGCCCCTGCGTCGTGCCGTCGGTGCTGCCGTCCACCACCACCCACACCGGCGACCAGCGTGCCCGCGCGGCCCGCACCGTGTCGTAGACCCGGGGGCCGGGGTTATAGCTGGGGATCAATACCAGATGGGTGGGGGAGACAGTCATCGTGAAAAGGCGTGGGCTTCTGGTGAGATCGGGTCGTCGCGGCCGGGGCGCCGGGCGGCAGGAAGTGCGGCGAGTCGTGCAGCGAGTCGATGAAATAGCGCTCGAGCGCCTCGGTGAATTCGCCGGCCTTGCCGGGCGGGTCGAAGCGCTGACCGAGCCGGATGCGGTAGGTGATCGGCATGACCGGACGGCGGAACAGCGGCCAGCCCTTGGTGAGGTAGGGCGAGTCGGTCTCGATGAACACGGTCTGGATCGGCACCCTTGCCCGGCTGGCGATGAGCGCGGTGGTGCCCTTGCAGGCGTTGACCGGCCAGCGGATCGTGCGGGTGCCTTCCGGGAAGATCAGCAGATGACTGCCCTTGTTCAGTTCGGCGACCGACTGCTTGATCATGCTCAGTTGCGCATCGTTGCGGATGTAGCCGGCCAGGCGGGCGCCGGCGCCGAGGAAGAGGTTGTCGACGATGTCGGCCTTCATGATGCAGGCCATGTTGGGCAGGCGCGAGATCACCATCACGGCGTCGAGCAGGCAGGGATGGTTCGGCGCGATGATCAGCGGCCCTTCGTTGCGAAGGGAATCCAGTTCGCGGATGTCGAAGCGGCACGCGCCGATCAGGGACAGCGCGCCGAGGTAGAAGCGGAAACCGGTCGTGATCGCCCAGCGTCCGAGCGGGTCGGCCCAGCGCTTCGGCAGCAGGTGATAGAGCGGCACGGACAGCGTGGACCAGGTCAGCGAGATCGTGCCGAGCAGCACCAGGCCGAACGCCAGCGCGAAGCGTTCGTAGAGGCCATGCAGCCAGCTGCTTTTCCGGGCCGGGAACGAGGAAAAGTCAGCGCTCACCGGCTATCTCGTCGTGAAAGGCGTGGCCGCCCGAGGCCTCGATTTCGACCAGCAGGTCGCTGCGGCACACGTCGGCCTGCAGGTAGACGGCAGACACCGGCTGGCCCACGAATGCAGCCAGTTCGCGCTGGACGGCAGGCAGGTCGTCGCGATGGCGGACATAGACCGTGTAGGCCATCTGCCCGAGCTGGAAGCCGGCCTCGGGCGCCAGCCGGTTGGCTTCGCCCACCACGGCTTCGATGTTGAGCAGGCATTCCCGCGTTTGCGCCGCCACGTCGCCTGCGTGCAGGGTCTGGTGGCCGACGATGCTGGCGGTGCCGGAGATGAACAGCATGTCGCGCCCGCCGAGCCGGACCAGGCCTGCGCGCGAGAAAGTCGGGCTGCGCGGGCCGTACTGGCTGGGATAGTGATAGGCGCTGAGCTGGCGCGGATTCTCGATTCCGGTGACGGGGGCGCGGGCGGCCAGGAAGGCGATCGTCAGGCCGCCGCCTGCCGAGCCGAGCGCGCACGCGGCCGGCACATTGCCGATCACCGATCGTCCATGCGACAGGAAGGCATCCTGCCGCCCGATGTTGAACTGGCGATAACGCTCAATGGCGTGGCTTTCCCGGTTGATGCCGGGAAAGTAGTTCCAGAAGCGCAGCACGGCGTGATAGCCGTGCGCTTCCAGCAGGTCGAAAATTTCGCGGTAGGCTGCCTCGGTCGTGCCTTGCAGCGGAGGGTGATCACCTTCAGGCGTGCCGGTTTCTTGCAGGCTGAGGCAACCGAACAGCAGCGTGTCGCTCTGGCGGTAATGAATGTTTCCCTGCTGGCCGGATGTCATCGGTTCGTTCCAGTGCCAGACTTCGCACAGTGCCTGGCCGGCTTCGAGAACGGGCATGTCCACCCTCAGCAGAGGCGCGCCGAGCGCGTCAGTGGGCGGCAGGACGGCCGTGGCGCCGTAGCAGGTGCCGCCCAGCATCGAGGGATGGCCTTGCTCCGAGCGGGCGGCAGACACGATGTCCAGGCGAAGCGTCGCGCCTTCGCGGCTCATCGGCAGCCGACCTCTTCAGTCTCTTCCACGTAACGGATGTTCAGCTTGCGCCGCTTCCAGGCGGCCAGGCTGCGTCGTAAATTGGCCAGGGAGGTCAGGTAGTAGATGGCCTTGAATACCCTCAGCGATGGCCAGATCGGGGTCTTGCCGAAGATGTCTCCGGCCAGCACCGACAGTAGCGCCTCCTTGACGCGGAAGGCGTTGCGCGGCGACATGAACAGCTCGCGCATGGTGGGGTTGGTGACCCGGTAGATGAACCACGAGAACTCCCTGGGCCCATGCTTCATCACGTGGTCGAACTGCCTGAATGCCTGGGCCGCCCGCTCCGGCTGCCGCAGGGCGGTATCGATGGCGTCGGCGCCTTCGAAGGCGCTGTTCATCGCCAGCATGACGCCGGAGGAAAACACCGGGTCGACGAACGCGTAGGCATCGCCCAGCAGCAGGTAGCCGGGGCCGTGGCTGCGGTCGCAGGTATACGAGAAGTTGCCCGTGGCCTCCACCTCGGACACCAGCTCGGCGTCCTTCAGTCGCGCAGCCAGGGCCGGGCACAGGGCAATCTGGTCGAGGAAGAATTCCCTGACCGGCTTCTTGCGCGTTTTCAGGTAAGTCGGCCAGGTCACGACGCCGACGCTGGTCGCGCCGTCGGCCAGCGGGATGAACCAGAACCAGCCCTGTTCGAACCAGAAGATGGAAATGTGTCCGGCCTTCTTGCCGGGGTGGCGCCGGGCGCCCTTGAAATGGGCATACAGCGCCGAGCTGTTGTGGCGCGGATTGCGCTGCTTGGCCTGCAGGCGGTTGCCGAGAAAGGTGTCGCGTCCCGAGGCGTCCACCAGGAACCGGCAGTGCCAGGTTTCGCTGCGGCCGTCGTCGTGCTCGGCGCGCACGACCGCGCCTGCGTTGTCCGGCAGGAAGGCCACGTCGCGCACGCGGCAGCCTTCGATGACGTCTGCCCCCTTGCGCGCGGCGTTGCGGATCAGGATCTCGTCGAATTCGGAACGCCGCACCTGGAACGCACTCGGCATGGTTTTGTCCCAGGCTTCGGCAAACTCGAAGGATTGGGCGTGATCGTGCCACGGAGACACGAACTCGGCGCCCCATTTCGGCATGCCGATCGCTTCGACTTCGGCGCGCACGCCCAGCTGGTCGAGCAGGGGCAGGTTGGCCGGCAGCAGCGACTCGCCGATATGGAATCGCGGATGATGTGCTTTTTCCAGCAGGGTAACCCGATGCCCCTTCCCAGCGAGCAGGGCCGCAGCCGTGGAACCCGCCGGACCGCCGCCGATGACCAGCACGTCACACGCGTGGTCGGCGGGGCGGGGCTGCGAGACATCATGCGACATGATTCTTTCCTTGGATAACGACGGCACTGCGAAAGAGTGATGTCCGCAAAAACCGAAACAGGGGAGATTTTACCCAAACAAACCCTGCCGCTGTTGCTGGATTTGCCGGCCAGGCCATACAGCGGGCGGCAGCCCACGTTATCATGCGAATCTTGATGCTTAGAGACTCGTGACAATGCTGGTGCTTGGCGTTGAATCCTCCTGCGACGAAACCGGCGTGGCGCTGTACGACAGCGACCACGGCCTGCTCGCGCATGCGCTCCATTCGCAGATCGCGATGCACAACGACTACGGCGGCGTGGTGCCCGAGCTGGCCTCGCGCGACCATATCCGGCGCGTGCTGCCGCTGACCCGTCAGGTGCTGGCCGAGAGTGGGCGCTCACTGGAGGCCATCGACGGCATCGCCTACACGCAGGGTCCGGGGCTTGCCGGCGCCCTGCTGGTGGGGGCGGGCATGGCGCGCGCGCTGGCGTTTGCGCTGGGGATTCCGGCCGTCGGCGTGCACCACCTCGAAGGCCATATGTTGTCGCCGCTGATTTCCGATACGCCGCCCGCGTTTCCGTTCGTCGCCCTGCTGGTGTCGGGCGGGCATACCCAGCTGATGCTGGTCTCCGGCGTCGGGCGCTACACCCTGCTGGGCGAAACGCTGGACGACGCCGCCGGCGAAGCCTTCGACAAGACCGCCCAGCTGCTGGGGCTCGGCTATCCGGGCGGGCCGGCACTGTCGCGGCTGGCGGCGACCGGCGACGCCAGCCGTTTCAGCCTGCCGCGGCCGATGCTCAACTCGGGCGATTTCGATTTCAGCTTCAGCGGGCTCAAGACCGCCGTGCTGACTCTGGTCCGCAAGGAGGGCCTGGAGCAGGCGGCGGATATCGCTGCGGCCTTCCAGGTGGCGGCGGTCGACGTGCTGGTGAGCAAGAGCCTCGCCGCCTGCAGGCACGGCGGCGCCACCCGACTGGTGGTGGCGGGCGGAGTGGGCGCTAACACCCATTTGCGCGAGCGGCTCACGCACGAGGCGGCCAGGTGCGGCATCACCGTGTTCTATCCGCGCATGGAGTTCTGCACCGACAACGGCGCGATGATCGCGTTTGCCGGCGCGCAGCGCCTGGCGGCGCAAGTAGATGCGGGTGCGGCGCAGGCGGATCTCGGGTTCGCGGTCAGGCCGCGCTGGGATCTGGCGTCGCTGGAGCCCGTTTAGGGCGCAGGCTGCCGCCGCAGCATCGGATAGGCGTCGCGCAGCATCTCGAGCCACTTTTCGCTGCCGGTCAGCTGCGCGATCTGCTCCGGAAACAGCAGGAAGCCGACCAGCACCGCCATCAGGCACACCAGGACCAGCGTGCTGAAAATGCTTTCCGGGCGCAGCACGCCCCAGTAGCGGCTCACCAGGAACAGCGTGTCCTTCTTGTGTTCCGACATCGACAGCCAGCGGCGCAGCAGCTTGACCGCCAGGTAGGCGGCATAGCCGCCGGCCAGCGAGGCGAAGACGATGCGGAAGATGCCGAACACGTCCAGCCCGCCGCCCAGATACTGGTGATACAGCCAGGACACGAAGCCCAGTGAAAGCGAGGCGAGAACGGCGATGGCGACGTTGATGAACAGGCGCCGGCGCTCGCGCGCGAGGTCGCGCTGCCGCTCGATGAAAAAGCTGTCGATCTCGTGCTTGAAGTACTCGACCTTTTCCTGCACCAGGCTGGAAATCTCGGACTTGGCGCGGACGATGCGCTCGTCCATCAGGTTGCCGAGCTGTTCCCCGGCGTAGTCGACCAGTTCGCGCACGTCGTCCTTGGTGAACTGGCGCTGCGCATGCAGTTCGTCGGAAATCTTGTCGAGCTTGGAGTCGATTTCCTGGCTCGCCTGCAGGATGACGTCCTTGAGCTCGCTGCCGGCCTGCGTGACGCCATCCTTGACCACGCCCGACAGCCGCACGCCCGCGCGATCGATCGCCTCGCGCGATACTTCGGCGAGGCTGTCCCGGGCGTGTTCGATGGTTTTTTCAAACATGGTTTTTTAAAGCATGGCTGACGCTAGCTGCGCTTGCCGATTCGGCCCTCCTCGCCGTTGACCAGTTTGATCAGGTTGCTTTTGTGACGATAGACCAGCAGCAGCGCGATCACCAGCACCGTGGTGGCGGCGTCGCCCCACCCCATCAGCAAGGTCGCATACACGGGCGCCAGCACCGCCGTGGTCAGCGCAGACAGCGAGGAAATGCGGAACACGGCCGCCATCAGCAGCCAGGTGACCAGGCACGCCAGACCGAGCCAGGGGTTGAGGCCGACCAGCACACCGAGCGCGGTAGCCACGCCCTTGCCGCCCTTGAAAGCGAAGAACACCGGAAACAGGTGACCGATGAACACGGCCAGCGCGCACAACAGCACGACGGCCTCGGACAGGCCGTATTGCGGCGCCAGCATCTGCGCCAGCACCACGGCCACCCAGCCCTTCAGCGCGTCGCCGAGCAGCGTCAGCGCCGCGGCCGCCTTGCGTCCGGTGCGCAGCACGTTGGTGGCGCCGGGGTTGCCCGAGCCGAAGCTGCGCGGGTCGGGCAGCCGCATGGCCCGGCTGACGATGACGGCAAACGAAAGCGAACCGATCAGGTAGGCGACGGCAACAAACAACAGAATGAGCATAAGTCAGTAAAATGGCGGGTTTTGGTTGAGCCCGTTGGCGGGCGGCGAGATGGATATTCTATTTTTACGGGACTTTCGTCTCGATCTGATTATCGGCATATACGAGTGGGAACGCAAAGTGCCGCAGCCGGTGCGTCTCGATCTCGAAATCGGCCTGCCCGACAGCAAGGCCGGCGGCACCGACGACGTGGCCGACACGATCGACTACGGGGCGGTGGCCAACCGGGTCAAGGCCTACCTGCACGACGCACCGCAGCCGATCACCCTGGTCGAATCGGTCGCCGAGCATGTCGCGGCGATCGTGCGGAACGAATTCGGCGCGCCGTGGGTGAAAGTCTCGGTGACCAAGTTCGCCATCGTGCCCGGCATCAAGGAGCTGGGCATCACCATCGAGCGCGGCAGCCGGCAGTGAATCCGGCGCCATGAGCCTCGAGCAGATCGCCGCCGGGCATGTGGCCAGCGCGGCCGCTATCCTGCTGTCGGCCTACTTCATCCGCGGCATCACCGGCTTCGGCTCGGGTCTGATTTCGGTGCCCCTGCTGGCGCTGTTCCTGCCGCTGAAATTCGTCGTGCCGCTGATCCTGCTGCTGGACTTCACCGCGTCACTCGTCATCGGCGGCTTCAACTTCAAGCGGGTGAAATGGCCGGAAATCCGCGTACTGGTTCCTGTCGGCATGATCGGCGTGGCGCTGGGCACCAGCCTGCTGGTCAGCCTGCCGCCCGAGCCCATGCTGATCGCGCTCGCCGTGTTCGTCTTCATCTTTGCCGTGCGCAACCTGCTGAACATCCACGGCGAGAAGCCGGTTTCGCAAGGCTGGGCCGTGCCGGCCGCGCTGACGGGCGGCACGGTGGGCGCATTGTTCGGAACCGGCGGGCCGCCCTACGTGATCTACCTGAGCCACCGCATCCGCGATAAAAGCGATCTGCGCGCCACATTTTCCGCGCTGTTCTTCACCGAGGGGCTGATGCGGATCGCCAGCTTCCTGATCGCCGGGCTGCTGATGACGCCCTCGGTGTGGGTGGCCTATTTTTCCGCATTGCCTCTGGTGCTGGGCGCGTTGTATCTTGGAGGACGCGTGCACGTCGGCTTGTCCGCGTCGCAGATGGCGCGCCTGGTCGGCCTGTTGCTGCTGGTGTCGAGCGTGTCGTTATTTTTCAAGGCAATGAGCGCATGAGTGAACTCGAATCCCTGCATTTTCAGTCGGTGGCGTTTTCGGGCCTCGAGCCCGGCACGCGCCTGATCGTGCTGGGCGCCGTCCACGGCAACGAAACCTGCGGCACCCAGGCGATACGCCGGGTGATCGGCGAGATCGAGTCCGGGCAGCTGACCATACGCGCCGGCAGCGTCACCTTCGTGCCGGTGACCAATCCGCTGGCCTATGTGCGCCAGCAGCGCATGGGCGACCGCAATCTCAACCGCAACCTGGTAACGACCGACACGCCCGTCGAGTTCGAGGACCGGATTGCCAACTGGCTGTGCCCGCAGCTCAGGCAGCACGATGCGTTGCTCGATCTGCATTCGTTCCATACCGCGGGCCAGCCCTTCGTCATGCTGGGCCCGGAAGACAACCGCGGCACGCTCGAGCCATTCGCGCGCGCCGCCGAGGAGACCGCCCTGGCGCTTCGACTCGGCGTGCATCGCTTCGTCGACGGTTGGCTCGACACCTACGCAGGAGGCGTGGCGCGACGTCTCGCGGCCGGTGTCTCGGCGCGCGAGGCTGACGTGCACTACGGCGTCGGCACCACCGAATACATGCGCGCGCACGGCGGCATTGCGCTCACCCTCGAGTGCGGCCAGCACGAGGACCCGGCTGCGCCGGACGTGGCCTACCGGGCCATCCACCATGCCCTGGCGCATCTTGGCCTCACCCCCGCGCCCGATCCCGAACCGGTGAGCACGACCGAAGCGTTGCGGCTGTACCAGGTGATCGATCGTGCACATCCGGACGACCGCTTCGAGCGGGCCTGGGCTAGTTTCGACAAGGTGCACGCGGGCGAGGTGATCGGCATCCGCCACGACGGCCGACCCGAGTGCGCTGAGCAAGACGGCTACATCGTCTTTCCCAATCCCAATGCCCTGCCCGGGCAGGAGTGGTTCTACCTCGCGCGGCCGACTTCGCGGGTCTAGTCAGCGGTTTCTTCACGGTGAAATCGCTGGAAGATTGCGGCTTACCGGGGTAAGGTTGACTATCGAACCTTATGAACAAGCCGCCGATGGGCGGACCTGACACATCGAACCATGGGCCAGGAAATCACCCTCACGCAGTTCTCGGACGCGGATTTCGTGCGGTTTCGCGAACGGCTGGCCGACGAAACCGCCCATCTTCACAGCTTTGCCGGAGCCGGCGGTTTTCCCGATGCGCGCTACATCGCCGGCTTCGAACTGGAGGCCTGGCTGCTCGACCATAGCGGCCTGCCCAGTCCGGTCAACGAGGCTTATCTGGCCCGGCTGGACGACCCCATGGTGGTGCCCGAGTTGTCGCGCTTCAACGTCGAGTTGAATGCGCCGCCGATCGAGATGGGCGCCGGCGTGCTGTCGCTGATGGAAGAGTCGCTCATCACGACCTGGGAGCGCTGTCAGCAGGTGGCGCACGACATGGATGCCGTGCTGGCGATGATCGGCATCCTGCCCACGATCCGCGAAACCGACCTGTGCCTCGAAAACATCTCGGCGATGAAGCGCTACGGTGCGCTCAACGCGCAGGTTCTGCAGCAGCGCGACGGCAAACCGATCCGCATCGACATCGAGGGCCGCGACCACCTGCGCGCCCAACGACCGGACGTGATGCTGGAGGCGGCCACGACCTCATTCCAGTTGCATTTCCAGGTGCCCTACGCGCAGGCGGCAGATGTCTTCAACGCGACCCTGATCACCTGTGCGCCGCTGCTTGCTGCCGGGGTCAACTCGCCCGTTTTCTTCGGTCACCGGCTGTGGCAGGAAACCCGGGTGCCGCTGTTCGAGCAGTCGGTCGAGGTCGGCGGCTATGCCGGGCTGGCCGAGCCCTCGATCCGGCGCGTCACATTTGGTCGCGATTACGTTGCGGACAGCCTGCTGGAGCTCTTCGCGGACAATCTCGAACACTATCCGGTGATGCTTCCGGTGCAACTGGATGAGGCGGTCGAGCGCTTTCCGCACCTGCGCCTGCACAACGGCGCGATCTGGCGCTGGGTGCGGCCGCTGATCGGCTTCGACGATTCCGGGCAGGCGCATGTCCGCATCGAGCAACGCGTGCTGCCGAGCGGCCCGACCGTGCTCGACATGGTTGCCAACGCTGCCTTGTACTACGGGCTGGTGCATGTGCTTGCCCTACAGCACGAACCGGCCCGCGACCTGGCCTTCGCCGACACCCGCGCCAACTTCTACAGCGCCGCGCGCCACGGGCTCGATGCCGACCTGCTGTGGCTGGACGGCGGCCGCCGGACGGCACGCGAACTCGTGCT
>JBFHQA010000082.1:0-11891 GCA_041592455.1 Thiobacillus sp. | reverse complement strand
CGCATGCGCCAGCCGCCGGAGAAGCTGTTGACCGGCTGATCGAGCTCGCGCACCTGGAAACCGAGGCCGAGGATCAGGGCCTGCGCGCGCGACTGCGCGTCGTGCGCGCCGGCATCGTGCAAGGCCATGTAGGCGTGCGCCATGCGCTCGCCGTCGTCGCTGGCCTCGGCGGCCGCGACTTCGGCCTGCGCGGTGGCCAGCACAGTGTCGCCGGCGATGACGAAATCGGTCGCCGATTCGGTCGTTTCCGGCATGTCCTGCGCGACCTGCGCCATGCGCCACTGCGGCGGGATCGAAAAATCGCCCTTGTCCTCGTGCAGCGTGCCGTTCAGCAGCGCGAACAGGCTGGACTTGCCGGCGCCGTTGCGTCCGACGAGGCCGACCTTTTCGCCGGGATTGATCGACACCGAGGCGTTTTCGAGCAGGACCTTGGCGCTGCGCCGAAGGCTGAGGTTCTTGAGGATGATCATGCAGAGTGGCCGGCACGCAGGACGCGCGCCGCTTGAATCGCAAAGCCGGATTCTACCTTGTCGTTACCGGCAGGCGGTGGCCGCTGCAAAAACACTGCCCTTACATCCGGCCGACTGTTGCCTCCTTCGACACAGGTTGACGGATTTCCGTCAAAACGGGCCGGCACGCGCCCGGACGCTCTCCCGGGATGATTTTCAAGCGCTTGTTTTATCAAGGATATTTTGTACCAGCCTGGCTCCCCGTCGGGTGGCACAGGCATTGCAAGGTATCAGGCACACCACCCAACACCAAGGAGCGCATCATGAAACTGCAATTCGGCCAAAAGCAACTGGTTCTCGAACTCAGCTCTTCTCCTTTTGCCTGGTTTCATGGCCAGACCGAGCGCATGAGCCTCACCAGTCTGTCGCTGCTGTTCGTGCAGTTTTCGCTGTTTGCACGCCAGCCTGCCGCCTGATGCAAGTTGGACGCGTCACCAGCGTGAGCATCAATCTCTCCCGCTCGCCGATCGGCTTCTTCAGCGGCAGCACCTGCCGCATGTCGATGTTCAGCCTGACCGTGCTGTTCATCGAGTTCAGGATTCTGCGCCGCTCCGCGGCCAACTGCTCCTGACCCTTCAGCGGCGTATTTCCAGCGCCGCTTCGAGCCCGCCCTGCGGGCGATTCTGCAGCACGACTTTCCAACCGTTGGTTTCCGCCAGCTGGCGAACGATCGCCAGGCCTAGGCCCGTGCCGCCCGTGGCCTGCGAGCGCGAGGCTTCCAGGCGGTAGAACGGCCGGAACACCTTTTCCAGGTCCGCTTCGGGAATGCCGGGGCCGCGGTCGCGCACGACGACCCGCGTGACGTCGGACCCGCACGCCAGTTCCAGTTCGACCGCCGTTCCCCCGCCGTATCGCTGGGCATTCTGGATCAGGTTCGACACGATCTGCCGCACGGCCAGGCGGCCTGCCACGACTTCGCACGGCGACGCACCGGGCCAGTCCAGCCCGGCATCGGCGGCCACCTCCTCGAGCAGTCCGGCGAGATCGAAGCGTACGCGATCCTCTGCCTGGGTGGTGCGCGCGAGTTCGAGATAGCCGGTGATCAGCCGGTTCATATCGGCCAGGTCGCCGACCGCGCGATCGATGCGCGCCGGGCTCGGGGCGTCGCGCAGCATTTCGAGATTGAGCTGGAGGCGCGTCATCGGGGTGCGCAGGTCGTGCGAAATGCCTGCCAGCAGCGTGGTGCGGTTGTCCAGCAGGTCGCGCACCTCGGTGGCCATGATGTTGAAACGCCGGGCCAGTTCGGCCAGTTCGGCCGGGCCGGTTTCCGGCAGGGGCTCGGGCAGTTCGCCGGCCCCGACCTGGCGCGCCGCGTGCGCGGCGCGCGCGAGCGGCACGGTGATCCTGCGCACCAGCAGCAGGGCGGTCAGCAGGCTGAGCAGCGTGCCGACGGCGATGACGGCAATCGCCGCCAGCGGCGTCTTGACGGCATAGCGGTCCGGGAAGAACCCCACTCTCAGGTCGTGGCCGCCCTGGGGGATGTCGAGCCAGGCCGCTGCCGTGCCCGGCACGCCATGCAGCTCGACCGTGTAGCCCACGCGCTGGCTCAGCGCCGCCTCGATCTGGGTGCGAAACGCGAAACGGGGCGCCTCGGCGTTCGCGCCGACATTGGTCGTGGTGAGCCGCAGGCCGTGCCGGCGGGCCAGTTCGCGTTCGAACGCCGTGCGCGTCCGCGGCGGCAGTTCAACCCAGGTTTGCGCCGATAGCACGATCAGGCCGGCCAGGTCGTCGGCCGAGCGCTCGGCAACCGGTACGATCAGCGTGCGATACACGACCCACGAGGCGGCCGCCTGGAACACGACGAACGCCAGCGCCAGCGTCAGCGCGGTACGGGCAAACAGCGAGTCGGTGAGCGCCTTCACCCCTTGCCCTGCGGGACGAACAGGTAGCCCTGGCCGCGCTGGGTGCGGATGTAGGCCGGATTGGCCGGATCGTCCTCGATCTTCTTGCGCAGCCGGTTGACCCGCACGTCGATGCTGCGGTCGAACGGATCGCGCTCGAAACCGCGCAACTGGTCCATCAGCCAGTCGCGCGACAGCGTCCGGTTGGCGTGGGTCACGAAAATTTCCAGCAGTTCGTATTCGCCGGTGGTCAGCGTGATTTCGGTGCCGTCGCGGGTCAGCGTGCGCGCGTCTAGGTTGACGCTGAACGGGCCGAACGGGATGCGCCTGGCCTCATCTTCGACGGCCGGCGCAACAGTTGCGGTGCCGCGACGCAGCACCGCACGAATACGCGCCAGCAGTTCGCGCGGATTGAACGGCTTGGGCAGGTAATCGTCGGCGCCGACCTCGAGCCCGATGATGCGGTCGATGTCCTCGCCCTTGGCCGACAGCATGATGATCGGCGGAAAGCCGGGCTGCGCGCGCAGGCGGCGCGCGATCGACAGCCCGTCCTCGCCCGGCATCATCCAGTCGAGCACCAGCAGGTCGGGCAGCCGGGTCGCCAGCAGTTGGTCCAGCGAAACCGCGTCTTCTGCCGTCTCCACCGCATACCCCTGGCTGCTCAGGTACTCCGCCACCAGTTCGCGAATGCCGGGGTCGTCGTCGGTGACATAGATGGTGTCTTTTTCCATGCGGCAACTATAGCAGCGGTGACAGGCCCCTATTCCCCTCCCGGTTACACACTGTTACAAAATCGACCTTGCGTGAAACAGTGCGCTTACTTTCCTCGACCAAACTGCGAAGCATGGAAGCAGAACAACGCGACCTCAAACTGGAGACAACGATGAACACACGACCCATCTGGATTTTTGGACTGGCAACACTGGGACTGGCTTTGGCCGCCCCGGTTCAGGCCGCCCCCCAATTCATGGACGGTGCGTTCCTGGTGGCCAAGCGCGACCAGGACGAAGAATCCCGCCGGGATGCTCGCGATTCCCGCAAAGAGGATCGCCGGTCATCGCGGCGCGAAGCCGAGCGCGATGAGCCACAAGGCTACGGCTACGGCTACGAGCGCCGCCAGCAGGAACGATTTGAAGAAGACAGCCGCCAGCGCGGCCGTCGCTAAACCGAGTTTCAAGCACTCACGAGGAGAGTCGAGATGAAAGCACGCACCCTGAAAACCACACGTACCCTGAACATCGGCCTGATGGCCGCCCTGCTTGCCGCCAGCGGCGTTGCGCAAGCCGGCCACGGCCGCGGCGACAGCGACGGCTTTACCGCCCGCGCCCAGGTTCTGGCCAGCACGCCGATCTATGAGTCGATCAACGAGCCGCGCCGCGAATGCTGGACCGAAACGGTGGGCTACGAGACCCGCAGCTATCGCAGCGACACCAATCCCGGCGGCGCCATCCTCGGCGCCATCGCCGGCGGCCTGATCGGATCGACGGTCGGCAAGGGCAACGGCAAGGTGGCCGCGGCCGCCGTCGGCGCCGCCACCGGCGCGGTGGTGGGCGACCGCTGGAACAAGAACGGCAGCCGCTACGAGGAGTCGGTCCCGCAGCAGGTCGAGCGTTGCCGCACCCACGACAACTACCGCCAGGTGGTGAGCGGCTACGACGTGCGCTACCGCTTCCAGGGCCGCGAATACAACACCCGCCTGCCCTACGACCCGGGCCGGTGGCTGACCCTGAACGTGAGCTTCAGCGTGGCTGAAGACCAGCGTCCCGGACGCTGGAACAGCAGCCGCTACGACCGGGACGATTGATTCCGCTTTGAGCGCATCCGTCCCATCTTGAAAGGAGAAGAGCCATGTTACGTACACTCTTGATTGCCACGACCCTGCTGACGGCCTCGGGAACGGCCCTGGCGAGCGACTACTATCGACACGGTCGCGTGCTCTCGGTCGAGCCTCACTTCAGCATCGCGTTCGGTTCCCGCCACCACGACGGCTTCCGCGTGCTGTTCGAGTCGGGTGGCCGCCACTACTGGACGCACAGCCGCCACCATCCCGGCCACCATATCGTGCTGCCGCCGCATCACCGCGTGTACTACGGCCACCCCGGTCATCACTACGGCTGGAAAGGGCATGACAAGCACCACTGGAAAAGCCATCACAAGCACCACTGGAAAGGCCACCGGGATGACTGGCATGACGACCGGCGCGAATATCGCCGTGAACACCGCGAGCACCGGGAGCATCACGGCGACCGCCGCCACAGCCGGTACTGAACACGGTTGAATTCAACCCACTCACGCCCCCGTGCCGGGGGCGTTTATTCGTGGCGGCCGCTATTCATGGTGGCCGCTATTCATGGTGAATCACGAAGGCGACCTCGGTGGTGAAGTTGCCGACACCGCGATGCGTGGTCAGGGTCCAGCCCGTGTCCTTGAGAAACCGCGTCAGCTCGCGCGTCATCGCCGGATTGCCGCAGACCATCACGCGATCGTGCTGCGGGTCGGGCGCGGGCAGCCCCAGCCGCTGCGACAACGCGCCGGAGCGAAACAGGTCGGCCCCGCGCTCGGGCGTGGCAAACGGCTCTAGCGTCACCGTCGGCACGTAATGCAGTTGCGGATGCTTGCGCGCCTCGATTTCGTCGCGGTAGGCCAGCTCGGCCGCCGTGCGCACCGAGTGGACCAGCACCACGCAGTCGTAGCGGGCGTAGAGTGCGGGATCGCGGACCAGGCTGACAAAAGGCGCGATGCCGGTTCCGGTAGACAGCATATACAGGATGCGCCCCGGCAAGACATGGTTGAGCGTCAGCGTGCCGGTGGGCTTGCTGTTGACCCACACGCTGTCGCCCGGCCGTATATGGACCAGCTGGCTGGTCAGAGGGCCTTCCGGCACGTGGATGCTGAGGAATTCAAGATGATCGCGATCCGCGGTGGACACGATCGAATATGCGCGCGCCACCAGTTTGCCTTCGCGCTTCAAGCCGATGGTGACGAACTCGCCGTTCTCGAACGAGAAGTCCTCTGGACGGCTGAGGGTAAAGCTGAAGGTCCGGTCCGACCACGGACGGACAGACTGCACGGATTGTTCGCTGTATGGCATGGCACGTCCTCTGTTACCTGAGTTCAACATAGCGGCCCGCGGGTTGCATTCAACCCCGCGCACATCGCGGTTTTCAGAGAGTTGGACGAGCGGACGAGGGCGCAGTTCCAGCCTTCCATCCCCGGGATGGAAGACTCAGCCCTTGATGCAGGCCAGCGGCCTGAGCCGCGCCACCTTGCGCGCCAGCCCGGCCCGGTCGGCCGCGTCCACCACCGCGCTGACATCCTTGTAGGCGCCTGGCGCCTCTTCCGCCACGCCGCGCAGCGAGGGGCTGCGAATCAGGATGCCCTGGCTGGCGAGTTCGTCCACCAGCGCGCGGCCGTGCCACTGCCGGGTGGCCTGATGGCGGCTCATGGCGCGGCCCGCGCCGTGACAGGCGGAACTGAAGGCGCGGGTCGCCCCCGATTCGGTGCCGACAAGAATGTAGGACGACGTGCCCATGCTGCCGCCGATCAGCACCGGCTGGCCCACGTCGCGGAGCTCGCCAGGCAAAGAGGGATGGCCCGGTCCGAATGCCCGCGTCGCGCCCTTGCGATGCACGTACAGCGGGCGCGACCGGCCGTTCACAGCATGCGTCTCCTGTTTGCAGGTGTTGTGCGAGACATCGTAGATCAGGCCCAGGCGGGTGCCGGGCAGCACTTCGTCGAAGACCTCACGGGCCAGGTGGGTGATGACCTGCCGGTTGGCCAGGGCGCAATTGATGGCTGCGCGCATGGCGCCGAGATAGGCCTGGCCGATCGGCGACCGGATGGGGGCGCAGGCCAGTTCGCGGTCGGGCAGGTGGATGCCGTAGCCAGGTGCGGCCATCACCATCTGCTTCAGAAACTCGGTGCCGATCTGGTGCCCGAGGCCGCGCGACCCGCAATGGATGCTGACGACCACTTCGCCCGGCTTCAGGCGGAATCGTTCGGCGGCCTTGTCATCGTATAACTCGACGACTTCCTGCAGCTCGAGATAATGATTGCCCGATCCCAGCGTGCCGACTTCGTCGCGCTGGCGCCGCTTCGCCTGCACGGAGACCTCGCCCGGCTCGGCACCCGCCATGCAGCCGTGCTCCTCGATGCGATCGAGATCGGCCTCGCTGCCATAGCCCTGCTCGACCGCCCAGCGCGCCCCGCCGCTCAGCATGGCGTCCATCTCGCGGGCGTCGAGATGCAGCGCCCCGGTGCTGCCGACGCCCGCCGGAATCCTGGCGAACAGGCGGTCGGCCAGCCGCTGCTTGAACGGCGCGAGCTCATCGGCCTTGAGCCCGGTGTGCAGGGTGCGCACCCCGCAGGAAATATCGAAGCCGACGCCGCCGGCCGATACCACGCCGCCATCGTCGGCATCGAACGCCGCCACCCCGCCGATCGGAAACCCGTAGCCCCAATGCGCGTCGGGCATGGCATAGGCCGCCTCGACGATGCCCGGCAGCGCGGCCACGTGGGTGATCTGCTCGAACACCTTGTCGTCCATCTCGCGCATCAAGGCCTGGGTTGCGTAGATCACGGCCGGCACGCGCATGTCGCCGAAGGGCGCCACGCGCCACTCGAACTCGGATATCTGCTCGAATCGATCCAGCTTCATGTCACGCGTCTCACACGTCCACCACGCACTGGGCCAGCCATCGCCCGTCTTCCGTCCTCCCGACCTTCAGTTCAGTATAGGTGGCGCCCTTGATCTCGACGGCCGGCTGGTGTTTCTGCGGGTTCACGGCTTCGCCCCATGCGGTCGCGTGCAGGCGATGCTGGTCCAGGAGCACCTCGAAACGGCTGAACAGCATATGGCGCGCGGCCATTTCCAGGATCAGGGCATTCAGCCAGTCGACCAGCAGCAGTTCGTCGTCGGGCGCCTCGCACGCGAGGTCGACCGGATCACGGGCGTCCACGCTGGCCGGATCGGTGACCACGGCGGTCATCGCGCGTGCCGCTTCCTCGAAGGCCGCCTCCGGCGTGGGGCCGATCCCGCGCACGCCCATGTCGGCCTGGTGCGGAAAATGCGCCCAGCCGCGATCGCTATCCATGGTCGCGCCAGGCCGCCACCGCCGCGGTGCGCGCCTGGAAAATCGCCTCCCGGATGCGGGCCGGCTCCACGCTTTTCGCGACCGCGCCGGCGTCGATGGCTTGTGCGGCCGTCAGGGCCTGGCGCAAGTGGTCGGGCTCGGGATACGGTTTACTTTCGTAGCCCGGCCGGCCGCGAAAATCGCATTCGCAGGCCTGCAAAAAATGCTCGAACCGCTCCGGACGGCGGAACGCATCGACGCGCTCCAGCAGCTCGACGATCGTACCCGGGCGCAGCTCCCGCGCGCGGTGCACGTTGCCGTGCTCGCGCGCAACCGCCACCGCGAGATCCCGGCAGTCGGCCGGCACGCGGATGCGCTCGCTCAAGGCGCGCACCAGGTCCGCGCTTTTCGCCTCGTGGCCGTGGTGCTTGGGCCACAGTTCGCGCGGCGTGACGCCCTTGCCCAGGTCGTGGGTCAGCGCGGCAAAGCGGACCGGCAGGCTGAGGCCCTGCTGCGCCGCCCAGTCGACGACCCGCATGACGTGCACGCCGGTGTCGATTTCGGGATGATGCTGCGGCGGCTGCGGCACGCCGAACAAGCGGTCGATTTCAGGGAACAACCTTGCCAGCGCGCCGCAGTCGCGCAGCACGTGAAACAGGCGGGAAGGCTGCGCTTCCATCAGGCCGCGCGACACCTCCTGCCACACGCGCTCCGGCACCAGCGCGTCGACCTCGCCGTTGTCGACCATCTGCCGCATCAATACGAGGGTTTCGGGGGCCACCGAAAACTCGGTGAAGCGCGCCGAAAAACGCGCCACCCGCAATATCCGCACCGGGTCCTCGGCAAACGCCTCGCTGACGTGGCGAAACACCCGCGTCTGCAGGTCGCGCTGGCCGCCGTAGGGGTCGACCAGGGTGCCGTCTTCATCCTCGGCGATGGCGTTGATGGTGAGGTCGCGCCGCAGCAGATCGTCTTCCAGCGTGACCTCGGGCGCGGCATAGACCTTGAACCCGGTGTAGCCGTGTCCGGACTTGCGCTCGGTGCGCGCGAGCGCGTATTCCTCGTGGGTGTGAGGATGCAGAAAGACCGGGAAATCCTTGCCGACCGGCTGGAAACCTAGCGCCAGCATCTGCTCGGGCGTCGCGCCGACGACGACATGATCGCGGTCGGCGACCGGCAGGCCCAGCAGGCGATCACGCACTGCGCCGCCGACGATGTAGGTCTTCATGGCGGCACGGCGCGTGTCAGCGGCGGGCGCTTTCGCGATAGCTCTCGTACCGGGCGCGGGGCGTCGCGGCGCGCAGGTATTCGGGCGCGACCGCTTCGAGTGACGCCGGATCGAAGGTGAACACGGACGGCCAGCCGCCATGGCAAACGTTGTCGGTGCCCATGGCGTAGTGGTTGTCGCGCGTCATCAGCTTTTTACCGGGCATGAGCTCCAGCGCCCAGGCCTGGAAATACGACAGCCAGTTGCCGAGCGGAATGATGCCGCGCTTCTTGCCGATGACGTCGCCGACATAGCTCACTAGTTCCTGAAGGGTATAGGTTTTGGGACCACAGAGGTCGTAGGTCTGGCCATAGGTCGCCTCGTTGTCGAGGCTGTCGGCGAATGCGCGGGCCACGTCCTCGACGTGAACCGGCGCAAAACGGCTGCCGGCGTTGGCCAGAGGCAGCACGGGGAACACCTTCAGCAGGCGGGCGAACATCGACAGGAAGGAGTCGCCGCGACCGAAGATCACCGACGGACGGAACACGGTGACGCGCAGGCCGTAGCCGTGAATCATCTTGGGGCCGTTGAGATACCAGTTCTCATGCTCGATGTGGCGCATGCCGGCCTCACGCACCAGGGCTTCGGCAATGCCCTTGGAACGCTGGTAGGCCGAGCGCGAATTCGGATGGGCTCCCAGGGCGCTCATGTGCAGCAACCGGCGCACGCCCGTTTCGCCGCAGGCGTGGATGACCTTGCGCGCCAGCTCGACATGGACGTTCTGGAAATCGCCGCGACGCGCGCTCGGCAGGTCTGCGCGACCGACCCGGCCCTCGTGCAGGATGCCCACCAGGTTGATGACCGCATCCATGCCCCGGAAGTGGTGGACGAGTTCCTGCTGGTCGTGCACGTTGGCTTCGACGACTTCCACCGTGGGCAGCAGGATCAATTCCTTGGCCATTTCGCGCCGATGGCTCAGCACGCGCACCTTGAGACCGCGCGCGGCGAGTTGGCTGACCAGATGGGTTCCGACGAATCCGGAACCGCCCAGGATGCAAATGCGTTCAATCTTCATGATAAGTATCGTTTATTGATATCAGGCACGATGGATTCTAATCGCCAGACTGCTCGAGTTCCAGCGGCTCCGACGCCGCCACCGGTTCGACCGGCGTCTTGCGGGGCGGTACGGTCCCCAGACGGTCCTTGAGCAGCACCGACGGCTGACCGAAACGGGCAGCGTAGTACATGGCATTGCTCATGACCTTCTTGACGTAGTCGCGCGTCTCGGCGAACGGTATCGACTCGATATACACCGCCGCCTCCATCGGCCGCGACTCGCGCCAGCGCTGCGCACGTCCGGGGCCGGCATTGTAGGCGGCGGTGGCCAGCACCGGCGAGTCGTCCAGGGTGGTTTGCACGTGCTTCAGGTAGTAGGCGCCGAACTGGATGTTCCGAGCGGGATCCTGCATCTCGCTCGGGTCAAACCCCCTGATGCCGAGGCGCTGCGCAATCCAGCGCGCGGTCGCCGGCATGATCTGCATCAGCCCAGACGCGCCGACGTTCGAACGCGCCACATTGATGAAGCGGCTTTCCTGGCGCATCAGGCCGAATACCCAGGCTTCATCGATCTGGTTTTCGCGCGCGGCCTGCTGGGCCAAGTCCCGATAGGGCGCGATGAAGCGCAGTTCGAAATCATGCAGGTCGCGCGTGCGTTCGGCGGTGTTGATGGCGCGGTCATACCATTCCATGCGACGCGCCAGTTCGGCCGCTGCCAGCAGCTGCGGATCGGTCAGGTCGCGAATGGCCCAGTTCCACTCCTGGGTGGCGTCTGCGCGCCAGCCCAGTTCATACAGGGCGCGGGCGCGCGCAATGCCCGGATGGCGGGCGATGGCCTCCACCTCGCTTCCGCTGATCTTGATGTTGATCGCCGGCATCTGAGCCACCGGCCCCAGTTCCTCCTGCGCCAGCTGGCCGTAGTAGTGATGTTCGCGTGCCAGCGCCAGGAATAGCGCATTCGCAGCCAGGCGCTGGCCGGTTGCCTGCAGCGCACGCGCCCGCCAGTAGCGCCAGGCCGGCTCGCTTTTTGCAGCCTCGCCCATGCTGTCGATCACCCGCAGAACCGTACGCCAGTCGTCTGCGCGCAGGGCGGCCCGCACCCACCATTCGCGCTGCGTGTCGTTGACGGTCACCGTTCCGGCCTGCTGGAACCAGGCCAGCGCCACCGGTTCATGCCGGCGTGCGGCCCAGATCGCCAGCCGCGCCCAGGCAGCCCCCGCCTCGAAGGCGCTGAATTGCGCCAGGCGCTTGCGCAGCGCCTGCTCGGCCTCGCTCGAACTGCGCCGGGCCAGCTGTTCGAGAGCAAACAGCGCGGTTTCGCGGTCTCCCCGCTTCGCGAGGTCCAGGCGGTCGCCTGCCAGCAATCGCGCGGGGTCGTTTTTGGCCTGATCGAGCAGGACGCCGGACGGACGCTGGTCGCCCGGCAACTGGTTGGCCACGACCTTGGCGACCTGGTGATTGCCGGCCTCGAGCGCCAGCCGGATCCGGCGCCAGACATCTTCCTCGTTGATCAGTCCCGCCTCGATCAACTGCGAAAAAAGCGGCGTACAGGCCGACGGCATGTCGCGTCCGGTGAACCACAGGGCCACCGCGTCGCGCTGGCGGCTGCGGTTGCCCAGCGCCCACTCGGCACGATGCGCATAGCATTGATGGATGGGCTCGGGTTTCGCCAGCCGGGCATACTCGGCCAGGAACTGCGGCCACGCCTCGCGCGCGCCCAGCGTCTTCAGCCAGTCGGCGCGCAGCACTTCGGCCAGCCGGCTGCCCGGATAGGCCGACAGGAAATCCGCCACGCGCGCATCGTCGCGCCGGCTGGCCAGCATCAGCCGCCAGTATTCGACATAGGGCACCAGCACATGGTCGGCCGGGACGTCGCGCGCCGCACGGTCAAGGGAGGTCAGCTTGCGGGCCGAGTACGCCTGCCGCGCCTCCTGCACGGCTTCGTCACCCGGCGCGGCCCAGCCGGGCAACGCCGGCAGGGCAACAAGCAGGAATGCAGTCAGGATTCGATACATGGCACGAGGGTAACACGGGCTTTCGGCAGCCCGCTTGAGCCGAATTCACCATGGCGGCGCCCGCCTGCCGCCGTTTTTGCTACAAGCCTGCGGCGAAAACCGCCTCAGCCGAGGAACAGTTTGTAGGCGGGGTTGCGCGACTCGTCCCAGTAGCGGTAGCCCAGGCCTTCCAGGAACTTCTGGAAAGCGGG
>JBFHQA010000081.1:0-11983 GCA_041592455.1 Thiobacillus sp. | reverse complement strand
GGCGGCGGCTGGATGACAGGTTTGACCGGAACGGGAAAGGCAAGGCTCATCGGGACGACTCGGACATCAGGTGCGGAAATGGCAAGTATAGCCGTCCGCGGAGGACGATTTCACATGGCTGCAACCGGGTTTTTCTGGAGCGTGCCGGGGGTTTGCCTTATCCTTGCGCCCCATGCAACAACTGCTCCTCGATATCCGCCCGCCCGCCCGGCCCGAACTCGCCCGCTTCGTCGCGGGGCGCAATGTCGAACTGATGGCGCAGTTGCACGCCATGCTCGACGGCACGGCCCGGGAACGCATGGTCTATGTGTGGGGCGAAGCCGGCAGCGGCAAGAGCTACCTGCTGGCCGCCTGGGCGCACGCCTGCGAGGCGCGCGGCATGACGGTGGACACCACCGGCCTGGTGGCCGCCCAGGTGGTCGTGGCCGACCAGGTGGAAAGCTGGGACGACGCCCGCCAGCAGGCGGCTTTCGCGGCCTACAACCAGGTGCGCGAAGCGGGCGGGATGTGGCTGGCGGCGGGCAATGCCGCGCCGGCCGACCTGCCCGTGATGCCCGAGCTGCAGACGCGCCTGGGCTGGGGGCTGGTGTTCCAGCTCCATGGCCTTGACGACGATGAAAAAAGGGCGGCCCTGACGCAGCACGCGGATACCCTGGGGTTCCGGCTCGATCCGCAGGTGGCGGATCACCTGCTGAACCATACCGCGCGCGACATGCAAAGCCTGTTGCGGGTGCTGGAGGCGCTCGATCGATACAGCCTCGAAACGCGCCGTCCCATCACGCTGCCGCTGCTGCGGCAGCTGCTGAGCAATCGCCCGGTTTAAACCTGGCCCTGCGCCTGCTGCTCGGCGATGTCCTTGTGGACCTGCGCCATGTCGAGTCCCATTACCTGGTCGATCAGCGAGTCGAGCGCATTGGCGGGCAGCGAGCCGGCTTCCGAGTACAGGATGACCTGCTCGCGGAACACCATCAGCGTGGGAATCGAGCGGATCTGGAAATAGCCCGCCAGTTCCTGCTCGACTTCGGTGTTGACCTTGGCGAACACGATGTTGGCATGCTTCTCGGATGCCGCCTCGAAGATCGGGGCAAAGCCGCGGCACGGGCCGCACCACGGCGCCCAGAAGTCGACGATGACGACGTCGTTGCTCTGGATGGTGGATTCAAAGTTGTCCTTGGTGAGTTCGATGACGGCCATGCTGGATTCCTGCGTAGTCTGAAAAATAAAAAGGCGCGAGGACGGATCCATCGCGCCTGAGTGCCACCCTATCACGGATGGCGGGCCTCCGACAATGCGGAGGCGGATTATCAGGTAGTTCAGCCAGGTTGCTTACTACCCGGGTCCAGTCGAAGCCGACTGGCCTTGAAATTCACTTGGCAAACGCCTGACCGAAGAACTCCCGGGCCTTGGCGGGGGTTTGCGTGCTGCGGGCCATGTTGTGGCTGTGCTTCAGGTTGCTGCGCACTTCGGCGCGATTGACGGCCATGATCAGCTCGGTGGCCAGCACGCGTGCCTGGTGCGGGGTCAGGTTGAATTCGCACTGGGCTTCTTGCAGCGTGAGCACCACGCGGTCGCGGCCCTGGCTATCTTCCTTCAGGCTGATGTCCAGCGCCTTGCCGTCCAGTTCGATCATGTCTTGCTCTCCTTGATTCGTATGTACCAGGGTATGAGCAGGGTTCATGCCAGTCCTCCTGAAAATGTGCCATCGCGGGAAGGCGCATTAAATCAGGCGATTTTGATACCTGGATGAAGGCGTGGCGCCGCATGCCGACGAAATCTCGTCAGGACGCGGCGGGATTCGTCATTTCTGCGGGGCGGGTTCGAGCGATGGTGTCGTTGCGGCAGGCACCGGGCGCTCGCGCGTCAGCAGGGTATAGGCGACCGGGATCACGAACAGCGTCAGCAGCGTGCCGAGCAGCAGGCCGCCGACGATGACCCAGCCGATCGGCGAGCGGGATTCGGCACCCGCGCCGCTGGCGAGCGCCAGCGGTACCGCGCCGAGCACCATCGCGGCCGTGGTCATCAGGATCGGTCGCAGGCGCAGGCTGGCCGCCTCGATGACGGCCTCGACCTTGTTCTTGCCGCGCGCGCGCAACTGGTTGGCGAATTCGACGATCAGGATGCCGTGCTTGGTGATCAGGCCGACCAGCATCACCAGGCCGATCTGGCTATATACATTGAGCGTGGCGCCGGTGAGCTTGAGCGCGAGCAGGGCGCCGGTGGCCGCGAGCGGCACGGTCAGCATGATGATGAAGGGCGAGACGAAGCTCTCGAACTGCGCCGCCAGCACCAGGTAGATCACGACCAGCGCCAGCGCAAAGGTCACCAGCAGGGTCTGCCCGGATTCGCCGAATTCGCGCGACTGGCCGTCGAGTGCGGTGCGGGTGTTCTTCGGCAGCGTCTCCTTCGCCGCCTGGTCCATGAAGGCGAGCGCCTCGCCCAGCGTGTAGCCCGGTGCGATGTTGGCCGAAATGATCGCGGCGCGCTGGCGGTCGAAGTGGTTGAGCTCCTTCGGCGCGACGGTTTCCGTGACCGCGACCAGATTGGACAAGCGGGTCAGGCTGCCTTCGCTCCCGCGGACATACAGGCCGGTCAGGTCCTGCGGCGTGGCGCGCGAAGCGGGGTCGAGCTGGACGATCACGTCGTATTGTTCACCCGCCTGCTTGAAGCGGGTGACGTCCCGCCCGCCGAGCAGCGTTTCCAGCGTGCGGCCGATAGTGTCGATGCCGACGCCCATCTGCGCAGCCTTGTCGCGGTTGATGTCGACCTTGAGCTGCGGCTTGTTGAGCTTGAGGTCGGAGTCGGCATTGGCCAGCCCCGGGTATTCGCGCACCTTGGCCATCAAGGCCTCGACCGCCTTGTCGAGCTCGGCGTAGCTCGGCGCCTGCACCACGAACTGCAGCGGCGGGTTGCGGAAGCTCTGGCCGAGCGAAGGCGGGTTGATCGGGAACGACAGCACGCCCGGCATGCCCATGAACATCTGCGGGCCGAGGCCTTCGGTGATCGCCATCTGGCTGCGCGTGCGTTCCTCCCACGGCTTCAGCATCACGAACGACAGCGCGTTGTTGACCGGGTTGGGGCGCTCCAGGCCGGGCGCCACCACCATGAAGGCAGTCTCCACCTCGGGCACGCTCTGGTACATGCCTTCGAGCTGGCGCGCGTACTGGTCGGTGTACTGCATCGTCGCGCCTTCGGGCGCGAGCATGAAGCCGATGAAGAAGCCGCGGTCCTCGGTCGGCGCCAGTTCCGATTTCAGCGACTTCAGCAGGCCGAACGCCGCCACAGCAACCAGCACGAACACCAGCGCGATGATCAGCGGGTGCCGGACCACGCGGGTGACGCCGCGCGTATAGGCAGCGTTGAGGCCGTTGAGCACGCGTTCGCCCAGGTTGAAGAGCGCGCTGTGGCGGGTTTCGTGGCGCAGGATCCGGCTCGCCATCATCGGGGTCAGCGTCAGCGCGACGAAGCCAGACACCAGCACTGCGGCGGCGACGGTCAGCGCAAACTCGGTGAACAGCTTGCCGGTGTTGCCCTCGGCAAACGCCAGCGGCGCGAACACGGCAGCCAGCGTCAGGGTCATCGCCAACACCGCGAAGCCGATTTCCCGGGCGCCCTGGACGGCGGCCTCGAACGGCGGGATGCCTTCCTCGATGTGGCGATAGATGTTCTCCAGCATGACGATGGCGTCGTCGACCACCAGGCCGATCGCCAGCACCAGGCCGAGCAAGGTCAGCACGTTGATGGTGAAGCCCATCGCCGACAGGAAGATGAACGCGCCGATCAGCGACACCGGGATGGTGACGAACGGGATCAGCGTGGCGCGCCAGTTGCGCAGGAACAGAAAAATGACGCCGACCACCAGCACCATGGCCTCGATCATCGTGGTGTACACGGCGTCGATCGACTTTTCGATGAAGATCGAGCTGTCGAACGCCACCTTGAGCTGCATGCCTTCCGGCAGGGCCGCCTGCAGGCGCGGCACTTCGGCCTTGATCGCGCGCGCGACTTCCAGCGTGTTGGCGGTCGACTGCTTGACGACGCCGAGCCCGACCGCCGGACGGCCGTTGACGCGCACGATGTTGCGTTCGTCCTCGGCGCCGATTTCGGCGCGCCCGATATCTTCCAGCCGCACCAGCACGCCGCCGCTGTCGCGGATGATCACGCGCTCGAACTCGCTAGGCGTGCGCAGGTCGGTCTGCGCCAGCACGGAAAACTCGCGCATCTGGCTTTCGATCCGCCCCGACGGCAGCTCGGTGTTCTGGCTGCGCAGCGCGGCTTCCACGTCCTGGACCGTGATGCCCAGCGCCGCCATGCGGCCCGGGTCGAGCCAGATGCGCATGGCGTAGCGGCGGCCGCCGCCGACGATGACCGAGGCCACGCCCGGCAGCGTCTTCAACTGGTCGGCCACCACGCGGTCGGCGTAGTCGGTGATTTCGAGCGGCGACTGGCGGTCGCTGGAGAACGCCAGCCAGATGATGGCCTGGGCGTCGGCCTCGATCTTGGCCACCACCGGATCCAGCGCTTCGTTGGGCAGGGTGCCGCGCACCCGCGCCACGCGGTCGCGGGCGTCGTTGGCTGCCGCCTCGGGATCGCGCGACTGCACGAACTCGACCGTGATCTGGCTCACTTCCTCGCGGCTTACCGACTTGATCGTGCGGATGCCCTCGATGCCGGACAGCGAATCTTCGAGCGGCTTGGTGATCTGGCTTTCCATGACCTCGGCCGAGGCGCCGGGATAGACCGTGCGCACCGACACCACCGGCGCGTCGATGTTGGGGTATTCGCGCACCGGCAGGCGGTCGAATGCGATCAGTCCGACCAGGATGATGAGCAGGCTCATCACCGTGGCCAGCACTGGGCGGCGGATCGAAATGTCTGAGAGGATCATCGTGGGCCCCTGCGTTCGCTCAGCGCGGCTTGCCGGCCTGCATCTTCTTCATCATCTGCGCGGCCTGCTCCAGCGTGACCACCGGCACCCCGGGCCGCAGCTTGATCTGGCCGTCGAGTACAACCGTGTCGCCGGCCGCGACGCCCGAGGTGATCTCCACCCGGCCCGGTTCGCGCTTGCCGAGCGTAACCTTGCGCAGCTCGGCCTTGCCGTCTACGGCGAGGAAGACATAGCTGCCGTCGGACTTGGGCACGATGACCTGTTCCGGCAGCAGGATCGCGCTCGTCCTGCCGCCGAGGTCGGCGGTCGCGCGGGCGAACATGCCGGGCTTGAGCAGGCCTTTTGGATTGGCGATGCGCGCGCGCACCCGCACGTTGCGGCTGACCGGATCGACCGCCGGGTCGATCGCGTGGACCGTTCCGCTGAAAGCCTGGCCCGGCAGCGCGTCGACGGTCAGCGAGATCGGCAGGCCGACGCGCACCAGCGACAGATAGGTTTCGGGCACCGGCACTTCCAGCTTCAGGGTGCCGAGCGCATCGAGCCGGATGATGTCGTCGCCTTTCTTGATATAGGCGCCGGGGCTGACCTGGCGCAGCCCGACCACGGCATTGAACGGGGCGCGGATGACGGTCTTGTCGAGCGCCACCTGCTCCTGCTGGCGGCGTGCCCGCAGGATGTCGAGGTTGGCACGCGCCTCGTCGAGCGCCTGGCGCGAGATGAAGTTCTGGGCAACCAGTTCCTCGCTGCGCTTGAAGCGGCTTTCCGCCAACTTGAGGTCGGCCTCTGCGGCGGCCAGGCGGGCGCGCTGCTCGGCCGAATCCAGGACCACCAGCACCGCGCCTTTCTTCACCGGCTGACCTTCCTTGAAGGACAGCTTGGTGATGCGGCCGTCGATCTCGGGGCGCAGCATCACGCTGTCCTCGGCGATCAGCGCGCCCACGGCGTCGACCGTGCTGGATACCGGCGTGGCGCTCACCTTCATCATGTTGACCGGAATGAAAGGGGGTCCGCCGGCCTGGGCATGGGCGAGAATGGGAACAAACAGCAGCAGAAGTAGGGCGCGCATGACGGATTCCGCAATCAAGAATAGAGACGTACGACTGGTCCGCACCTTAGCAGGTCCGGCGTGAAACAAAAACCACGAAACGATGTCGACCTTGAAACGGGGGTGTAAGGAATGCGCGCCTTCGCCGACAAAATGTTTAGATAGCCTTTATTCATGACTGGATACCATCATGCTGATACGACCGCCCAACGACATCCCTGCCTCGGAAATCACGCCGCCCGAAATCTATCGCGAACGCCGCCGCTTCATGCAGGGCATGGGCGCGCTGGCGGCAGGTGCCGCCCTGGGGGTGGCGTCCGAAGCGCAGGCCGGCGCCAGGCTGCCGGGCGTGCGCGCCAGCGCCTACACGCTGGATGAAGACCGTACGCCCTACAAGTCCGTCACCACCTACAACAACTTCTACGAGTTCGGCACCGGCAAGGACGACCCGGCCGAGCGGGCGGGCAGCCTCAGGACGCGCCCGTGGACCGTCGCGGTGGAGGGCGAAGTCGGCAAGCCGGGCGTGTACGACATCGACACGCTGCTGAAGCTCGCGCCGCTGGAAGAGCGCGTCTACCGGATGCGCTGCGTCGAGGGCTGGTCGATGGTGATTCCGTGGGTGGGCTTTCCCTTGCGCGAAATCATCCGCCGCGCCGCTCCGACCGGAAACGCCAAATATGTCGAATTCGTCACCCTGCACGATCCCCGGCAAATGCCCGGGCAGCGCTCCAGCGTGCTCGACTGGCCGTATGTCGAAGGCCTGCGGATGGACGAGGCGATGCACCCGCTGACGATCCTGGCGGTCGGCCTCTACGGCGAGGTGCTGCCCAACCAGAACGGCGCGCCGGTTCGCCTGGTGGTGCCGTGGAAGTATGGCTTCAAGAGCGCCAAATCCATCGTCAAGATCCGCTTCGTCGAAAAGCAGCCCCTGACGGCCTGGATGAAAGCGACGCCGAGCGAGTACGGCTTCTATTCCAACGTCAACCCGCAGGTCGACCATCCGCGCTGGAGCCAGGCGAAGGAGCGCCGCATCGGTGAATTCTTCAAGCGCGACACGCTGATGTTCAACGGCTACGGCGACCAGGTCGCGCAGATGTATCGCGGCATGTACCTGAAGAAATACTTCTGATGCCGATGTTCGTGCGCAATCCCAAGCTCTGGCTCTTCGTGGCCTGCCTGCTGCCGCTGGCGCGCCTGGTCTGGCTGGGCTTCAGCGGCGGCCTGGGCGCCAACCCGATCGAGTTCGTTACACGCTCGACCGGTACCTGGACCCTGGTCGGCCTGATGGTGACGCTGTCCGTGACGCCGCTGCGACGGCTCACCGGGGTCGCCGAGCTGATCCGCTACCGGCGCATGCTGGGCCTGTTCACCTTCTTCTATGCCTGCCTGCATTTCGTGACGTACGTCTGGCTGGACCAGTTCTTCGACCCGGCGGCCATCGCCCGGGATATCGTCAAGCGCCCCTTCATCACGGTCGGATTCGCCGCTTTCATGCTACTGATCCCGCTGGCGGCCACCTCGACCCGCGCCATGATTCGCCGATTGGGACGCCGCTGGCAGTCATTGCACCGCGCGGTGTATCTCATTGCGGTACTGGGGGTCGTACACTATCTGTGGCTGGTGAAAAAGGATCTCACCGAACCGCTGGTCTATGGCGCCGTCCTGGCGCTGCTGCTGGCCATGCGCTTGCCCTGGGGGGTGGCGCTGCTGCAATCGATACGCGTCCGGCGCTCGCCGGCCGGGTCGTGAAGGGGGATGGATGGTAAAGGGTGGCCTGAGTCAATCAGCCCTGGCCTCGAGCATTTTCAGATAGGCCGGGCGGGCATGCGTTCCGGAATCTGGCTGCAAAAAAGCCGGGCGTAAAAAAACGGGGGACATGCCCCCGTTTCAGATTGGGCAGTGCCCGACCTGTTTAGAGCCCAAAAGGCTTGATGACCGGAACCGCCGGTGCGGGCGCTGCAGCAGGAGCCGGGGCAGGGGCAGGCTTGGCTGCCGGAGCGGCTTTTTTCGCTGCGGGCTTCTTGGCCGGAGCAGCTTTCTTGGCCACGGGCTTCTTGGCAGCTGCGGGCTTTTTAGCCGGAGCAGCTTTCTTGGCCACGGGCTTCTTGGCAGCGGGCTTTTTAGCCGGAGCAGCTTTCTTGGCTACGGGCTTCTTGGCTGCGGGCTTTTTGGCCGGAGCAGCTTTCTTGGCCACGGGCTTCTTGGCTGCGGGCTTTTTGGCCGGAGCAGCTTTCTTGGCTACGGGCTTCTTGGCCACGGGCTTCTTGGCAGCTGCGGGCTTTTTGGCCGGTGCGGCTTTCTTGGCTACGGGCTTCTTGGCAGCTGCGGGCTTTTTGGCCGGTGCAGCTTTCTTGGCCACGGGCTTCTTGGCAGTTGCGGGCTTTTTAGCCGGTGCAGCTTTCTTGGCCACGGGCTTCTTGGCAGCTGCAGGCTTTTTGGCCGGAGCCGCTTTCTTGGCTACGGGCTTCTTGGCAGCTGCGGGCTTTTTAGCCGGTGCAGCTTTCTTGGCCACGGGCTTCTTGGCCGCGGGTTTCTTGGCCGCGGGTTTCTTGGCAGCCGGAGCCGCCTTCTTGGCCGCCGGCTTGGCGGCGGGTTTCTTTGCTGTTGCCATTTAACACTCCTTAGAAGTTGAACACATTCACATATCACTACAGCTAAAAGCCACGTGCACTCAGAATTTGCACTTCCAAAGCGTGGTACCGACAGGCGACCGACTTGCCCGAAACCCGCGAGAAACGGGCGATACCGAGGCTCCGCTTGGTGAGCCTCATTCTAGTTACTTTTCAAGTGTGTTCAATCAATAGTCAAGGTGTGGTGGAAATAAATTGCAAAAAAATGTAGCGGCCCAGCAAAATGTATCGACACGATACTAGATATCGGTCGATTCAGGCTGCTGGGAGATGGCTGGAAAGTCAGTCTGCAAGCCGCTCTCCGGCCATCAGGCCTTCGAGCGTCTCGCGTTCGCGAATGACGATTATTTTGTTCTTGTCGATCAGGATTTCTGCGGCGCGCGGGCGGGAATTGTAGTTCGAAGCCATGCTCATGCCGTATGCGCCCGCCGAAAGGATCGCCAGAAGGTCGCCTTCCTCGATCGACAGATCCCTCGCAAAGCCAAGAAAATCGCCGGTTTCGCAGATCGGCCCAACAATGTCATAACGTTTTGTCGGTGTTTGTCTGACATCGACGGCAACGATCTCGTGGTACGCCTCGTACAAGGCCGGACGCATCAGGTCGTTCATGGCGGCGTCGACGATGGCGAAGTTCTTGTCCTCTCCCGGCTTCAGGTACTCGACGCGAGCCAGCAGCAGGCCTGCGTTTCCGACCAGCGAGCGGCCGGGCTCGAGCAGCAGTTTTTCGCTGCGGCCGGCGAAGCGGGCGGCCAGCGTGCGGCCATAGGATTCAAGATCGGGCGGCGTTTCGTCGCTATAGCGAATGCCGACGCCGCCTCCGAGATCGATGTGGTGCAGCGTGATGCCCTCGGCAGCCAGCGCGTCGACCAGCGCCAGCACGCGGTCGGCCGCATCGGCCAGCGGCGACAGGTCGGTGAGTTGCGAGCCGATGTGGCAGTCGATGCCGGTGACCCTGAGGTGGGGCAGGCTGGCCGCCAGACGGTACAACTCGGGCGCATCGGCGATCGGCACGCCGAACTTGTTTTCCTTGAGGCCGGTGGAAATGTAGGGGTGCGTCTTGGGGTCGACATCGGGATTGACGCGGAACGACACCGGCGCCACCTGCCCCATGTCGCCCGCCACCTGGTTCAGGCGATGCAGCTCGGCGACCGATTCGACGTTGAAGCACAGGATGCCGGCCTTGAGCGCGGCGCGCATTTCGTCCGCGGTCTTGCCGACGCCCGAGAACACGACCTTGCCGGGGTCGCCGCCGGCCGCGATGACGCGGGCGAGCTCGCCGCCGGAGACGATGTCGAAGCCGGTGCCGAGGCGGGCGAACAGGTTGAGGATCGCCAGGCTGGAATTGGCCTTGACGGCGTAGCAGATCAGGTGGGGCGTGGCGGCAAAGGCCCGGGCATACGCCTGGTAGGCCGCTTCCAGCGCCTGCCGGGAGTAGACATAAAGCGGCGTGCCAAAGCGTTCGGCAAGCGTGTCCAGCGCCACGTCTTCAAGGTGAAGGCGGCCGTCGATGCGATTCAGGGTGTTCAATTGGAAGTCCGTTGCGGTGCGGAGGGTTTTTCGGGAAGATACAGATCGCCCTTGGAGCCGCAGGCCGACAGGCCGAGACTGCAGAGCAACAGGGCGACTATATATAGGGCGCGTAGATTCATGCGCGAAATGTTAGCACGGGACACCATGACCAATATTGAATTAGACGAAGCCGGCTTTAACCAGGCGACCGGCGCCATCCTGGCCCATATCGAGCAGGTGGTGGAAGACGCCGACCTGGACTTTGAAACGCCGGCCGACGGCATCCTCGAGATCGAGTTCGACGACGGCAGCAAGATCGTCGTCAACCGCCACGGCGTCGCACGCGAGATCTGGGTGGCCGCGCGGTCCGGCGGCTTCCACTTCAAGCCGCAGGACGGAGACTGGGTCGACACCAAGGACGGCACGCCGCTCTACGCCAAGCTGACCGCCCTGTGCGCCGCGCAGGGCGTGACGGTCCGGTTCTGACAGGCCCCGGACATTTCATAAATTGACACACGCCCTCGCTGGTCTTTTGCTTCGTAGGGAAATTTTGCTCAGTCGGGCGTATGAATCACTACGCCGCTCCCTCACAAAATTCCCCTACAAACCAAAATCCTGCGCGATCATCGCGCGAATTCATGAAACAGACGGGGCAATTTGAAAAGCCAGGCGCTCACCCTGTTTGATCTGGTCGAGCGGCTGTCGCTGCTGACCCGGGCCGACTTGCGCCAGGCCGGCGCGGCGCAGGGGCTGCAGCCCGTCCACCTGCAGGTGCTGTTCTACCTGAACCAGGCCAACCGCTTCAGCAATACGCCGCAGGCGCTGACCGAATACCTCGGGCTGACCAAGGGCACGGTATCGCAGACCCTGCTGGTGCTGGCGCGTCGGCGCCTGATCTCGCGCTACGCCGACCCGCGCGACGGCCGGGTGGTGCGGCTGATCCTGACCGAGGGCGGTACCACGCTATTGAAGACGCTGTCCGCAGGTGGCGCCTGGCGCGACATCGTGCAGACCGCGAGCGCGGCGCGGGTGACTTCGGCCGTGGTGGTGCTGCGCCAAGTGCTGGCGCAGGTGCAGGCGCAAAGCGGAAAACGCAGCTTCGGCGTCTGCTCGACCTGCCGCCACA
This sequence comes from Thiobacillus sp., assembly GCA_041592455.1. Classification (GTDB taxonomy): domain Bacteria; phylum Pseudomonadota; class Gammaproteobacteria; order Burkholderiales; family Thiobacillaceae; genus Thiobacillus. Next base: position 788 of record JBFHQA010000081.1, on the reverse strand, counting down.
ACCAGCGGCTGGGGCCGCGCAGCTATTTTTGCGGCCTGATGCAGGAAAAGCTCAGCAGCCCGGAAGTGCGCCGGATCTGCCGCGAGCACGCGCCCGCCCCGAAAGCCGAGTCTTAAAGACGCAGCCGCGCCCGTTCGATCGCCGCGCGCACCTGCGCGGGGGCGGTGCCGCCGAGATGGTCGCGGGCGGCGAGCGAGCCTTCCAGCGTCAGCACGGCGTAGACGTCGTCGCCGATCGCCGGGCTGAAGGCCTGCAGTTCGGCCAGCGACAGGTCGGCCAGGTCGCGGCCGCTGGTGTCGGCCGTGCGCACGGCGCGGGCCACCACTTCATGCGCGTCGCGGAACGGCACGCCCTTTTTAACGAGGTAATCGGCCAGGTCGGTGGCGGTGGCAAAGCCCTGCAGTACCGCCGCGCGCATCGCTTCCGGCTTGACCGTCACGCCGCGCAGCATGTCGGCGTAGATCGCCAGCGTGTCGGCCAGTGTGTCGACGGTGTCGAACAGGGGTTCCTTGTCTTCCTGGTTGTCCTTGTTGTAGGCCAGCGGCTGGCCCTTCATCAGGGTCAACAGGGCGACGAGGTGGCCGTTGACCCGACCGGTCTTGCCGCGCACCAGTTCGGGCACGTCGGGGTTCTTTTTCTGCGGCATGATGCTGGAGCCGGTGCAGAAGCGGTCGGCCAGGTCGATGAAGCCCACGCGCGGGCTCATCCACAGGATCAGTTCTTCCGACAGGCGCGACAGGTGCGTCATCACCAGCGCGGCGGCGGCGGTGAATTCGATGGCGAAATCG
>JBFHQA010000080.1:0-12005 GCA_041592455.1 Thiobacillus sp. | reverse complement strand
TCGACGCGGTGGAAGCCAAGATGCCGATGAGCATCGACGCCAAGGCGATGATCACCGGCGAGACCGAAGGCATGATCAAGCTCGTGGCCGACAAGGCCACCGGCCGCATCATCGGCGTGCATTACCTCGCCGATCACACCGACACCCTGATCGGCACCGGCGTGATGATGGTGGCGGGCGAGATGACGCTGACCCAGGTTGCCAAGGCGATCTTCCCGCACCCGACCCAGACCGAGCTGTTCGGCGAACTGGCGCGGCGCCTGCTGAATCGACTTCGTCGCACCGCGAAGAAGTAAGCTTCAGGAAGTATCAACGACCAGGGCCGCGATCGCGGCCCTGGTCGTTTTTTCGCCTGCTATGGGAAGCTGACACACCCGCCCTCCAAACAGGGCACCTCGGATCGACCAAACCTCAGACGGCATCTCTCCATTGCTGCGCCACACACCCTGCGCGCAGTTGCTAGTATGCATATCTGCACAAGCTCGCGAGGTCCGCTCCATGTCTGACATGATTCTGCTCGGCACACGCAAAGGGACCGTACTGTTCGACCGGTCCGGTTCGACCTGGAAGCCCCGGCCCATCGAGCATGCAGGCATCCCCGTGTGCTATGCAGCGCGTGATGCGCGCGACGGCACGCTATGGGCTTCGCTGGATCACGGTCATTGGGGGCCGAAGCTGTCGCGTTCCCGAGATGGCGGGGTCAGTTGGGAGGACGTGCTCTCGCTGAAGTACCCTGAGGGCGCACGCTACATCGTCAAGTACCTGCCGACACCGGACTTCGATCCCGACGCGCCGACGGCGCAACCTGAGTACAAGGACGCTACCGTATTCAAGATCTGGTCGCTTGCGTTCGGCAATCCCGACCAGCCGGGCCGCCTGTATGCAGGAACGATTCCGGGTGGCCTGTTCGTCAGCGACGATGGCGGCGACAGCTGGGCACTGAACCGGCCGCTTTGGAATCACGACAGCCGGGGCGGCGACCTGTTTGCCGGCGACGCGACGAGCGAGAACCGCTGGGGCGGCACGCCGGCCAGCATCGATTACGGCGTATTCGAACCCGGTATCCATTCCATCGTCGTGGACCCTCGCGATTCGCGGCATGTTCACGTCGCGGTTTCGTCGGCCGGCGTGCTCGAAACCACCGACGGCGGCCAGACCTGGGCCGGACGCAATCGCGGCGTACTGAACGACTACTTGCCGAACCCGGAAGCCGAATGGGGCCACGATCCGCATTTCGTGACCCATTCTTCCGCGCAACCGGATCACCTCTGGCAGCAGAATCATTGCGGCGTGTTCTACAGCGACGATGGCGCGCGTACCTGGAACAAGGTCAGCGACCCCGAGGCGGGCGTGCATTTCGGCTTTCCCATCGCGGCCGACGCGCAGGACGGCCGCACCGCCTGGGTCGTGCCCGCACAAGCCGACTCGGCGCGCATGGCGATTGGCGGCGGCCTGTTCATAGCGCGCACGCGCGATGGCGGCAAGACCTGGCAATCGTTTCGCGAGGGCCTGCCGCAGGCCAACGCCTACGATATCGTCTTGCGGCACGGCCTCGATATCGCCGGCGATCGCCTGTGTTTCGGCAGCACGACGGGCAACGTCTATCTGTCGGAAGACCGCGGTGAAACCTGGCAGTGCCTGGGCAATCATTTTCCGCCGGTCTATTCGGTGCGTTTCGGCTGAACAGCATGCCTACGGTCGAAATGACCCGACATCTCTACCGGTTCTTTCCGGCACTCGAGAATCGAACGATCCGCGTGCCCGCCGGCTCCGTTGCCGACATCCTGCGGTCGATCGATGCCATGGCACCAGGCTTCACCGATTACGTGCTCGACGACCGCGGCGCGCTGCGTAGGCACGTCAATCTCTCCATCAACGACACGATGGTGATCGACCGGAAAACCCTCTCGGATCGCGTGCCGGAAGACGGGACCGTCTATATCTTCCAGGCCTTGAGTGGCGGATAGCGACCGCATCCACGCGTGCAGGTGAAAGACATACCTGAAAAAAAGGCCGCTCAGACGAGCGGCCTTTTAGTTGAGCGTGCTTGATGATCAGCCGAACAAGCCCTTGAAGAACAGCCGGATGCTGTCCCACACGCGGCGGAAGAAACCGCCTTCTTCGACGGCTTCGAGCGCGACCAGCGGCGCCTGTGAGACGACCTTGCCGTCGGCGTTCAGCAGTTCGACGCGGCCGAGCTCGGCGCCGGCAACGACGGGCGCGATCACATCACCTTCCTTCAGCACGACTCGGGTCTGGTAGCCCTCGGCGGCGCGCTTGGGCAGCGCGGCGGCAAAGTCGCTGGCGACGCCGGCCTTGACGGTGCGCGCGGCGCCTTTCCAGACATCGACGGCCTGCACGGTTTCGCCCTGCTTGTGGAAGACCTTGCTCTCGTAAAAGCTGAAGCCGTAGCCGAGCAGCTTGGCGGTTTCGTTGGCGCGGGCCTCCTCGCTGTCGGTGCCGAACACCACGGCGATCAGGCGCGTGTTGTCGCGCTTGCCGGAGGCCACGAGGCAGTAGCCGGCCTCCTCGGTGTGGCCGGTCTTGAGACCGTCGACGCTGGGGTCGCGCCACAGGAGCAAATTCCGGTTGGGCTGCTTGATGCCGTTCCAGACGAATTCCTTTTCCTTGTAGAGCGCGTAATGCGTGGGGTCTTCGAGGATGATCGCTCGGGCGAGCTTCGCCATGTCGAGCGCGCTGGAATAGTGGTTGGGGTCGGGCCAGCCGGTGGCGTTGACGAAATGGGAACTGGCGAGGCCGAGACGCTTGGCTTCCTGGTTCATCATCGAGGCGAAGGTGTCCTCGCTGCCGGCGATGTGCTCGGCCAGCGCGATGCTGGCGTCGTTGCCAGACTGTACGATGATGCCGCGCATCAGGTCATGCACCGCGACCTGGTTGCCGACTTTGACGAACATCTTGGAACCGCCCATGCGCCAGGCCTTCTCGCTGATCAGGACGAGGTCGCCGTCCTTGAGCCGGCCGCGCTGCATTTCCAGCGCCGCGACATGGCTGGTCATCAGCTTGGTGAGGCTGGCGGGCGGCAGGCGCTGGCTGCCCTGATGGTCGACCAGGATGCTGCCGCTGGCGGCGTCCATCAGCACCCAGGACTTGGCGGCCAGCGCCGGAGGCGGCGGCACGGCGGCACTGGCGACAGCGGGCAGGATCAGGGCGGCGAACAGCAATACGAGGCGTTGCATGAAGGACGGGGTAGTCATGAGTGGTTCGATGAAATCCAGGGATCTGAGGGTCGTGAAAGCAGGCTGGCACGCGCAAACGTGCAGTGTCCCAGCATAACATCCCTCGCCCTGAAAGCGGCATCCTGCCGGCGCCGGCCTGTTAAACTTGCCGGGTCTTAACCTTGATCCCGACGCGCATGGCCCGACCGGAACCCCATCACCTCACCCGCCAGATCGTCATTGCCATGCTGGCGGGCATCGTGCTGGGCGTGACCTTGAACCAGTTGGGTGCGGCATCGTGGATCCAGGCGTTCGTGGTCGACGGCCTGCTGCAGGTGGTCGGCTCGGTGTTCGTGGCGGCGCTGAAGATGATGGTGGTGCCGCTGGTGTTCGTGTCGCTGGTGGTCGGCGTCACGGCGCTGTCCGACCTGAAGGCGCTCGGCCGCATCGGCGCGAAGGCGCTGGCGCTGTATCTGGCGACCACCGCAATTGCAGTGACGATCGCGCTGACGCTGGCGGGGGTCGTTGGCCCGGGCCACGGATTCGACGCCGGCGAGACCACCGCGAGCTTCACCGGCAAGGAGGCGCCGCCGCTGACCCAGGTGCTGATCGGCATGGTGCCGACCAACCCGATTGCGGCCATGGCCGAGGGCAACATGCTGCAGGTCATCGTGTTCGCGCTGCTGTTTGGCATGGCGGTCACGATGTCCGGTGCGCGCGGCAAGCATGTGCTCGATTTCTTCACCGATCTCGACACGGTGATCATGCACATGGTCGAGTGGATCATGCGGCTGGCACCTTACGGCGTGTTCGCGCTGATCACCCGCACCTTCGCCACCCAGGGGCTCGACCTGCTGCTGCCGCTGGCAGCGTATTTCCTCACGCTGACGGCCTCGCTGGCGATCCAGATGTTCGGCACCTATCCGCTGCTGCTGCGCGTGCTGGGCTCGCTCAACCCGATCACCTTCATCAGGAAAATGCGCGACCCGGCGGCATTCGCGTTTTCCACCGCCAGTTCCGGCGCCACGATCCCTGTCACGCTGCATACGGTGGAGCACAAGATGGGCGTGAAGAACAGCGTCGCCTCGTTCACCGTACCGATGGGCGCGACCATCAACATGGACGGCACCGCCATGATGCAGGGGGTGGCGACCGTGTTCATTGCCAACGTCTACGGCATCGACCTGACGATGACCGATTACCTGCTGGTGGTGCTGACCGCTACGCTGGCCTCGGTCGGCACCGCCGGCGTGCCGGGCGTCGGCCTGGTCACGCTGACCATGGTGCTGGGCCAGGTCGGCCTGCCGGCCGAAGGCGTCGCGCTCATCATCGGCGTCGACCGCCTGCTCGACATGCTGCGCACCGTGTGCAACGTCACCGGCGATTGCGCGGTCAGCTGCATCGTCGCCAAAAGCGAAAACGCGCTCGACCGGGCGACCTTCGACGATCCCGACGCCGGCTCGGTTGAATCGGCCACCCGCCATTCCATTCCCACTCCGCCCACACCCTAAGCCATGCTCTATCCGCTGATCCGCCCCGCCCTGTTTTCGCTCGACCCCGAGGATGCGCACGGCGTCACGCTCGCCGGCCTCGACGCCGCCCACGCGCTAGGCCTGCTGAAGCTGCTGCCGCACGCGCAGGGCACGCCCGTGCGCGTGATGGGCATCGATTTTCCCAACGCGGTGGGCCTCGCAGCCGGCCTCGACAAGGACGGCGCCCACATCAACGCGCTGGCCGAACTCGGCTTCGGATTCATCGAGATCGGCACGGTGACGCCGCGTCCGCAGCCCGGCAACCCGAAGCCGCGGCTGTTCCGCCTGCCGGCGGCCGAGGCCATCATCAACCGCATGGGCTTCAACAACAAGGGCGTCGACAACCTGGTGCAGAACGTCGAGATGAGCGGCTTCAAGGGCGTGCTCGGCATCAACATCGGCAAGAACAAGGACACGCCGAACGAGCAGGCGACCGACGATTACCTGGCCTGCCTCGACCGGGTCTACGCCCGCGCGAGCTACGTGACGGTGAACATCTCCTCGCCCAACACGCAGAACCTGCGCGAACTGCAGAAGGACGAGGCGCTCGACGCGCTGCTGTCCGCGATCAAGCTGCGACAGTCCGAACTGGCACAACTGCACGGCAAGTACGTGCCGGTCGCCCTGAAGATCGCGCCCGACCTCGACGACGAGCAGATTGCCGCGATTGCGGCGCTGTTGATGATGCACCGCATCGACGCGGTGATCGCCACCAACACCACCATCGCGCGCGACACGGTGGCCGGCCTGCCCTATGCGGACGAGACCGGCGGCCTGTCGGGCGGACCGGTCCGTGCGGCCTCGACGCGGGTGATCACCGAACTGGCACGCCACCTCAAGGGCGAAGTACCGATCATCGGCGTGGGCGGCATCCTGTCGGGCGAGGATGCGCGTGACAAGATCGCAGCAGGCGCCTCGCTGGTGCAGCTGTATTCCGGCCTGATCTATCGCGGCCCCGCCCTGGTGCGCGAGTGCGTGCAACGGCTGGCCTGAGACGCATGCTGCGGCCGCTGGCCATCGCCGCGGCAGGCATGCTGACCCTGCTGCTTCAGGCCGCCTCGCATGCCGCGCCGCCCGACCGCCCGGTGGTCACAAGCTTCGCCCAGCCCGGCCTCACGGCCGAGCAGATGGGCGTCATCGTCAACGACGACGACCCCGACAGCGTGGCGATCGCGGCCTATTACCTGCAGAAGCGCGGCATCCCGGCAGCCAACCTGATTCATGTTCGCTTCAGGCCGGGACGCAGCACGCTGTCGCGCGAGGAGTTCATCAACCTCAAGCGCCGCGTCGACCGCGCCACGCCCAAGCAGGTCCAGGCCTACGCACTGACCTGGGCCCAGCCCTACCGGGTCGATTGCATGTCGATCACCGCCGCCTTCGCCTTCGGGTTCGACAGCGCGCACTGCGCCAGCAGCTGCAAGCCGACGCAGGCCAGCCCGTATTTCAATCGCGACGTGACCGAACCCCATGCCACCCTGGGAATGCGCCCGACCATGGCCCTGGCCGCCGCCAGCGTGGCCGAAGCCAAGGCCCTGATCGATCGCGGTGTCGCCTCCGACCACAGCGATCCGGCGGGCACCGCCTACCTGGTGAGCACCCGCGACAAGGCGCGCAACGTGCGGGCGGCGAATTACGAAGCCGTGCGCACGCACCTGCAGCCGGTCCTGCCCACCGAGGTCGTGCAGTCCGATGCGCTCGAAAACCGGTCCGACGTGATGTTCTATTTCACCGGCCTGACCCATGTGCCCTCGCTCGACAGCAACACCTTCCTGCCGGGCGCCATCGCCGACCACCTCACTTCGGCTGGCGGCGTGCTGTTCGGCGGCTCGCAGATGAGCAGCCTCGACTGGCTGCAGGCCGGCGCGACCGGCAGCTACGGCGCGGTGGTCGAGCCATGCAACTTTCCCGCCAAGTTTCCCGCGCCCGGCATCGTCATGGCCCGTTACCTGCAGGGCGAGACATTGATCGAGGCCTACTGGAAAAGCGTGCAGATGCCCGGACAGGGCCTGTTCATCGGCGAGCCGCTGGCGCGGCCGTTTGCCGGTTTCCGGCAGTCCGCCCAGGACGGCAAGCTGTCGATCTCGGCCCGCCTGCTCGCACCCGGCCTCTACGATGTGCAGGCCGCCCCCACGATGATGGGGCCTTACCGCAGCGTGGGGCGGCTGCCGGTGGGCTGGGGCACGCGCGAAATCCGGCTCGACAAGGTTCCGCCCGCCTACTACCGTTTCGACCGCCACGCACCTGTCCCCGCCCAATAGCCAGACGTCTCCATACGAAATGCTGGTTTGCCATACACATGCATGCTAATCTGCATAAAATTTTTGAAATTTTATGCAAATGAAACATGACATGCATAGAAGTCCGCAGTATTCGCGCCAATCGGTGTCCTGCGCGTACATGTCATGAGCGAACTGCTTCCCCTCGACCGCCTCAAGCCCTCCTGGTTCGAGACCCCCGCCATCCTCAAGAAAACAGCGGCTGCCAGCCGCATGCTGGCTGAACTGAAAGGACTGGCGTCGTCCATCCCCAACCAGGGCATTCTCATCAACACTCTGGCGCTTCAGGAAGCCAAGGACAGTTCGGAAATCGAGAACATCGTCACCACGCACGATGAACTCTTCAAGAGCGATGCCTTTCCGAGCCTGCCCGACAAACTTGCCGCCAAAGAAGTACGCCACTACGTACAGGCATTGCGGATCGGCTACCGGCTGGTTCACAAATCTGGTCTGCTCACCGTCAACCACATCGTCGAGATTCAGGCCGAGCTCGAACAGAACCATGCCGGATTCCGCAAACTGACCGGCACTGCGCTGAAGAACACCCGTGGCGAAACCGTGTACACGCCGCCCCAGGATTCCGAAACGATCGTCAGCCTCATGCGCAACCTCGAGCATTTCATCAACGATGATGCGACCTTCGATGCCGACCCGCTCATCAAGATGGCGATCGTCCACCACCAGTTCGAAAGCATCCACCCCTTCTACGATGGCAACGGCCGCACCGGCCGCATCATCAATGTGCTCTATCTCGTGCAAAAGGGATTGCTCAATATCCCCGTCCTCTATCTGTCGCGCCAAATCGTTCGCAACAAGGCCGATTACTATAGCCTGCTGCAGGATGTGCGCGACCGGGGCGACCGTGCCGACGCATGGGAAGCCTGGGTGCTCTACATGCTCACCGCCGTCGAAGAAACGGCACGACAGACCATCGCCACCGTCGATGCCATCAAGCACGCGCTGATGGACTACAAGCATCGCATCCGTTCCGACTACAAGTTCTACAGTCAGGACCTGATCAACAACCTGTTCGGCCACCCCTACACCAAGATCGAGTTCATCGAACGCGACCTCAAAGTATCGAGACTGACCGCGGCAAAATACCTGGATATGCTGACAGCAGGGGGCTACCTGCAGAAGAAGAAAATCGGCCGTTCCAACTACTTCATCAACGTTGCATTGAACGACATCCTCACCCGCCCGGAAATGCGCGAAGGCAGCCTCGCCGGATGACCGCGTGATACCAGCGCATAGGACATCTGGCTATAGTTGACTGAGTCGAATACAAACAAGGAAATCCCATGCACATCGGCATCCCCAAGGAAATCAAGAACCACGAATACCGGGTGGCGCTGACACCCGAGGGCGCACGCGTTCTCGTCGAGGCCGGCCATGACGTCCGCATCGAGGTCGATGCCGGGGCCGCTGTCGGATTCGGCGACGAAGATTACCGAGCAGCCGGCACGACCATCGTGGCAAGCGCCGCCGAAGCCTACGACGCCGACCTGGTCGTCAAGGTCAAGGAACCTCAGCCCGCCGAGGCGGCGCTGTTGCGCAGCGGGCAACTGCTGTTTTGCTACCTGCATCTGGCAGCGGCTCCCAAGCTGGCACGCGACCTGATGGCCAAGGGCGTGACGGCGATCGCCTACGAAACGGTGACACGACCCGGCGGCGGCCTGCCGCTGCTGCAGCCGATGTCCGACATCGCGGGGCGGCTGGCCACGCAAATGGGCGCGCTGGGGCTGCACAAGTCCAACGGCGGCAACGGCAAGCTGATCACCGGCATGCCCGGTGTGGCGCCCGCCCACGTGGTCATCATCGGTGCGGGCGTGGTCGGCATGGGCGCCGCCCGGGTGGCCGTGGGCCTGGGCGCGCGCGTCACCCTGATCGACCGCCAGTCCGACAAGCTCGCCGCTGCCGAGGCGCAGTTCGGCGCGCGCGTGGAGACCCGTTTTTCCTCGCCGGAAGCCATTGCCAGCAGCCTGATGCAGGCCGACATCGTGGTCGGCGCCGCGCAGATTCCCGGCCGCCACGCGCCGCGGCTCATCAGCCACGCCCTGCTGAAAAAAATGCCGGCGGGTTCGGTGCTGGTGGACGTGGCCATCGACCAGGGCGGCGTCGCCGAAACCTCGCGCCCGACCACGCACAGCAATCCGTTCTTCGTGACGGACGGCGTCGTCCATTATTGCGTCACCAACATGCCGGGCGCAGTGGCCCGCACCGCCACCGACGCGCTCACGCACGCCACGCTGCCTTACGTGCAGGCGCTGGCTTCACAAGGCATGGGCGCGCTCGATTCGGACAGCGGACTCAAGCAGGGCCTGCACGTGCACGAGGGCAAGATCACCCACCTGGGCCTGGCCCAGGACCTGAAGATGGCCTGAATCAGGAGAACGACGCGATTTCCGGCACCTCGAGCCAATCGCGGCCCAGCACGCCAAGGTCCGGCGCAAAGCGGTAGACGAGCGGCACGCCCGAGGGAATCTCCACCTTTTCCATCGCTTGCGGGGTCAATCCATCCAGGTGCATCACCAGGCCGCGCAGCGTGTTGCCGTGGGAAATCACCAGCAGCCGCCTGCCCTCGCGCAGACGGGGCAGCAAGACCTCATGCCAGTATGGCAGGGTACGCTGCTGGCAGTCGCGCAGGCTTTCGCTGGCCGGCAGATTGGCCGGATCCAGCGACGCATACAGCGGATCGAACCGCGGATGGCGCGGATCGTCACGATCGAGCGGCGGCGGCGGCTCGACATAGCCCCGCCACCAGCGGCGCGAAGCCTCTTCCCCCCAGGTCGAAAAAATCTCCTGCTTGTTCATGCCCTGCAGCGCGCCGTAGTGGCGCTCGTTGAGCCGCCAGGTTCCGAAGAACGGCACGTCGGGCGTGCCCATCGCAGCAAGGATCGCCTCCGCGCTCTGTCGCGTGCGCACCAGCACCGATCCGTGGACCTCGTCGAATGCAAAGCCTGCCTCGGCAAGCCGGCGCCCGGCGATCGCGGCCTCGGCCAGGCCGACCTCGGTCAGCGGAATGTCGGTCCAGCCGGTAAAGCGGCTGGTCAGGTTCCACTCGCTGTGGCCGTGGCGAAAGAACACCAGCTTGCGTTCGGTTTTCATCATTCGGGAGGCTCCGTCAGCACTTCATGCAGGTAATGGCGGTCGGCCCAGTGTTCCAGGTGCCAGCCCTGGCCGTCGAAATGAAACCAGTTGAGCCCGCAGTTGGGTATCAGGAAGTCGCGCGGCGTATGCAGCGGCCGTCCGGTCGCGCGCCGATAGATGATGTCGAGCACGCCGCTGTGGCTGACCGCCGCGATCGTCTGCCCGGCGTGATGCCGCACCAGCCAGTCGACGCCTTCGCTCACGCGCTCGGCAAATGCGCGTAATGATTCGCCGGTCTCGAAGTCGTATTCCAGGTCGCGCGCCAGGTAATGCGCATGAGCCTGCGGATGGCGCTCGGCCGCCTCGGCGGCCGTGATGCCCTGGAAGATACCGTAGTGCCGCTCGCGCAGCTGCGGCAGCGGCTTGACCGCGTGGTCTTCGCGCTGCGCCAGCGCCTCGGCGGTTTCGCGGGCACGCACCAGGTCGCTGCTGTAGACCGCATGAAAGCGCTGGTGCGCCGCATTGAAGGCCATCGCGAGCGCCTGTGCCCGCCCGGTATCGTTGAGCGGAATATCGGTATGGCCCTGGATCCGCTTCTCCACGTTCCAGTCCGTTTCACCGTGGCGGATGAAGCAGATCCGGGTGCTGACGAGTTTTGAAACATGATGCATATCAATAGCATGCAATCTGGTCTATAAAAAATCCAGCGCCGACACACACCAACAAGACCGGATGGCAGCCCGATTTGCAATCAAACAACACCTGACCACACCCTTCCCGATCCGGGGATGCGACAACTTGACACAGCATTTATTAAGTGGATATATTTATCTTTATATGCGAATAGATCACAACATTCGCATGTGCTAATCCAGTCATCAATCACGGGAGACGTGTGTATGGAAGCGACAACTTATAACTACAAGGTCGTCCGACAGTTCGCCATCATGACGGTGGTATGGGGCATTGTCGGGATGCTGGTCGGGGTGATCCTGGCCGCGCAGCTGATCTGGCCGGACCTGACCTTTGGCATCGAATATCTTTCATATGGACGCCTCCGACCGCTGCATACCAATGCAGTGATCTTCGCGTTCGGCGGCTCGGCGATGTTTGCGGTGTCGTACTACATCGTGCAGCGCACCTGCCAGGTACGGTTGTGGGCCGAGAAGCTGGCGGCGTTCACGTTCTGGGGCTGGACGACGGTGATCGTGCTGGCGGCCATCACCCTGCCGATGGGCTTCACCAGCTCCAAGGAATACGCCGAGCTGGAATGGCCGATCGACCTGCTGATCACGGTGGTGTGGGTGGCCTACGCGCTGGTGTTCTTCGGCACCATCATCAAGCGCAAGACCAGGCACATCTATGTGTCGAACTGGTTCTTCGGCGCCTACATCCTGGTGATTGCGCTGCTGCACATCGTCAACAGCATGGAGCTCCCGGTGACGCTGACCAAGTCGTACTCGATGTACGCCGGCGTGCAGGATGCGATGATCCAGTGGTGGTACGGGCATAACGCGGTGGGCTTCTTCCTGACCACGGCCTTCCTCGGCATGATGTACTACTTCATCCCGAAGCAGGCCGGCCGCCCGATCTACTCGTACCGCCTGTCGGTGGTGCACTTCTGGTCGCTGAACTTCATCTACATGTGGGCCGGTCCCCACCATCTGCAGTACACCGCGCTGCCCGACTGGGCGCAGTCGCTCGGCATGGTGTTCTCGCTGATGCTCTTGGCCCCCTCCTGGGGCGGCATGATGAACGGCATCATGACGCTGTCGGGCGCATGGCACAAACTGCGCACCGACCCGATCCTCAAGTTCATGGTGACCGCGCTGTCGTTCTACGGCATGTCGACCTTCGAAGGCCCGATGATGTCGATCAAGACGGTGAACGCGCTCTCCCACTACACCGAGTGGACCATCGGCCACGTACAC
>JBFHQA010000079.1:0-12116 GCA_041592455.1 Thiobacillus sp. | reverse complement strand
GATCGCCCGCACCTCGAGTGCCAGGCGCTCACGCAGATCCACGTCCAGGTTGGAGAACGGTTCGTCGAGCAGCAGCAGTTGCGGTGCCGGTGCGAGTGCGCGTGCCAGTGCCACCCGCTGCTGCTGGCCGCCGGACAGCTGGTGGGGAAACTGGTCGGCATGGCCGGCCAGCCCGACCAGTTCGAGCAGTTCCTCGATCCGGGCCTGCCGGTCCGTTTTGCTTTCGCCCCGCAGGCCGAAACCGACGTTGCCTGCGACCGTCAGGTGCGGAAACAGGGCGTAGTCCTGGAACACCATGCCGATGCGGCGCTTTTCGGCAGGCAGCGTCCAGTTTGCGCGACTCACGATCTCGCCGCCGATGCGGATCGAGCCTTCCTGGATCGGCTCGAAGCCGGAGATGCAGCGCAATGCCGTGGTCTTGCCGCAGCCCGAGGGGCCGAGCAGGCAGCCGATCGCGCCTTCCGGCAGGCTAAAGGACAGGTCGGCAATGATTTTCCGCTGGCCGTACGATTGCGAAACGGAGTCGAGGATCAGTTCTGCCATAGGGACTCAGTCGTGTGTATGCGCGCCGCGCCAGGTCAACAGGATGATGGGAATGATACCGGCAATGACGATGGCGAGCGAAGGCAGCGCAGCGCGTTCCCATTCCCCTTCCGACGTCATTTCGAATACGCGCACCGCCAGGGTGTCCCAGCCGAAGGGGCGCGTCATCAGGGTGATCGGCATTTCCTTCATGATGTCGACGAACGTGAGCGCGGCCGCGGTCAGCAGGCTCGCCCGCAGCATGGGAAGATGCACGCGCGCCAGCAGGCCGGACGCGCCGGTACCGAGGTTGCGTGCGGCCTCGTCGATGTTGCGGGTGATGCGGTGCAGCCCGCTTTCGATGGGGCCGAAACCCACGGCGAGAAAGCGCACCAGGTAGGCCAGCAGCATCACCAGCAGCGTGCCCTTGAGGATTTCATAGCCTTCGAATCCGAACCCGGCGCGCAGGGTGTCGATCAGCCAGTTGTCCAGCCAGGCCACCGGAATGAACAGGCCGACCGCCAGCACGGCACCGGGAAAGGCGTAGCCGATGGTTGCCAGGCGCTGGGTCCACATCATCCAGGTGCCGGGCCGCAAGCGCCCCGCGTAGGCAAGCAGCAGGGCCACCGTCACCACCATCAGGGCGCCCATGCCGGCCAGCAGCAGGGAGTGCCAGGCAAACCCCCAGTAACGGCTGTCGAGGTCCTCGGCGATCACTTCGCGCACCCACAAGGCCAGTTGCGTGACGGGAATGATGAAGGCGATGGCCAGCACTGTTCCAGCATAGAGAAAGGCCAGCGCGGCCAGCCCGGGCGACAGCTTGATCCGTCGCGATGCCGCGCTGCGGCCAACCGCCCCGTAGCGCATCTTCATGCGCGAGCGCTGCTCGAATACCACGGCGACCAGCACGAACAGGATCAGGATCGATGCGAGCTGGGCGGCAGCCGGCAGCGAGAACAGGCTGTACCAGGCCTTGTAGATCGCGGTAGTGAAGGTGTCGTAGTTGAAGATGGCCATGGTGCCGAAGTCGGCCAGGGTTTCCATCAAGGCCAGCATCAGCCCGGCCGCGATCCAGGGCCGTGCCATGGGCAGGGCCACCCTGAAAAATCCCTGCCAGCGCGACAGCCCCAGCGATTGGGCCGCCTCCAGGGCGATGGCGCCCTGGGTGGCGAAGGCATTCTTGGCGATCAGGTACACATAGGGGTAAAGCGCCAGCGACATGACCAGGATGACGCCGCCGCGCGAGCGGATCTCGGGCAGGCTCACCGGCCCGAAAGCCTCGCGCAGGGCCGTTTGCAGCGGCCCGGTGAAATCGAGCAGGCCGATCGCCACAAAGGCCGTGACATAGGCCGGCAGGGCCAGCGGCAGCAGCAGGGCCCAGTCGAACAGCCGGCGCCCGGGAAATTCAAACATGGCCACCAGCCAGGCCAGCGACACGCCCAGCACGCTCACGCCGATCCCCACGCCGAGCACGAGCCACAAGGTGTTGACGACCAGTTCGGGCAGGACGAACTCGGTCAGGTGAGACAGGATGCCGCCCTCGGCCTGGGCAAAGGACGAAAACGTGACCGCGACGGGTACCAGCACCAGCGCGGCGACCAGCAGGGCGAACAGCATCCAGCCGCTGGGGCGCGGCCAAACAAAAACGCCCGCTGAGGGCGTTTTTGCAGATGCTGCTAGTTCAGATGACGACATGGATCATTATTTGTAACCGGCTCGATCCATCAATTTTACGGCCTTGACCTGCAGGCTGCCAGCTTCTTTTACGTTGATCAGGTTCTGCTTGAAGCTGCCCCAGGCCGAAACTGACTTGTCAGGAGCGACCCGGGGATTGACCGGGTATTCCAGGTTGACGTCGGCATACAGGTTCTGGGCCTTGTCGGACGAGAGCCATTCGATCAGCTTCTGGGCGCCGGCGGGGTTCTTGGCGTAGCGCGTGACGCCTGCGCCCGAGACGTTGACGTGCACGCCGGCAGCCTTGTTCTTCAGGGCCTGGTTCGGCCAGAAGATCGCCAGGGGCAGATTGGGTTTCTTCTCCATCAGGCGGCCGAAATAGTAGGTGTTGACCAGCGTGACGTCGCATTGGCCTGCCGCCACGGCCTCGAGCGTCTTGGTGTCGTCGGGGAAGGGCGAGGTAGCCAGGTTGCTGACCCAGCCGCGCACCATGTCTTCGGTCTTGTCCTCACCGTACTCGGTGATCATCATCGCCACCAGACTCTGGTTGTAGACCTTCTTCGAGGTGCGCAGGCAGAGGCGGCCTTTCCACTTCGGGTTGGCCAGGTCCTCGTAGGTGGAGAGGTCGGACGGCTTGACCTTGCCGGTGTTGTAGACCAGGGTGCGGGCGCGCACCGAAAGGCCGAACCATTCGTTGCCGGGATCGCGCAGGTGGGCGGGCACGTTGGCAGCCAGGACTTTCGACTGGATCGGGCGCAGCAGTTCTTCCTCGGAAGCCTGCCACAGGTTGCCCGCATCCACGGTCAGCAGCACGTCGGCCGGCGTGTTGCGGCCTTCGGCCTTGAGGCGGGCCATCAGCGGGCCTTCCTTGTCGGTGATGAACTTGACCTGCACGCCGGTTTCGCGGGTGTAGGCATCGAACAGCGGCTTGATCAGCTGCTCGTTGCGGGCCGAGTAGACCACGACTTCCTCGGCCAGGGCGGGGGTGATGGCGGTACCGAATGCCAGGGCAGCCAGCAGTTGGGTTGGTTTCATCTTGGGATGTCCTTCGGTTGATTGGATGGACCGAAGATTACTACAAATGATAACCGTTATCAATATCAATATTATTGATGGGAGCCGGGGCCGGCAGGTCAGCGCGTCTCAAACTGGATCAGCGATTGCAGTTCGCCCTCGAACACGGCGTGCAGGCGGATATGGCCGGGTTGCGTGTCCACCTTCAGGCCGGGCTGGGCGCCGGGCGCGATGTCGATCAGGCGCAGCGTCTTGGCCGGATAGCGGATATCCAGCGTGACTTTCATTGGATAGTAGCCATCCAGGAACTTGCGCATGTAGGGCCCGCTGCTTAGGTTGTAGTAGCCGTTTCCGGTATTGCGCATCGCGCGGGTTTGCGCAGACAGGCACAGCCTGGCGCCGGGCTCGACGTTGACCAGCTGCACGCTGGAACCCTCGACCCAGACTTTTTCGATGCGGCTGGAGGAGTCGACCTTGAGCTTGCGCACGAAGCCCTCGCGAAAGGTGATCTGGGCACGCGGGACCGGGTCGAGGTGATCGTGGCACTGGGACAGCCCCACCCAGCCGGAAGCGAGACTGTCGCGCGCGATGCTGATCTGATTGTGGTGATGGTGGACCGGTTTGGCAGGCTCGGTCTGGAGGAAGTGCAGTTCCCCTTCGTTGACGTTGTGGGCGCTTTCCAGGCTCAGGTCGGTTGCCGCGTGGGCCAGGTTCAGCCCGAGGCCGAGCAGGCTCGCTGCTGCAGCATGGCGGGCAAGGGAGGACAAGAGAGCAACGGCACTAGTCATACGCATAGGCATCCTGCAATGGCTGGCGGCGGTCAGGCTTGACGATGCGGCGGGCACCATCGAAGCGGTCGCGCCAGTAGCGTTCACTCAGGCTGGAAATCATGACGGCGCCGGTGCGGCTGCTCGTCGCGTGAACAAACCGGTTGTCGCCCAGATAAATGCCGACATGGGAAAACGCGCGCTTGAGCGTATTGAAGAAGACCAGATCGCCCGGCTGAAGTTCGGCAGGGTCGAGCGGATGGGCCGCTTCGCTGATGGCCTGGGCGTTGCGCGGCAGGGTGACGCCCGTCGTCTGCCTGAACACATGGCCGACGAAGCCGCTGCAGTCGAGTCCGGTTTCCGGTGAAATGCCGCCGAGGCGATAGGGGCTGCCCACCAGGCTGACGGCATACATCGGGATGTCCTCGCTGGCCTGAACCGGCGGGACAAACAGAAGAGTCAGCAGGAGCGATACCGCGGCGGGCTTCATGAAATGACAATCTACTCTATATTTAAAAGACAAGTACGGCGATATGAAACGAATCTTGATTGTGAGGAGTTCAACATGACCGATCCCACTCATCCTGCAACCCATGAAGCTGATGGTGCTGAAAACCGGCAGCTTGCGCAATGGCGCGATGAAGCAGCTTCTGCCGCATCCGAGCCCGACCTGCATGAACGCGTTCGCGACCTGACGGCTCGCGCGCTGCATGACCGTACCCTGGCCCTGAAGGATCTGGGCGAGATCGTCAGCGCAGTAACGGCGGGTGTCGGGAGCGGACTGAACGCGCGCGGAGGCGAGATACGGGATGGCCTCCGGCAGGCCGTATCGGGGCTCGACGAGGCGGTCGGCAGCGCGGCTCAAAGCGCGTCTTATGCCATTCGCGAGGCCATCGACCAGGGGCGCGCGTTCAAGGAGCACGAGTTGAGGGCAAGCCTCGACCAGTTGCGCGATCTTGAGTCACAACTGGTGGATACGCTCAGGCAGACCGCCAGCCAGTCTGGCGGAAAGCTGAAGGAGGAACTGGAAATCCTGGCCGATCATCTGAAGCACAGCGGCACGCGCACCGGCGACCAGGTCCGCGATGCACTGCAACAGTTGGCGAGCGGCGTCAGGGAAACCACCGAGACCGGCCGAGCCAGGCTCGGCGAAACGGCCGGAACGGCAACCGACAGGCTGTCGCAGGTTGCCAGCGGCGTGCTCGAAGCCTTGTCCGAATCGCTCAAGCGGCAAAGCGACCGCCTGCGCTCCTGATACTACTGCAACGTCGGCTGGGCCTTGGCCGGCGTGCCCCTTGCGGGTACAGCGGAGTCGTTATTGCGTGAGCGATTTACGAATCCGGCGTGCCCCTTGCGGGTACACTCACAGCATTAACCACTTGAACAACAACAGCAACGATGCTCTGGGAAACCATTTCGGTCGTGCGCGACCTGCCGCGATTACACGAAATCGCCTCGGTGATGATCCGCTACGGCTGGGGCGACCTGGTACGCCTGCTGGGGATCAGCGGCGCACTGGAGCGCGCGGGACGCGTCCTGCACTGGCACAGCACCAGTGAGATCAGCCAGCTGGACGCGCCGGTACGCATCCGCCGGGCACTCGAGGAACTGGGGCCGACCTTCGTCAAGCTGGGCCAGTTGCTGGCCACGCGGGTGGACATGTTCCCCCCGCACTGGATTGCCGAATTCGAAAAGCTGCACAGCCAGGTGCCGGCCGTGCCCTACGAGGTGCTGCATCCCTACCTGGTCGCAGCCCTCAAGGGCGAGCCGAGGGACGTGTTTGCCGAGTTCGACCCCGTGCCGATGGCGGCAGCTTCGATCGCCCAGGTGCACCGGGCCACGCTGAAGGACGGCACGCCGGTCGTGGTCAAGATTCGCCGGCCAGGCATCGAGGACGTGATCCGCGCCGATCTCCGCATCATGGAGCACGCCGCCAAGTTGCTGGAAAGCGAAGTCCCCGATTTCAGGCGATACGACCCGGTGCATATCGTGTCCCAGTTCCGGCGCTCGCTGAACCGCGAACTCGACCTGGCCAAGGAAGCCCGCAACATCGACCAGTTCGCCCGGCACTTTGCCGACGACCCGCTGGTCAAGATTCCCCGCGTGTACTGGGATTTCACCAACGAGCGGGTCAACGTGCAGGAGCAGATCATCGGCATGGCCGGGGTGTCGCCCGACAAGCTGCGTGCACGGGGGCTGGATCCCAGGCTGCTGGCGAATCGCGGCGCCGACGTGGTGCTGCGCATGGTGCTGGAACACGGGTATTTTCACGCCGACCCGCATCCCGGCAACGTCCTGTTCCTGCCCGACAACCGCATCGGCATGATCGATTTCGGCATGGTCGGCATGCTCACGCACTCGCGCCGCCACCAGATCGTCAACCTGTTGCACGCCCTGACGCGCAAGGACGAACAGGCCCTGCTGCAGGTGCTCGTCGACTGGAGCGACGAGAACGTCGGCGACGAGGAACGCCTGGCCTACGACGTGGCCGAACTCCTGCAAAGCTACGATGACCTGCAATTGAAGGACGTCAAGATCGGGGCGCTGCTGAACGACATCACCGCCCTGATGCGCGAGAACAACCTGGTCCTGCCCGCCGACCTGACCCTGCTGTTCAAGACGCTGATCACGCTGGAGGGACTGGGGCAGCAGCTCGATCCGAATTTCCACATGATCGACTACGTGACGCCGTTCGTGGAGCGCATCATCCAGCAGCGCTATACCCCCCAGGCGCTGCTGGCCCGCGGCAGGAAAAGCCTGCGCGATACGTTCGAGGTTCTGGCCGACGTGCCGCGCGACCTGCGGCATCTATTGCGGGATGTGCGCAGGGGGCGGGTCAAGGTCGATCTCGACCTGAAACGGCTCGATCACTTCGGCCATCAACTGGACCGGGCCAGCAACCGCATCACCATGGGCATCCTGACGGCCTCGCTGGTGGTTGGTTCGAGCATCATCATGACGGTGGAAGGCGGTCCCGAACTGTTCGGCCTGCCCCTGTTCGGCTTGCTGGGATTCCTGATCGCCTTCTTCAACAGCCTGTGGATCATTTTTTCGATCTGGCGTTCAGGCAAGCATTGACTGTTCTTCAGCCTGGATCGGCAGATCCGGTGGCTTGGGCAGTTTGGGCGCCCAGTTGGGCCAGGGGCGTGGGGCGGCCCAGCAGATAGCCCTGCACGTGAGCGAAACCGAGGCTCTCGACTTTCTGCAGCACGGATTCGGTTTCCACTCCTTCGGCCACCAGTTCATAGCCCACGTCGCTCATCATGCGGGCAAAATCGGCGACCACCTGGCTGGCGCGATCGCCTTCGTCCAGCGTGCTCACCAGCGAGATGTCGAACTTGATCACGTCGACGGGCAGGTCGACCAGATAGCGCAGCGGCGAGTAGCCGGTGCCGAAGTCGTCCATGGCAATGCAGAAATGATGTTCCGATTGCAGCATTTCAAGATGTTTCTTCACTTCCATCATCTGCGTGATGAGGGAGGTTTCCGTGATTTCGAGCGTCAGCCGGTGCCGCGTGCTGTGCCGCGACAGTTCCATCAACTGGGACAGGATGTCGGGGCGTGAAATGCTCTGGGCCGACAGATTGATCGATACGCCGCGCCCGGGCGGAAACAGGCCGGACGACAAGTCGGCGTCGATCTGCTGCAGCACCGCGAGGTCGAAATCGGCTTCCAGTCGTCGGCTGCTGACCACGGGAAGGAACGCACCCGGCATGATGATCTCGCCGGCGTGGCGGATCCGGGCCAGCGCCTCGTAATAGTCGACCTGTCGTCCAGGCAGGGCATGAATGGGCTGGTAATGCATCTCGATCATGCCGGGCGTGGCCAGGGCCTGGAACAGGGCGCTGGTCTCGCGGCTGGCCACCAGCGTCTGGGCCGAGCGATCGGTGTCCTCGCCATAGACGGCAACTGGCTTGCGTCCTGGCTGCTTGGCGGTATACATGGCAATGTCGGCCTGCTTTGGCAGGTCGCCAATGCGGTCGACATGATCGGCGGCACAGAAGGCGATACCGATACTGATGCTGACCGGCTCCTTGATACCCAGGTCGGTAAACGAGGAGGCGTCGATCAGCGACTGGCAACGCTGGGCGATCTGCTTGGCCTGGAAGGTCGTGGTGTACGACATGAAGGTGGCGAATTCGTCCCCGCCGATTCGATACAGGCGGTCGTTGGCGCGCAATGCCAGCAGCAGCTGGTCTGCCACGATCGTCAGGACGCGGTCGCCCTTGGCGTGGCCGTAGGTATCGTTGATGGTCTTGAAGCGGTCGCAGTCGAACAGCAAAAAAGCGACGCCCTGCGGGGAAGCCTGGGTGTCCTGCTGGAACTTCTCCCAGTCTTCCTCGTAGGCGCGCCGGTTGTGGCAACCGGTCAGGGCATCATGGCGCGCCTGGGAGTGAAATTCCTGATTCTGGAGTTCGAGCGAGCCGTGGAGTTCACGCAGCTGGAGCTGGTAGTCGTGAAGCGAGCGACGGATATGTTCGAGCTCCTTGATGCGCATGCTTTCCTGGCGCAACGGACCAGGCATGAAGCGCCCCTGTTGCATGGCGTTGATGTCGTCCGAGAGACGGCGCATCGGGCGCACGAGCAGGCGGCTGTATATGAACGACCCCAGCAGGACCATCACCAGCAACAGCAGGAACAGCGCAAGCATCGTTTGCGTCAGGATGGACTGGAACCGCTGCTGGTCCGGGTTGGACCGGACACCGTATTTCAGGCGGGTGAACAGCCGGGAGATACCGATTGTTTCACCGGGCTGGAGGGGCACACTGATCGAGTCCTGGTCGGCGAAGTAAAACTGCCCCTGCTTGCGCAGCGCCTGCATGAAATCGGTCCGGACCAGACCGTAGCCGATCAGCATCTGCCGCTGGGTGTCGTTGAAAACAGGGAACAGGTGATACAACACGATCGTCCCGCTTTCGTTGACCAGCCAGTCGTTGGTCTGGAAAGGGTGATAGCCGGCAGGCAGTTCCCGCGGGCTGCCCGAGGTGTCGACCGCGGGAGCCAGCAGCGTGCCGGATCGGTTATAGAGCGCCGCTGTGGAGTGAGGCTCGCTGATCATGCCGCTGACATACAGGCGTTCACTCTGCCAATAAGCGTAGTACTCGGGCGTCAAAATCTGCTGCCGGGTTTCGTCCCACTCCGCCAGATTGGAGCCTTGTTCCTCGATAAGGCTCGACAAGCGTTGCACGGCCGCCGAAATCTCGGCGCTGGCTGCCTTCAGGCTGTGCTGTTCGAGATTGTGCGTGACGGCGCGCGTCTGGTAGGCGGCATACCATCCAATCAGGCTCGCCAGGACCAGGAATCCGGCCACGACGGCCAGGGCTACCTGGCGGATGGTGAAGGAAGCGGACCACCTCATGGGCGGGCGTTCGAACTCATCTCGTCCAGCATGCCGAGCGTGTGCTCGAGCAGATCGAATTCGTGGGTGCCATCCATGAAATGATTGGCTCCCGTGATCACCACCATCGGGATGCGCCTGTTTTGCAAACTTCGGAGCCAGCCGCTGCCCACCATCGAGTCGGCAGTCCCCATGATGAGCCGGATGTCTACAGGCGATCGCCTCAAGACTTCCAGGAGGTGGGCTTGATCCCAATAGGCATACGACAATATGCCCTCGGGGGAGGAGGTGTAACTCTTGCAGTAGGAGAGCGGATAGGTGACCAGCGCGCGATTTCCCTGGCGTACGCGGTTTTTCAGTTGTGTGATCAACGCCTGTCGCGAAGCCTTGCCGACCTGGGCTTCGATCAACGAGGCGCCGATGAACCCCTTGACGGATTGATCGGGCTTGTCCGACAAGTAGGCGAGAAGCTGCAGGCTGCCGAAGCTGTGCCCCATCAGGATGATCTGGCGATGTCCCTGCTTTTTCAGCCAGGCGATCCAGTGGCTCAACTCGGCGAGATCGTCTTCCAGGCGGTGCATGTGCACGGCTTCGCAGGCCAGGCTTTGCGAGCGGTTGGGGATCAGCAGGCTCAGCGTGGGGGTCAGTACCGTGTAGCCGGAATCGTGCAGGCCTCGTGCCAGCGTAGTCACGGTCGGGAATTCACGCGTCTGAAGAAAGCCATGCAGGACCAGCAGGGCAGGCTTGTCGCGCTTGCCCGCCAGATACTCTGCCTGGGCGTTGATTCCGGGATGGACATTCTGCTGGACGATCGCTGCCCGGGCCAGGGCAGGCAAGAACAGTACTATCAGCAAGAGTCTGTTTACGCGCATGGCTGGATCGAAAGCATTCGTTCAAAAACCTTACGGCGAAAAGTGCGGGCTTCTGAAATCGGTGAAGATCGGAGCGCCTGCTTGCTGATGTTACACTCCGCTCCCAAGTCCAGTCCAAACATGTTTGATCTGAAACAGATATTTTCTCCCGAAGGCGCATGTGCCGAGGTGCTGCCCGGATGGCGGTCACGTCCCCAGCAGCTGGCCATGGCCGAAGCGGTCGAGCACGCGATCGCCTCCCATGGCGTGCTGCTGGCCGAGGCGGGAACCGGCACGGGCAAGACGCTTGCCTATCTGATCCCCGCGCTCCTGTCGGGCGGGAAGGTGGTCATTTCCACCGGCACCAAGGCCTTGCAGGACCAGTTGTTCCATCGCGACCTGCCCGCCGCCCGCCGGGCGCTGAAGTCGCCGGTCAAGGTGGCCTTGCTGAAAGGCCGCGCCAACTACATCTGCCTGCATCATCTGGAACGCAATCTCGCCGACGGCCGGTTTTCCCACCGCGACGACCCGAAATGGCTGACGAAGATTTCCAGCTTTGCCAAAACCAGCAGCAGCGGCGACCGGGCCGAGGCAGAAGGCATTCCCGAGGACGCCACGGCCTGGAGCTACGCCATTTCCAGCCGCGACAACTGCCTGGGCAGCGAGTGCAAGCAGTACAAGGAATGCTTCGTCATGGCTGCGCGCAAGGCCGCGCTCGATGCCGAGGTGGTCGTGGTCAACCACCACCTGTTTTTCGCCGACCTGTGGCTCAAGGACGAAGGCGTCGCAGAACTGCTTCCCGCCTGCAACACGGTGATCCTCGACGAGGCGCATCAGCTCGCCGAAACCGCCGCGCAGTTCTTTGGCGAGACCCTGTCCACCTCGCAGATGATCGAACTGGCAGGCGACACCAAGCGCCTCGCCGCCGTCAAGGCCGGCGATTTCCCGGCCTTGCGCCACGCGGCGGAAGACCTGACCAAGGCCACGCGAGACCTGCGGCTGGCCTTTCCGCAAAATCCCGTCAAGTCGACCCAGGCCGAGCTCAAGCGCTATGACAAGTGGCCCGACGCCTTGAAGACCGCGGGTTCATCGCTCGACGAACTGACCCGCCTGCTGGAAACGCAGGCCGAGCGGGACGCCGACTTGCAGAACTGCTTCGAGCGCGCGCAGGGTTTGCAGGCGACCCTGGCCAGATGGCAGCGCGACGATGATCCCGACACTCCTAGGGTGCGCTGGCTCGAAACCACGATGAGCTCCCTGCTGCTGCACGCCACGCCGCTTTCGGTCGGCGCCATGTTCGGCGCCAAGCTCACCGAGCGCGCCCAGGCCTGGATCCTGACATCGGCCACGCTGGCCGTCGGCGGCGACTTCACCCACCTCAAGGCGCGGTTGGGCATCGAGGACGCCGAAACCCTGTGCGTCGACAGCCCCTTCGACTATCCGCGCCAGGGCGTGCTCTACGTCCCGCAGAATCTCGCCGCGCCCAACACGCCCGAGTTCACCGAATCCGTCGTCAACGCCGCCCTGCCGGTGCTCGAAGTCAGCGGCGGGCGCGCGTTCATCCTGTTCACCAGCCTGCGTGCGCTGGACAAGGCGCGCGGCCTGCTGGAAGAAGCCTTCAAGTCGCGCGGCTGGGAATATCCGCTACTGGTGCAGGGCGACGCACCCAAGAACGAACTGCTCGCCCGCTTCCAGAAAGCCGGCAACGCCGTCCTGCTCGGCAGCCAGAGTTTCTGGGAAGGCGTCGACATGCCCGGCGATGTCCTGTCGGTCGTCATCATCGACAAGCTGCCGTTCCAGCCGCCCGACGATCCGGTCGTCGCCGCGCGCATTGCCCAGGCCGAGAAAAATGGCGGCAAGCCGTTCATGGATTACCAACTTCCGCACGCGGCGATCAGCCTCAAGCAGGGCGCGGGGCGCCTGATCCGCACCGAGACCGATCGCGGCGTG